>CAZHKN010000132.1:0-13422 GCA_964532725.1 uncultured Occallatibacter sp.
CCGTAGCGGCACGGCTGAAGCCGTGCCCTTTCAAAACCGGGTTATGAAACAGCTTCCAGGAGATTCATGAAGAATTTAGGAAACAGTACCAGGTTGTATATGGCGCTTCCTGCCATCCTCTTTCCATTCTGCACCCATAGCGTCACCGTCAACGCGCAAACATCATTCGCTCCTGCGGCAGTGCTGGAGGTATCCCAAACAAGTCAGGAACCTTTGGTTGCGAAAGTGGAAGGCGCGTCGTCTTCAAGTTCGAACGACCTGCCTGACGCACCAAGCGCCCAGGTAGATCAATCGACGCAACAGGGGGATCGTGTCCACATCAATCGGATTCCTTTGCTTTCGCCGAGGTTGATATCCGGCACGCCACTCACCGCGCACGACAAGTTCGAGATTTATATTCACAAGGCGTATTCGCCGGCTGCCGTTATCTATCCGCTCTTCGGCGCGGGAATCACGATGGCCCGACCCAAAAAGGACTACCCTGAAGAATGGCAAGATGGGATGGGCGCGTTCGGTAGGAACTACGGCGATGCGGTTGCACGGCGAACCGCAAAGACCAGTGCTGAGCTTGCAACGCAGGTTCTTCTCCGAGAAGATCCACGATACCAACGTTCGGACAGTACAAACCCAGTTATGCGAGTCGGGCATGCGGTGGGTTGGACGCTCTTCGACAAGTCGGATTCCGGCCACCGCGAAGTTGCTTATAGTACCTTTACGGGCGCGGCGGCAGGTAGCTTTGTCGGCATGGCGTACTTGCCTGACGGCTTCAACACTGCCACCAAGGCTCAACAACAGATGCTGGGACAGATCGGTGGCCGCGCAATCGGAAACGTCCTCATCGAATTTGAACCGACGTGGGGACCGATCGCAAAGAAGCTACGTATCCCAAAAATCTTGCCTGAGTGGTGGACGCCCGAGCATAGACAGTGAATTGGCAACTGCCGACTTACCGGGTGAAGAGCTATGCGTCCGCTGAATCTCTGTGCCGCGAACGCATAGATAGCTCTTCATCGAGACGTTATGTTGTACAACTCTATACAAGATCTTCGAGTAGCTTACCTTGAAGATAGGCGCAAAGACTCTTTGCGCGGGAAGGGGCTATCACCGTCGGGTAGCTCCATTTGCCGCGAGCGGCCCTGACCCACTGCTCAGGCTTACATTACCGCCCTCAAGTAACTCAAGTGAGCGCTTTGGGTTTATCAGGTGACGGCGGCCGTCTTCGCTGCGATCAGACCCATCGCGGATAAGAACAATGAGCTGCTCAGGGGAGAGCTTGGGATCGACTGCGAGCAGTTTGGCCGCCAGATTTGTGACTTGTGGCGCAGCCATTGAGGTACCAGTCATTTTTACCTTGGCGCCCCCAGGAATGACACTTTCAACCGCCTGGCCGTCCGCATGAACTATTACATTGTCTCCGTAGCTGGTAAAGTTTGTCTCATCGCCAGCCTGATCCACGGCCCCAGCAACAATCAGGTTGGGCAGGCGGAAGGACGATGGGATGACTTCCTGGAATGCATTGTCGGCGTTGTTGTTCCCGGCGATGGTGACGAAGAGAATCTCCGGCGCGCTTTTGAGCGCTGCGTACAGGCCGTCCCGCTCAATCTCGAAGTAATGCCGGGCGAGTTGTTTGCGTTCGGCACTGTCTTTCCCGATCCCGTTGTCTTCCAGGTCTTTCTCGTAGGTGGAGGGTGTGTTCCACCAACTCATGTTCACAACGCGGATATGGTGCTCTTTGAACCACTGCACGGACGCGGCGTAAGAACTCACCAAATCCTGCTGGAGTTGATCGGTCGCCGGCATATGCGGGTTGCCCGTGTCATAGGTCATGCGGACATAAGCCATGCGAATGGCCGGATTGCCGCGCGCCGCGATTCCCGCGACGTGGGTCCCGTGCGCGTAGCCATCCACCACGTTTACCTCGTCGTACAGGCTGCGCATCTGTTGCGGTGTCATGGCGGCGGTTTTCTGCTTGAGGGCGGCGGAGGCAGGCGTGTCTATACCGCTCTGCAAATCGCCAATGGCCTGCATCGTGACAACTAGTTCGGGGTAGTCCTTCAACAGTTGCGGCGACAGGGGAATGAGTTCGCCATGGGTGCGGTGAGCGAAGACGTCGAAGGCGATGCCGTGATCATCGCTCGGATCGGCCGCGTTACTGGTGAAGAGCTGCCCTGGAAACAACGATGTGTCGAAACCGGAATCCCAGATGCCGACGTTTACAGGGGTCAGTTTCTCTGCTGCCGGTAAGACTGCCTCTCGCGCCGGCCAGATATCCGGCTTGGAGACATCGTGCATCTTGACGTAAGCGGTGTCTACGTCGAGCGTCTGTTGTTTGCAGGCAACGGCATAATCGATCAAAACCCGCATTTGGAGCAAGGTTTCCGCCCCAGAGAGAGTCAAGGCGTGTTCCTTCGCGATCGTCGGGCCTAACTCCGAATCGGCCACCCCGGCGAAGAACGGCTTGCTCATCAATCCTGCGAAGCTCTTTTCGTGCTTCATGAAGTCGCCGGCGACAGGCCAGGGCAATGGCCGCACGGACTTTTCATAGGCCGCTTGATAGCCTACGGGGCAATCACCAGTAGCAGGATTGGCGCCAGACAGTCGTGCGCGAGCGATCGCCTCCTCGTTGAGAGCGCTGGTCAGCCTGGCCACAGGTTTGTCTTCCAGCGCGCGAATCTGGTGAATCGTCTCAAGCGCCGACGCGTTGTCGCCGGAGAGAAGCTCGAGGTCAAGCCGCGCGTGAAGCAACGCGCGATGTGCCGCATGGTCCTGGATATCGTAATCGCGCAACGTCTTGTCGATGTCGGAGCGGATGGGAAGTGCAAACGTGAAAAACTCCTTCACCGGCATATTGAGCAAATGCTGCACATCGCCATTGACCGGATAGCTGAAGCGGCGAAGGTCAGCCTCGGTGGTCACAACTTTCTTCGGCGTGGTTTGCGCATACGCAAAAGCAGTGGCGGCGAGGAGGAGAAGACAGGGAAAGTTTCGAATCATAACGGATTGACTCCTTGAGTTTGAACAGCCTGAAGTGTGGAGGCTTGGCGGCCCTGCAACGGGGACGTTGTCAGCAGTCCATTGGGGTAGAGGCGTTTGGGCACAGTGACTCGGACGAGGAGCGCTCCGAGTAGAATCGCGCCGAGGGCGAGGATGCTGCCTTCAGGTCCGGTCACGCCACCCGAGAGAAAATTTTGGCCGGTGGGATGCGATGCGAGGAGTCGGCCATGACAGAGGACGCCACTATCGCCAACGCCGAAGAGATAGGATTGCACCCAGTCCCACGATGCGTGCGCGCCGATGGCCCACCAGAGCGAGCCTGACCGCCAAAGCGAATAAGAAAACACAAGCCCGCTCAATCCCGCCACGACCAGTCCGATGAGCGACTCTGTTGAATGAATACGATGTCCGGCGCCGAAATCGATCGAAAGCAGGATGGTCGCGAGAATGAATCCGACAGCATACCGATGCGAAAAACGCTTGGGGATCAGCCCGGCAAATCCACGCGCGAGAGTGTATTGAAAGTATCCGCGGGAAAGGAACTCTTCCGACAAGCCAACGAGACAAAATGCCAGCAGCCACTTGACTCCATAGAGAAGAGCTTGCGGACCGGAGAGCAGAATTCCATCGAAAACAAGCAGATGGGCGGTCCATAGAACTCCGACGAGCCCGCACATCATCACGAAGCCACAGAGGAATCCAACGGCACAGTCGCGCACACGATGGCCGCTTCCCCAGCCGTAAGCGGTATAGGGACGGCGCTCAACCTTTGACATGATCCAGAGCAGCAAGAGCACGACCGCTATTGGCTTTCCGTGCGAGATCAAAACCCCACCCGGCAGACGGTCCTGAAGATCACGCGATGCCTTCTCTGCTTGTTGGAGCGCGGCGCCGAATGCAGGATGGTGCTGGCCGTACCAATGCGGGATGCCGTCAACGATGGTTTGGCTCAGGACAATCAACGCTATGTAAAACAGCAGCCCCCAGCCGGCGCGCAGGCCCCAGCTGCCGAAAAGTACTTTCCGATACCAGCGCGTTGCGAGAGGCAGAGGAGAATTGAGATCCTCTTTGGGACTTGATTGAGCGAGATCGCTGTTCATGATGCCTCCTGATCCGGGTTAGTTGAGAAGCTGCCGCGCATAAGTGGACGCAGACTTCTTATTGCTTGCCGCGGAATTCATTCTGGATTGAAACCACGGGTACGCGGCGTTTGGGCCAGCTTCTGCGTGACGCCTGTTGAATTGTGCCTCACGGGTGATGCTGTGCCCAGTACGCGATGTGCTGCGAGAGCTGCGTGTTGATGATGAAGTCGGAAAATGGATCAAACGCCCAGAAGAGGAAGCCGCCGATTACCGTTACAACGAGTGGTCTTTTTTGAGTGACGAGATCGAAGATGAAGAGCGCAACGATCATGGCCAGCGGAATAGCACCGATGAGGAATGGATAGTGGGTCATCAAGGGAAATGTCAGCAGGGGATGCTCCATCACCGGAAACGCCATCCGTGAGAGAGCAGGAGCCATCAGCGTGGTATTCGCGATCAGCATCAAGCGCTTGTGCACGATGCGATTCTTCCGCTGCCAGACGGCGACCGCGACATAAGCGCCAAAGAGGAGGATGCCAAGAATATTGCCGATCAAAAACGACGTGGGAGTAAAAATGGATGGGAGTTGCGCGCCACGCCGAAGAGTCCCATAGGGCGTAAGAACGCCAAGCACCACCATCATGCAAGCGATCACAGCGCCCGCTATTCCGAGTTTGCGATGAAGCTGGAGATTTCCTGCTGAGACCAAACTGGATTGGACAACGAACAGTATGATCCAGGAGGAGAAGACGGCCCCATGCAAGTGAACGAGCAGGCTGGGCAAATGAGAGAACGCGGCCCCTCTCAGAAAATAACTGGAAGCGAAGCCCATAAAGACAATCGCCAGCATGAGGACAGACATTGTGGTGAAGAAGAAGTCGTCAGCACGCTTGCATTGCCGCGTTGCCATGATGGTTGCCATAGTAGTCAATTTCTTTCTCCTTGAACGCAGTGCAAACCCGTGGAATGTAACTCAGTACCTTACGTCCTGATTGCACAGAATGCGGACCACTCTCGATCGAGTAGCGAAGTTTGGCCTAGATTCAGGCCAAACCGAGAGTGGTCCAGACGAGCGATGTTACGCCTAACGTTGTCTACCTGAGACGATTCAATGTTTCCCGAAGCGATAGACGATGCCGGCGCCAAGGCGCAAATTATTCTGAACGTTATTGACGCCATTGCTTGACCTGGTTAGCAAGTAGCCGGCATCGATCAAGCGCACTGACCAGCGCCTGTGCAGGCGGTAATCAAGACCTCCGCCGACCAAACTGGCGAAGCCGAGCGTAGAGTCATTTGCCGCGGGCGTATTGCCATCGACGAGCGTCCCGCTGGCATTTGCGACCCCAATCAAAGCCTGGCCGAAGGGGTTCCAACGCGCCTGTTTGAACGGCCGTATGCGAAGTCCGAGGTTGAGCGTAGTCAGGGTCAAGTCATATTTGCTTGCACTGATTCCCGAACCATGCGCCACAGCGAAATCAAAGACAGCAGACAGACGGCTGTCTCCCAAAGGCTGCGCGATTGAGAGGCCACCACCGTTCAGTGAGAAGCACTCACATCCGGCAGGCGGAGCATTGGAACGCACGAAGTTATACTCCAATGCAAGCTCAGGCGAGCGATGATTGTCCTCGGACGGAGAGGCTTGAGCAAGGGCGAGCGACGGCGCCATTGCGACGAAGAAGAGAGAAAGCAAAATTCGATTCATTATCTGTCCTTACTTCACGGTGATCTGCACGCTTGTGCTGTGTTGGAGCGAACCGCTGTTGCCAGTCACTGTGATTGTGTAGGTAGCCGGAGCCGTCTGAGCCGCCGGGAGCGCAAATCCTCCTCCACATGCGGTTAAAGCTCCGCTGAGTGCAAACAGGAACAAGAAGCAGCCGACTTCAAGGAAGGTCCGCCTTCTGCGCCGGAAAGGCATAATCAGCAATGCCACGCTGATGAGTCCGACAGGTAATGGCCATTGTGTCCTCTCCTGCTTTGTCGATGCTAGCTGCGTGAGCGTTTGAATCGTCATCGTCGAACTCGCACCGGCACTTCCTGGCGTTACCGAATCCGGCGCGAACGTCACAGTTGCTCCGGCCGGAAGGCCGCTGACGGCGAGGGTGACTTGTTGAGTGAAGCTGCCGCTGATTGAGGCGAGGTTGACTTGATAAGTCGCGCTGCTTCCCGCCGTCACGGTTTGGCTTGCGGGCGTTACCGCGATGGAGAAATCCGCGGCAGGTGGCGGCGCAGTTGCGGTTCCTGTCAGTGAGATTGTTTGCGGTGAGCCAGCTGCATTATCGTTCACCGTCAGCGTTGCAGTTTCTGTACCAGTCGCGGTGGGTGCGAATGTAACCGCGATGTTGCAGGAGGCGCCTGTGGCAAGTGATGCCCCGCAAATGTTGGTGCTTGCGAAGACGGCGCTATTGGTTCCGGTCAGGCTGATGCCGGTAATCGTGAGCGGAGCATTGCCGGTGTTGGTTAGCGTCGCGTTCTGCGCAGCCGACGTGGCGCCTGTAGTCGCTGAATAGCTCAGCGCCGCAGGTGTCAGAGTCGCCGCGGGCGCGGCTGCGGCAGTTACCGTGCCGCTGAGTGCGATCGACTGTGGGGTCGATGGTGCATTGTCGGCGACCTGAAGAGAGGCCACATAACTGCCAACCCCTGTACCGCTGAAACTAACGGTAATGGAGCAACTGGCGCCAGCAGCCAAAGCGGTTCCGCAAGTGTTGGTTTCGGAGAAGGCCCCGCCTGTGGCTCCGCCGATGGTGACCGAGGAGATGACCAGTGACGCTGTTCCGCCGTTGGTCAATGTTGCCATTTGCGGTGCAGGCGTCGATCCCGCGACAGTGGTAAAACTGAGCGTCGAAGGAGTGAGAGTCGCTTGTGGCGTTGTGGTGGCCGTGCCGGTACAGGTCAGTGCTATGGCGAGCTGTGGCTCCGGCGATGGGAAGTTCACGCCGAGATTCGCAGAAAGCGCTCCCGCAGCAGTGGGAGTGCAGCTGACTGTAATGGCGCAGCTTGCACCGGCTGCCAGGCTGGGGCCACAGTTGTTGGTCTCGCTGAAGGCGCTGGTGTTCGCGCCGAAGAATCCGAAGCTGCTGATCGACTGCGGAACGCCACCCGTGTTGCTGAGTTTCGCCGTCTGCGTGGCGCTCGTGGTCCCGACGGTCAGGCTGCCGAAATCCATTGCCGCTGGAGTAAGAACAGGCTGCGGCCCTGCCGCCTGGCCAATGCCTGTACCGGTCAGCGATATCGTCTGAGCCGAAGCAGGATTATTGAGCGAGTTGTCAGCGAGTACAAACGTTCCGCTGTTTGCCCCCACTTCAGTTGGCGTAAAGTCTACCGGCAGAGTGCAGGCTTGGCCCGAGAGCAAGGTCAACGGAGTCAGACCATTGCTTGAGCAGGTCGAAGACGAGTCCAGCAGCCAGCCACTAGTAATGACCGGATTGGCGGGTGCAGTGGCAAACGGAACACTCAACTGGTCGTTGCCGATATCGGTCAGAATCGCTGTCTCAGGATCATCGGAGGCATCCGGAGTTCCAACATTCGTCGCAGTCGGCCAGATGAGCGCAGACTCGGAAACATTAATCTTGCGAATTCTTTCGGCTACGTAGCTTCCGATATAAAGATTGCCGGAGCCATCCAATGCAATGCCGGTTGGAGAGGAGATAGTCGCGGCAGTCGCTGGGCCGCCATCACCAGGAACATTGACATCGTTAAGTCCAGTACCACCAATCGAGGAGATGATGCCGGTGGAAGCGGTGACCATGCGCACATAGCTGCCTGCCGCCTCTGAAATGTACAAATCACCCGCGCTATCGGCGACCACGTAATCAGGTTCCGCCAAGCCCGCACTGGTTGCCGGGCCGCCATCCCCGCTATGTGGGGAGTTTGGTGCGCCGTTGCCTGCAACAGTGGTGATAATGCCGGTCGCGGCGTTGATCATGCGCACAGTGCAGTTCGACGGTTGGACAAGATAGAGATCATCCTGGCCATCAAAGGCCAACGAGTAAGGAGAGACATAAGAGTTGATTGCCAGAACGCCGTCGCCGCCAGGTCCATTACCCGCAATGGTAGTGATTGTGCCGGTTCCTGCGTCCACGCGCCGAATCAGGCCTGAATCGGCGATGAACATATTATTGTGGCTGTCGAACTTTACGTCGGTGACTGTCTGGAAGCCGGCGTTGATGGCAAGGCCGCCATCACCGGAGTTCGTCTTTGTGCCGTTTCCCGCGACCGTAGTGATGATGCCGGTCGCCGTGTTCACCTCGCGTACTACGTAGTTGTTACTGTCCGCAATGTAGAGGTTTCCGGCACTGTCAAAAGAAATTCCCGCCGGATAATTCAACTTTGCGTTGGCCGCTACGTCTCCGTCGCCACTGTAACCTTCCGTTCCATTGCCTGCGACTGTGGTAATGATGCCAGAGGCGGCGTCGATTCTGCGCACTGCATGATGATAGAAATCGGCGAAATAAACATCACCGATGTTGTCCAGCACCACGCCCTGGGGTTCATAAATACCGGCATTGATCGCAGGGCCGCCATCGCCCGTGTAAGTACTACTGCCATTGCCTGCGATGGTGGTAATGATTCCCGGCGTAAGCGCCGCAAGCGGCGCAACGCCTATCCCATTCAATCCGATGTTGATATTGTTCACATTCGTGATTGCCTGCAAGGGTACCGCTCGCTCGCCAGGATAGGCAGGGCTAAAAGTGATGGGGATGGTGCAGATAGTCCCGACCGGGTTCGATGTCACACCATCGACCACGCAACCGCTGATAGTGCCGGTTGTGTATTCCTGCTTGTTTCCCTGAGACGCCGGCACAGTGAAGCTGTTGATGTTTTCGGCAGCGGTGGTCTGAAGGAAGAGGTTCTGCGGTGTGCTGCTGCCGCCAACCTTTGTAGCTGGAAAAGTAAGTGGCGATACTTCGCGGATGACATTATTGGAGCCGTCAGGAATATACAGATTGCCTGCACTGTCCAGCGCCACTTCTCCAGGGAGATATAACTCGGCATTGATTGCCGGACCCCCATCCCCGGTGTATCCAGAGGCGCCGTTGCCGGCTACTGTGGAGATGATGCCCGTGGCCGCTGTGACCTTGCGGACAGTATTGGCCAGGCTGTCGGCAATGTAAATGTTGCCGGCGGAATCAAGAGTGACCCCTTGGGGAAAGTTCAGTTCAGCGCTGGTAGCTGGGCCGCCATCGCCGGATGAGCCAGATGCGCCATTGCCTGCAACGATGGATACCGTCTCACTGGCCGCAGTAAATTTGAAGACAACATGGTTCAAGATATCGGTGATGAAGATATTCCCCGAGCCATCAATTGCTATACCGTCCAGGAAGACAAAGCCGGGATTGGGCGTTGACGCATTGCTAATCACAGTGCTGATGAGGCCGGTTGTGGCGTTAATCTCGCGAACGCCTGGTTCTCCGTAGTCCGTAACAAAAATGTCACCAGCGCTATCCAGTGCAATTCCTTGCGGGGAGACCAATCCTGCGCTGGTTGCTAACCCGCCATCGCCGGAAGAAGTGCCGGATCCATTGCCCGCTACAGTGGTAATGATTCCGTTGGCGGCGCTTACCATTCGAACCCTATTGTTGCCGTTATCCGCAATGTACAGGTTCCCTGCCGCGTCCAATGCCAAATCGCCGGGATTATTCAACTCCGCACTTGTCGCTGCTCCGCCATCGCCGGAATATCCCGCAACTCCATTGCCCGCCACTGTCGAGATGATTCCTGTCGCCGCAGTTATTTTGCGAACGGTATTGTTATTAAAATCGCAGATAAAAAGATCACCGGCGCTATCGGTTATCACAGCGGCAGGATAGCTCAACTCTGCGCCGGCAGCCGGACCGCCGTCGCCTGAGTTCCCGGCAGTCCCATTGCCGGCAATCGTTTTAATGCTGTTCAGTGGGGTCAACTGCGCAAGCAATGCCGCTGGAGTCGTCAGCAACATGAAAAGAAGTGCAAAGAAAGAAAAGGTTACTCGCGGCCTTGAGAGGCCTAAATAAAAGGCACACGAGTGCGGTCTAAGTTTGCAGTGTGAAATCGACTGCGAGACGCGGGGAATTGACGATGGCATCAAAATTTCTCCTTGAGTACTTCAAATGACCTTTGGCAGATCCGTAATTGACCGGCCGGGGATACCTGCAGGTGCAGGCTGGATTGTTCGAGCGCGCGGCGGATCGGCTCGACGCGCGCTTCAATGTTTCCTTCTGCCGGCGCGACCAGAGTGAACCAGGGACTACCGCACGCGGGGCAGACAGCAGATGCATCCGCGGTCTCCGATTCGCCATCTTGAAAATGAAGCGTTGAATTCTCAACCGTGATGGTTACTTCGCGGTGCAGGAATTCAATCGAGAGCCGTTTCGTTCTTTTCATGTCGCTCCTAGTGACGCACGATGATGGGCGTTCAACGATGCCGAATCGCAGGGTTGGTATACTTGGCTTTTCAGGACAACTCTCGATTTCCGAGTCCGCTTGCTTCGGCATAACCAGTTTTCCCACAGTTGCTGAAAGGGCGTCCTCAAGTTCGGCTCAACCGCCACTCAATTGAGGATCAATTGATTCATGTCCTTTATTTCTAAGGGTTTAATTGAATTTGAAGAGTATGCAATTGATCGCGCCAGATGGCAGTTGAGCTGGCGGGGCGAGCCTCTGCCGCTTAATCGGAAGACCTTTGATCTGCTTCTTTACCTTGTGGAGCACTCTGATCGGGTGATTGGGAAGGACGAACTGCTCCGCAAGCTCTGGCCGGAGTCCTTCGTCGAAGAGAGTAATCTGACCCAGCACATCTTCCTGCTGCGCAAGGCGCTCTCCAGGCACGAGTCGGGCGGCAAGATCATCGAGACGATTCCCGGACGCGGCTATCGCTTTACCGCTACGGTCAAGGCCGTTGAGACGGAGCAGCGGCCGGACGCGGACCGGATGGTCATCAGCGCCAGCGAGTCCATCGCTCGCATTACGTTTGAAGAGGAGGTTGAAACATCAGAGCCGGTTCCGCGGGAGCTTGCAACTGACCAGCCGCTACTGCCGCCACCATCCCGAAAGAGCCGGAGCTATTGGATCGCTGGGAGCGCAGTGGCTGCGGCGGTGCTTTGCGTCGCAGGCTGGTTCGGCTGGCAGCGCTGGCTCGACCGAACAGGCGGTGCGCCGGTGAATGTTGTGTTGGCTGCAACGGATGGGACCACCGGAGATCCGGTTCTGGATACCGCTCTGGTTGAAGCATTGCGTATCGACCTCGCGCAAAGCCCATTTGTCTCGCTGGTTCCCGGCGCGACAGTTCGGGCGACCCTCACGGAGATGATGCACAAGCCTGACGATCCCGTTACGGCGGAGTTGGCGCGTGAAATATGTGAACGGACCAACAGCCAGGCAGTTATCCACGGAGCCATCGCTCGAGACGGAACGCATTTTCTGCTGACCGAAGAGGTTAGCAACTGTGTGGATGGAAAGGCTTTGGCGGGGGTCACGCATGAGGCCGTGAATGCTGAAGACCTGCCGCACAGCATTGATGAACTGGCTGAAGGCCTCCGCCAGAAGCTGGGAGAATCTCGCCGCAGCATCTCGCGATTCAGCACACCGCTTTTTCATGTCAACACGGCTTCTCTGGACGCGCTCAAGGCCTTCAGCCAAGGCGTGCAGCAGATGCGGGCAGGGCGGCTGTCCAAGGCCATACCGCTTTTCAAAGCCGCGATTGCCGCGGACCCTCAATTCGCGAGCGCTTACTACAATATGGCCGCCGCTTACGTAGCCGCAGGCAACGACACCGAAGCACAGGCGGCGCTCGAAAAAGCCTACAGCTTGAGGGAAACCGCTGCGAAACCATCTCAGTTCGCGATTGTCGGGCTTTATTCCGAGCAAGTTACCGGAGACCTTTATGAGGGCTTGCGAAACGCCGAGAACTGGGCTGCGCTGTACCCCAATTCCGCGGCCTCCTGGTCTGGACTGAGTTACGCTCAGCGTAATCTAGGCCATCACGCAGAAGCGCTTGAGGGCAGCAAACGTACCGTAGAGCTGTTGCCGCACAGCTCCGGCGCGCTCTTGAATCTTGCCCTGGATCAGATGCAAACCGGCGACCTGAAAGCGGCCCGGGCAACCTGTGATCGGGCCATCGGAGACCACCTGGATGGCGACAGGATTCGTGGCCGTTATCTTGAAGTAGCTCATCTGCTTCATGACCAGGCGCTTGTTCAAGAACAGATAGCCTGGTCCCAGGCGCATCCAGACTCCCTGTTTCTGCTTCAAGACGAAGCCAGCTATGCCATCTCCGAAGGCCGTTTTTCAGAGGCCCACAAACTCATGGCACAATGGAATGCTCTGAAGCACCAGCAAGGCCTCAGCGACGCCGACGACGAAGATAGCAAACAGCAAGCGCTTGACCTGATGCAGTCTGGAGATATTGAAGAGGGGAAGAAGGTTTTCAAACGGACTCCAGTTGACCCGAAGGAGGGCAGCGAACTCGTTGGGCTGATTTATGCCGGCGATAGTGCGGCGGCCCAGAGTGCGCTGCGAACGATGCAAGCCAAATTTCCAAACGGCACAATGTGGAACCTCTACTGGGGACCTCTGGTGGAAGCGACGATCGCAATGCAGGAGCACAGACCCAAAGACGCGGCGGCCATTCTGGAGAAAGCGAAACCACTCGAAGCGATCAGTCTCGCGATTCCACGGCTCCGCGGGGAAGCTTATCTTGCGGCGGGCCAGTCTGACCTTGCCGAGAAAAACTTCCGCGCGGTTATAGCCCATCCCGAACTCGATCTCGCCTCGCCTGCCGTTCCCCTGTCCTGGCTGGACCTGGGGCGTGCATTGGCCGCCGAAGGCAACCGCGCCGCCGCCATCGACGCCTACCAGCACTTTCTCACTCTCTGGGCGCACGCCGATCCCGATGCAGTGTACCTCAAGCAAGCCAAGCAGGAGTTTGCTAGTCTGCAAAAGGGGACTCCAGCCAAATAGACGCCACAAACTACGAACGGTGCTGCGGATTCACGGTTCAAAGGGGAAAGGGATAAAAACGTGTAGTCACAGATGTACTGGAGACCACAAGCATATGGATCCTGTGCAGGTACAGTAGCGGTACACCCGTCCGCTTTGGCAGATCCGCAGAAAGTTCGCACAGCTTGTAGTTTGGCTTCGGTATGTCGCCGGTAGCAAGCCGGGTAGGATTCTGGATCTACTTTGATTCCTTAACAATCGCCTCCGCAGCGTTGCCGGCCACCACCCAGCTCGCCGACCCGGCTACCACGGCTTCATCTTCGAACCAGAGGAATCCGAAATCGTCGATGCACTCCGGGAAATCTGGCTTGATAACGATATACCCCGGAATCACAGCGCCCGGGATGTAGGCGTTGTCGGCGCGGTTGTTGCT
>CAZHKN010000133.1:0-13415 GCA_964532725.1 uncultured Occallatibacter sp.
GGGGCTGGATGATCTGGTTGTCGAAGCCCTGGTTGCTCTCGCCGTAGGCGTTGTTGTCCATGCCGTCGAGCAGGTAGTTGTTGAACATGCTGCGCTGGCCGTTGACATTGTATGCGCCGGCGCGGACCAAGCTGGTGACGGCAGTGGTGGTGGCCGCCGTGGGCGCTTGACGGGAACCTGTGACCAGCGCCAGCAGATCGGAGTAATTTCGGCTTACGAGCGGGAGGGCTTCGGTCTGATACCCGGAGACGGTTTGCCCGCGTTCGCTGGTTTCGGTTTCAAGCTGCAGCGCGACGTCGCTGACCTCAATGGTGGTGGCGTCTGCCTGTCCCACGGTGAGGGTGAGGTCGATGCGCTGACGTCCGCCAACGGAGACTGTGATGTTTTTGGCGACGGCCTGGGCAAAATTGGGCGCGGTGGCCTCAACGGTATAGACGCCTGAGCGGAGCGACGGGGCCTCGTAGTCGCCGAGTCCGTTGGCTGTGATGTGGGTGGCGATTCCGGTGCTGGTGTTGGTGATGGTGACGGCGGCATTGGCCACGGCTGCGCCGCTGGCATCGTGAATGGAGCCGATCAGGCTGCCATCTTCATATTGCGCGCGCGCCAAGGCTCCAGAGAGTGCGATCAACAGGCCAAAGAGAAAAATTGTACGTCGAATTGTAATCATGCCTGTGAAGTTACAAAAGTTTCATCAGGGCAATGTGAATTCAATTTGAATAGAGCGTGAATCGGCTGCGCGCTGCGTGGAAAACGGAGCAGAATTGCACTGGAATCCGGCGGGTCTATACTTCGGCGCGAACCAGCAGGCAGGTGATGTTGTCCTGGCCGCCGGCTTTCTTGGCGTCGTGTACCAGATGCGCGCAGATTTCATCGAGGGTCTCGCCGCGGGTGAGCTGCGACGCGAGCACGGACTCGATCTGCGCATCGGACAGCTCACGGGTCAGGCCGTCTGAGCAGAGCAGGAAGAGATCGCCCGGCTCGGCTTCCATCTCAAAGATATCGGGAGTGACGCTGTGCTGCGTACCGAGGGCGCGGGTGATGACGTTGCGCAGGGGAGAACGGAGGGCTTCGGCGCGGGTCATGCGGCCCAGGCTGACCTGCTCTTCGACCAGCGAGTGGTCGTGGGTGAGCATCTGCAGGCGGCGGTTGCGCAGCCGGTAACAGCGGCTGTCGCCAACGTTGAGCACCCAGACGTGGCTTTCTTCGACAACCATGCCGACGAGGGTGGTGCCCATGCCGCTGAGCCGGTAATTTCTCTTGGAGCGGGAATAGATGGCCTCATTGGCAGCGCAGACAGCCTCGCCCGCCAGAGTAAACGTATGCCCTGCATGATCGGGAACGCGGCAACTGAAGAGCCGGAGCATCTCATCGACGGCCAGGGAACTGGCGATCTCTCCGGCGGCGGCGCCGCCCATGCCGTCACAGACTACATACACTCCGTTTTCGACAGAGAAGCCAAAGGCATCTTCATTGGAGGGACGCTTGCGGCCGCGGTCAGTAGCTGCCGCTGCTTCGTAATGAACAACCAGGGTAGGCAACACACGAGACTCCCGCAAATAAGTTTACACAGGGATGAACACGGTGGGGAAGGGAAAGATGGGGATTTTGACGGCGGGTTGGGTTACGGAGGGCGGACGATCCCAAACGGTCCAGGCTGTGACAGTTGCGAAAGTGTCCTCATGGGCTGTCTGCTCTGATTTAAGTTGCACTAGCATCAGGTCTTGTTGAGTACCGCGAGGAGATTCCGATGATCAGAAACCTGTTGCAGGCCGCGCTTTGCGCGATTCTTTGTCCGGCGCTGGCGGCGCAGGAGGTTGCGCCGCAAACGCCAGCGTCAGCCGAAACGAAGACGGAAATGCCTGCCGCCGCAACAGCAGAGCCGGCACAGGTGCCGGAGTTTGTCACCATTCCGAAAAACACCGAGATTTGGCTGGTAGAGGTGGATTCGGTCTCGTCAGCGACGGCGAAGAAGGGCCAGCCAGTAAGAATTGAGGTGTCTAAAGACTTGGTGATCGATGGCCGCGTAGTGATTCCGAAGGGACTTTGGCCGACGGCGTCGTCTCTCGCGTTGAAAAAGCGATTCCTGGAAAGAGGGATGGGATGATTCGGGCGAGGCCTGTTTCTATCGCTTTGAACAATGCCAGACCATTGAAGCTTTGGGATGCATGGTATGGGGAAGATGGGGACTGCGAACCCGACGGCCCTTGCTGGCTGCTGGATGCCCTATCTGCTCCGTTCGCCCTGGTTGCCTTGATTGTCAATGCGAATGACTCACGGGATGAGGTCAAGGTTCACGGAAAAGACCAAGTTATCAGCCAATGTAATCTCTATGAAGGCTACTTCACACGAAAAACGACCTTCCCTATCAAGAGTCTGCCAATTGCTGAACCAGCCCCGAATCTGCCCGTCTGCGTCGATCGCCGCAATTTGAATTAACCACGCGAGGTTTTGAGCTGAAGTGAAATTTAAGGACGGGGCTGTAATGTTGCGAAAGTATTTCCAATTGTGTCTTCCTATCTGTATTTGTCCGCTGTTGGCGGTATTCTGTCAATGACCGATGAGCGATCTCGAAACGACCGGCCCAACGCATCTTTCTTCTGCCTCCCCTGCGTCGCGCCGCCGCAAGCGGGGGTGGTTGCGGATTGTTTTGTGCAGCGCGGGCGGGCTGTTCTTGCTCTTGCTGCTGGCAGCGGGTGCGGGAGTGCTGGGTCTGCGCTCAGCGGCCAAGGCCGCGCTGCCGGTGCTGGATGGCGATGTTCATCTGAACGCAGCGGGACAGCCGGGGATTGCAGCAACCGTTACAGTCCAGCGGGATGGGCACGGGGTACCGCATATTGAGGCGGCGTCTCAGGAAGACCTCTTCGTCGCGCAGGGCTATGTGACGGCACAGGACCGGCTGTGGCAGATGGATGCCTACCGGCGCAACGCCAACGGCGAGCTGGCGGAGATTATGGGTCCGACGCTGGTGAAGCACGACCGGGCGCAGAGAGTCTTGCAGTTCCGCAATACGGCGCAGCGTATTTACGATAATTTGCCTGCGGAAGACAGGGCGCGGTTTGATGCCTACGCGCGGGGCGTGAACCTGTTTATCGATTCGCACCAGGACTCCTTGCCATCTGAATTCCGGCTCATGATGTACAAGCCGAAGCCGTGGAAGGGGGTGGACTCGGTCTCAGTGGGCATGATGATGGTGGACATGCTGGACACGCACTGGGATGTGAAGTTGGGGCGGGAGCGGATTGCCGCCAAGCTGAACAATCCCAAGCTCGAAGCGGATCTGTATCCGGTGGGTTCGTGGCGCGACCATCCGCCGACCGGGGCGGTGGTGGATTTGAGCCAGCCGCAACCCGTGCCGTCCAGCAAAGAGGACGATGATGACGAGGACGATGATCCGAGTCAAGCGCGGATGACAATGCCCTCCAGGGCTAAAGCCCGTATCGATTTTGCGAACTCTATGCGGGGGGTGAAACCCCCGCCTCCCTCCGTGAACGATGTTTCTGGAGCGAGAGAAGATATTCGCTCTTTGCGCGCCGCGCTAGGCTTGCCGGAGTGCGAGGGCTGCGCGGCGGGGTCGAATAACTGGGTGATCAGCGGGGCGCATACGGCCAGCGGCAAGCCGCTGCTCTCGAATGACATGCACCTGGGGCTGAATGTGCCGAATATCTGGTACATGGCGGAGCTTGCCGCGCCGGGGTATCACGTGGCCGGAGTGACGCTGCCGGGGGTTCCGTTTGTGATTGCCGGGCACAACGAGCATGTGGCCTGGGGATTTACGGCGCTCTACGCCGATGTGCAGGATCTCTACATCGAGAAGCTCGACGGCAAGGGGAATTTTCAGGATCTCGATGGACAGTGGAAGCCGCTCAAGGTGGACCACGAGCTGATCAAGGTGCGCTTCGGCAAGGACGTTGCCGTAGACGTGCAGTTCACCGCGCACGGGCCGCTGCTTAATCCGATGCTGACCAAGGAAACGCGTCCGATTTCGCTGAAGTGGACGCTCTACGATCCATCGCTGAACTCGCTGCCGATCTATCAGATCAACACCGCGGCAAACTGGACGGAGTTCTCCGGGGCGATCAGCACCTGGTGCTTCCCGACGCAGAATGTCGTCTACAGCGACGATCAGGGGCATATTGCGTATCACGCGGTGGGCAAGCTGCCGGTGCGTCCGGCGGGATTGCAGGACAAGCTGGTGCAGGATGGCGGTCACGAATGGCAGGGATATCTTCCCTTCGATCAGATACCGAATGAAGTTGATCCGCCGTCGGGATTTCTGGCGACGGCCAATGCTCGCGTCAGCAGTGAGAAATTTTCCGCGAAGTTGACCGACGAATGGGCCGAGCCGTACCGCGCCGAGCGCATCTATAAGGCCTTGCAGGGGCGCGATCATTTGACTGCTCAAGACATGATCGCCGTGCAGACCGATGTTTACAGCGAGGTGGATCAGGAACTGGCGCATCGTTTTGCCTACGCGATTGACCAGACGCCGGGCGTGGATGACCGGCTCAAGAAAGCTGCCGACCTGATGCGCTCCTGGGACGGCAAGCTGACGACGGATTCGGTTGCGGCGTCGATTGTGGCACATGCGCGCTATGCGCTGTGGCCGCTGCTGCTGGAGCCGAAGCTGGGCAAGGATGCCGACGAGTATCGCTGGTCGGAGTCGAACTTTGCCGAGGAAGAGATCGTGATGCACTCCAACCCCGACTGGCTGCCGCCCGGCTACAAAAACTGGGATGCGCTGCTGACCGACGCGGTGCGCAAGGGGATGGAAAAGGGCAAGGCTCCGAGCGATCTCACCGCATGGAGTTACGGCAGTTGGCATGTGGTGGACTTGGAGCATCCGCTGGCCGGGTATCTGCCGCTGGTGGGCCGCGTAGCCGGAACCGGCGAACTGCCGCAGAGCGGCGACTCGCTGACCGTGAAGCAGGTGGGCCGCGCCTTTGGCCCCTCGCAGCGGTTCACAATGGATTGGAGCAATGTGGATGGGGCGACGGAAAACATTGTGCTGGGCGAGAGCGGCAATCCGTTCAGCGAGTACTTCCGCGACCAGTGGAAAGACTGGTACGGGGGAACAACTTTTGCGCTGCCGTTTACGAAAGCTGCTGTCGAGGCGCAGACGCGGCATACGCTACGGTTGGTGCCGTGAGAGAAAGCTATTTGCCCACCCTATTATTCTGCTTCACAATCCAGTCGGTGAGGTCATCCAAACTCACTGAGAACCACGGACTAACACCCCTCGCACGCTTCGGCCTCCACAAGATCGTCGATGGCTTGACGCGAAGTGTGCCTATGACGGTTCCGTCGTCCGCATTGCCAATTTTATGGTCATAAGCGTTTTGTTCGATAAACTTATACTTTGCTGCGGGCATGATATCTCTCCTGACAACACCGTAATTTTACTTATGCGTCAGGTCAACTATATTTTTACAACTTTCAAGTAAAAGACTTTGCGTTATCTCTCCTCAAATGCTGCCGGGACCTTTTGCTTCTTCATCGGCAAGTACCCGAAGTCGATCAATCTCGATATTTCCGCCCCACGGAGCCTTAATATATCTAATAATTTCATCGCTGGCCTTTAAGCCCAAGATCGTTTTCAATGCTGCTTTCGCATCGGGTTCAACGGCCTTGTCGACTTTTCCCCTTGGTCTTGGCGAATATCCTATGGTGTACGTCATAAGGCCATTGTGACATGATTCACGAATAGACCAAGAAGGTTAGGATCGAACTGAGAAGCCATCTGAAACCATCGTCTGGAATGCGCCGACCGTTCTACTGCCTCACCGGTCCCGCCCTCATCCTGCTGGCTGCAGCGGTTGCCGTTGCGCCGCAGTTAGCGCGAGGTCCTTCCTGCGGGCATGATTTTGATTTTCATCTGGTGAGCTGGCTCGATGCCAACGCAAGTTGGCGGCAAGGGATTCCCTATCCCCACTGGACGCCGAGCGCGAACTTTGGCGCAGGCGAGCCGCGGTTTGTCTTCTATCCGCCGTTGACCTGGATGCTGGGGGCGGCTCTGGGCTTCATCCTGCCGTGGACGCTGGTTCCGGCGGCGCTAAACTTCCTGCTGCTGGCAGGGACCGGCCTGGCGGCGCGGGCGCTGGCCCGGCAACTGCTGCCGGATGGCGCGGCGACGCTGGCCGGTTGCGTGGCGATCTTCTCCGGCTACACGATTTTTTGCGTCTACGAGCGCTCTGCCTTTGCCGAACTGGCCGGCGGGGTGTGGATGCCGCTGATCCTGCTCTTTGCACTAAGGGGATTTTCTAGTTCAGGGTCGGTTGGCGACGCAGGAGGGTCTGTGCCTTCCCATCCTTCGCTAGAAAAAAGCGAAGGATGGAGCACCCGGATTTTGCTGGCGCTCTCGGGCGCGGCGACGCTGGCCGTGGCGGTGGCAGGGGCTTGGCTCTCGAACGCGCCAGTGGGAGTGATGGCCTGCTATCTGCTGGCTGCGGTGGCCGTGGGAGCAGCGGTGCTGAGGCGGTCGTGGGTGCCGTTGATGAGGGCTGGAGTGGGCGCGGCGCTGGGGCTGGGGCTGGCGGCGGTGTATCTGCTGCCAGCGGCCTGGGAGCAGCGCTGGGTGGCGATCAGCCAGGCTGTAGATGACCCCGGCGAGCGGATCGAGAACAGCTTCCTCTTTGCGCGCCATGCCGACCCGGCGCTGGCGATGCACGATATTGAGCTGCACAAGGTTTCTTTGATTGGTGCGGTGATGATTGCGCTGGCGGTGCTGGGGATTTTTGTTGTGTGGTGGAGGGGACGAAACGGAAACGCAGGTCCTTCGACTCCCCACCCCAGCGACGAAGACCTATCGCTACTGACCCCGGTTCCGCTGCGCTCCGCTCAGGGTGACAGATCTAAACTGATCACTCAGGATGACAAATCAGAGAGTTGTGCTCCTACCCTCCCCGGTCCCCAAGTGCGAGGGACCGGGGGCACCCACTCAGAGCGGAACTTCTGGATTTTGCTGGCATTGATTCCTGTGGCGATTTTGTTTTTGCAGCTTCCGGTGTCGTTGTCGGTGTGGAATCTGCTGCCCAAGTTGCGGTTCTTGCAGTTTCCGTGGAGATGGCTGGTGGCGCTGGGCGCGCCGATGGGGATTTTTGTTGCGGCAGCGGTGTGGCCGGGGAAATCGGTGCGACGCTTGGTGCGGATTGCGATTGGCGTGGCCTGCACAGCAATTTTTATAGCGATGACGGCGCTGGGAGGTGGGCGTTACTATCAGCCCTGCGACGAAGAAGACAATGTGACGGCGATGGCTGCTGTCGATCGCTCGGGCGCGGGGTTCGCGGGAACGAGCGAGTACGCTCCTGTGGGCGCGGATGGGACGATGATTGCCACCCACCTGCCGGGGGCGTGCCTGGTAGACGACCCAACGACAGAACTCGGCGTGGCAGCAGCCGATGTGCCGGATGCAATTCCCGACTGGCAACCTGCCCAGGGCAGTTGCTCCGCAACCTTTGACTTTTCGCAGCATCCAGCAAGAACCGGCGCAGAGCATTTTGAAACGAAGGGCGTAACAGGCCGGGCGGGTTTTCTGGTGCTGCGGCTCACTCGCTTCCCTGCATGGCGGGTTGCGGTGAATGGCCGTACGGTGACGGATCTGCCGCTTCGCGCGGATGGGCTGATTGCAGTGCCGGTTCTGCAGGGCGCGGTGACTGTGACCACCGATTGGACGGCGACACCCGATGTGCTGGCCGGGCGATGGGTTTCCCTCGTCTCGGTGCTGCTGGTCACCGGGCTTTGGTTGCTGGAGCGGAAGCGCAAGCGCCCTCATTTATCATCGTAGAGATGCAAGTTGATGTGAAGGCTCTGATCAATGAAGGCGCGGCGATGACCGACCGTGCACTGGAGGCGGTGCTGCCCGCCGTGACGGTGGTTCCGGCATCGATTCATGGGGCGATGCGCCACTCGACCTTTGCCGGGGGCAAACGGCTGCGGCCGGTGCTGGCTTACCAGTCCGCCGTTGCCGTTGCTGGCGTGGTTCCTGCGGGAATTGAGCGGCTTGGCGCGGCGCTGGAGATGCTGCACACCTACTCGCTGATCCACGACGACCTGCCCGCGCTGGACAACGACGATCTGCGCCGGGGCAAGCCTACCTGTCACATAGCTTTTGGCGAGGCGATTGCGATTCTGGCCGGGGATGCGCTGCAAACCCAGGCCTATGAGATTCTGGCGGGGCTGAACGCTCCACCAGCGGCAACAGTCGAGATTATCCGCCTGATTGCCCAGGCGACGGGCACTGTAGATGGGATGATCGGCGGGCAGGTTCTGGACATTGAGAGCGAACACTTGAAGCCCACCGCCGAGCTGGTTGAGGCGATTCACCGGGCGAAGACCGGAGCGCTGATCCGCGTCAGCGTGGTGGCGGGCGGTGTGTTTGCCGGAGCTGGTGCAGACGAGGTTACGCGCCTCGACACTTTTGGGCGCAAGGCGGGACTGGCCTTCCAGATTGTGGATGATGTGCTGGACCTGACCGTGGACTCGGCGCATCTGGGCAAGACGGCGGGTAAAGATCAGGCGACCGAGAAGGCCACCTGGCCGGCGGTCTTCGGCATTGAGCAGAGCGAGCGCGACGCGGCGCGGCTGATTGAAGAGGCTTTTGCCGCGCTGGAGCCGCTTGGCGGTAAGGCCGATGGGGTGAAGGCTGTGGCGCGGTATCTGGTTGAGCGGAAAAATTAGAGATGCTTTCTGAAGCCGAGATTCTGACAGCGTTGCGCGACTGCTTCGACCCGGAAGTGAAGCTGAATCTTGTTGATCTGGGCTTGATTTATGGAGTTGCGACCGGACTCGACCCGGATTCGACACCCGCATGGCCGCGCCAGTGGGTGAAGGTGACGATGACGCTGACCACCGACCAGTGCCCAGCCTCGGGGCTGATCTTTGAGCAGGTGAACAACCGGCTGGCGGGGATGGAAGCGATCAGCAAGGTCGAGGTGGACCTAGTGTGGGAGCCGAAGTGGACACCGCATAAGATCAGCGAGGCGGGACGGCGACAGTTGGGGATTTGATTTACTTCTCTTGCCGAAGAGTTTGCGGTTTATCGTATATTTGCATCCTGCGATCCCACCCTAAAGACAAAAACAAGTACGTCGCGAGGGTGGGCGCCCAGATTTGATTACCTGTATAACACGCGGATAAAAACTACTTATGGAAGACATCGCGGAGTTTTTCGCGCTGTGCTGCAAAGCCGCCGACTGCGCCCTGTACTTCGCCGATGAGGTGCCCGGCGCTCTCCATATAGCGGGGCATCGACTCCCACCAGTTGCGCAGCGCTTCGGGCTGCTCTACGAGCGCTAGCGCAGCGCCACTGACAGACAGGGCCAGCCCCGCGCGGCGCTTGCCGCCGAGCAAAAGCAGCCCGCCGCCGATGAGCGCGCCGCTGGCTACTGCTCGCATCCAGTTGAAGGATTCTGCTTCGCCGGCAGGTTGGGCGAGCTGTGACTCATTGGCAGTACGGGAAAACTGTGTAACTGGCATATCTTCTCCTCTACTTTGTGCCGGCGCTTCTTAGCGCAAGCCGATACAAATCTATGATGTATAGAGTATCGCCCGAAAGCCGGGTTTGTGGGAAATTTCTCAACATCTTCGCCATAAAACAACCCGCCCAAAAGGAAAAAGGGCTTGGAAGGCCCCTATTTGAGGCGCGCGCCGAGGGGGACGTCTTCGAGAAATCCGGCGAGGACCGGTGAGCCGCCTTCGAGCGATGCCGCGAGCAACATGCCATTTGACTCGAGTCCGCGCAGCTTGCGTGGAGCGAGATTGGCGACAATGACGATCTTTCGGCCCACAAGTTTTTCGGGTTCGTAGTACTGAGCGATGCCGGCGAGGATCTGGCGCTTCTCGTAGCCGAGATCGACTTCGAGGCGGAGGAGCTTGTCGGCCTTGGGGACGCGCTCGGCGACGAGAATCTGGGCGACGCGGAGATCGACTTTGAGGACGTCGTCGATGCTAATGTGAGTCGGTTCGGACGGCACGGAAGGGGCAGCGCTTCTCTCAGGGGCTAAAGCCCCGGTAGGTTGTGGCACACTGTCGGCACGGCTAAAGTCGTGCCCTTTCAAAACAGAAGCCTGCGGTACAGTTGATTGCGGCTCCGGCCTTTGTTGTAGGGCTGGCGTTGCGGCAGCGGCTTCCGGTGTCTTCGGTGCTTCGTGTTTCAAGTAAGAATGAACGCCAAAGGCCCGTCCAGCAGATTCAGGAACAGCTTCTTTCTGCGTCTCTGCCGCAGGGGGTGCTGCTGCCGGCTTCGGCACAGCAGTTTCCGCGCTAACCCCACCGGAGGTGGCCGCGGCCTCTAAAACACTCTTGTTGTTTTCGTCTTCGAGATTTTGCATACGTTCGATTGCGTCCTTTTCTGCGCGGGGGAAGAGCGGCGCGGGTTCCGCGAAGTGCGTTCCAGCGCGCAATCCACCCCAGGAGATTTCAGTCAGGAAGGCATTGTGCGCGGCGGCGGAAATTTCTCTCTGGCCTAGCTGTAGCCAAACCTTGGCGGCGGCGTCGGGCAGAATGGGATAGACCAGCGCGGAGATGATGCGGATCGACTCGGCTGCCGTGGCCAGCACGCGGGCCTGGAGCGCGACATGCTCAGCTTCAGGGCGGTCCGTGGGGCGCTTCCAAGGAGCGTTGGCGGTGAGGTAGCCGTCGGTTTCTGCGACGAGGAGCCAGAGGGATTTTAGTGCCTCTGAAAAATTCAATGCGTCAAAAGCGGGGCCGAAAGCTGCAATCGTGCGCACGGCGCTTTCGCGCAAAGCCGCTTCTGCGGCGGTCTCCGCGCCTGCCTCGGGCAGCACTCCACCGAAGTACTTGTGCACCATGTTGACGACGCGGCTGACCAGATTGCCGTAGCCGTTGGCGAGGTCGCCGTTGTAGCGCTGAACCAATGCGTCGAAGGAAAAACTTCCATCCTGGCCGAAGGGAATCTCGCGCAGCAGGAAGTAGCGCAACGCATCGGAACCTAAAACCGCGTGAACGGTCTCGGCGCGGACGATGTTGCCCTTGGACTTGGACATCTTGCTCTGCTCAAAGAGAAGCCATCCGTTGGCCTGGACCGAGCGCGGTAGCGGAATGCCGGCGGCCATCAAAAATGCAGGCCAGTAGACGCAGTGGAAGCGGCTGATCTCTTTGCCGATCAAATGCAGATTTGCGGGCCAGAATTTTGCAAAGCGGGCCTGGTCTTCGGGCGAGTCAGAGCCATAGCCGAGCGCGGTCATGTAGTTGGCCAGTGCGTCGAGCCAAACATAGACCACGTGCTTTTCGTCGCCGGGGACTGGGATTCCCCAGGTAAAGCTGGTGCGGCTGACGGAAAGATCTTTTAACCCGCTGCGCACAAATGAAATCACCTCGCGTCGGGTGGACTCGGGACCCATGAAACTGGGGTTGGCGTCGTAAAACTCCAGCAGTTTGCGCTCGAAGGCCGAGAGCTTGAAGAAGTAATTCTCCTCGCTGACGGTCTCGGTCGGGCGGCTGCAATCGGGGCAGACGGTGCCGGGAGGGCCATCGACATAGGCCTCGTCGAAGACGCAATACTGTCCGGTGTACGAGCCTTTGTAGATGTATCCCTTGTCGCGCAGTGTGGCGAAGAGTTTCTGAACACCTCTTTTATGACGCTCGGATGTGGTGCGGATGAAGTCATCGTAGGTGAGGCCGAGCCGGTCCCAGAGGTCGCGGAATTCAGCGGAGATGGCGGTGGCGAATTCTTCGGGCGTACGGCCGGCGAGCTTGGCCGAGCGCTCGATCTTTTGGCCGTGCTCGTCGGTGCCGGTCAGGAACCAGGTCTCAATGCCCAAGGCCCGTTTGCGTCGCGCGATGGCGTCGCAGACGATGGTGGAGTAAGCGTGGCCCAGGTGCGGCCGCGCGTTCACGTAATAGATAGGCGTGGTGAGATAAAAATGCTCGGGATTAGAGGGCTTGGTCATTCGTGTGCGACGCGCTCAGTTCTGTCTATATCTTACGGCATGTGGGGCGCTGACCTGTTGTACCAGAGAGTCTGCCGCACCGCGGATGCCTGTTAAAATCAGGAGGAAAATCAAGGATTTAAGAGGCAAAACCACGTGTATCTTGAATTGCAGAAGCGACTGGGCGGCCATCTCCGCCAGGTGATTGCGGCGAAATATGAACTTCAACTGGAGACGGTTCCGGTGGAAATTCCGCCGGTGCTGAGTTTTGGCGAGCTGGCCACGCCGATTGCCTTCGAACTTGCGCGCACGCTGCGCAAGGCTCCCAAGGTGATTGCGCAGGAGATCGTGGCTGCGCTAGGGCAACTCCCTGGCTTTTTATCCTTTGAAGTCGCGGGAGCAGGATACATTAACGCGCGGCTTGATCGCGGATGGGTGACGCTCAGAGTTGCGTTAGACATTGAGGCATTCACCAAGAGACTTTTGGGTCCGTACCCTCGAATTCACGCACTGGTTGAGCACACCAGCATCAACCCCAACAAGGCAGCGCATATCGGGCATCTGCGCAACGCGATTCTCGGGGATACCTTTGTGCGACTGTTGAGAGCCGCCGGGCAAAAAGTGGATGTGCAGAACTACATTGATAACACCGGCGTGCAGGTGGCCGATGTAGTGGTGGGATTTATTCATCTTGAAGAGCGCACGGCTGCTCAGGTGAAAGAATTGCTCGATGAGTTGAAGGCGCAGGGAACGCGGATCGATTACTACTGCTGGGATCTCTATGCGAAGACCTCGCAGTGGTACGAGCAGGGCACTGCCGAAGAGAACGAAGCGCGGAAGAAGCTGCGTTATGCGACCTTACATGAGATAGAACAGGGCGGCAACGAGACTGCGGAAATAGCTGAGTTGATTTCGACGGCGGTGCTAAGGCGGCATCTGGAAACGATGCTGCGGTTGGGCATTGAGTACGATTTTCTGCCGCGCGAGAGCGAGATTTTGCATTTGAATTTCTGGGCGGCGGCGTTTGAGCAGTTGAAGCAGACAGGCGTGCTTTACAAAGAGACTAAGGGGAAAAACACCGGATGCTGGGTAATGACTCGCCCCGGTGCGGAGACCACAGAAGGCGAAACAAACGAAGACGCCAAAGTGATCGTTCGCTCCAACGACACCGTAACTTATGTAGGCAAGGATATTGCTTATCATTTATGGAAATTCGGGTTGCTGGGCAAGGATTTTGGGTATAACAAGTTCTTCAGCTATCCAGATCACGATTGCTGGATTTCGGCGGAAAAGGGAGAGGAAATTCATCCACATTTCGGCGGAGCTAACGCGATCTATAACGTGATTGATTCGCGGCAGAGCGACCCGCAGGCCAATGTGATTCAGGCGCTGCGCGGCATGGGACACGTCGATCAGGCAAACCGGTACACACATTTTGGCTATGAGATGGTGGCGCTCACGCCGAGTTATGCACGTGAACTGGGCTACGATATTCTTCCAGAAGACTCCAGCAGGCCGTACATCGAGATC
>CAZHKN010000134.1:0-13368 GCA_964532725.1 uncultured Occallatibacter sp.
GCGGACATTGAAGCTGAGCTTGCTGGAGGCATCGCGCTGCAATTGGCTGGTGATGAAGGGCGCAAGCGGCTTGCGCTGCTTCTCACTGGCTTGCACGGAAACCAGCGACCATTTGGCTCGTTCGAGGGCGGCGACAACCTCGTCCATTGACTTTTTTCCAGCCAAGGCGTTCGAGAGGAAAAGCTCTTTGCCTTCCTTGTCCTTTCCGTTAGCGACGCGAGCCGGTTCTCCATTGATGCCGACAAAGCGGGCTTTGAGCGAGACGGCGGGCTGCTTTTCGGGGTGCAAGAGCGCGTCCAGGGTCCAGTATTCGACGGGATCGAATGCGCCAATCTCGCGCTCGCGCTCGACGATGAGGCGGACGGCGACGGTTTGTACGCGGCCAGCCGAGAGGCCGCGGCGGACCTTGTCCCAGAGCAGCGGGGAGATCTGATAGCCGACCAGGCGGTCGAGGACGCGGCGGGTCTGCTGCGAGTCGACGAGGTTCTGGTCCAGATCGCGGGCGTGCTTGAAGGCGTCCTGCACCGCCTTCTTTGTAATCTCGTTAAAAGTGACGCGGCGGATCTTTTTCCGTTCCTTGGCGTTGGTGCCCAACTGGAGCGCGAGGTGGTAGGCAATGGCTTCGCCTTCGCGGTCAGGGTCAGGCGCCAGGAAGATTTCGTCGGCCTTGGCGGCTGCGCGCTTGAGCTGCGCGACGACTTTCTCCTTGCCGGGGGAGACGATGAGGGTCGGCTCGAAGGTGCGATTGTCCAGTTCTACGCCAATATCGTTCTTGGGCAGGTCCATGATGTGGCCAACCGAGGCCAGCACCTCGAAGCCTTTGCCCAGATATTTTTCAATCGTCTTGGCCTTGGCGGGCGACTCGACGATAACCAGTGATTTGCTCATTTCCATCCTTAATGTCAATCTCACTCTACCTTGTCCGGCTACCCGGAAAAGCAAAAATGGGATTTTCTCCGGTTCAGGAGCGAACAAATGCCGTTCCTGCCGGGTTGGGGCTTTCCCTCTCCGGGAAAAAATGCCCGCAAAAGTTGCACACTACCACGATTGACGGCTTGGTTTCCACTCGGGGGATCAATTTTTACCCCAGAGGGGCTGATTCCGGGACGCGTATCGGACGGGGATCTGAAGGCCGGCGGCTAAGCCATTGGGAGTGGCACACCCAGATCAGATGCAGCAATGTGAAAGTAGATTCAAGGCGTCCTTGGTCGGTTGGAAGGAGCATCGCCTCCCGGCTGAGGTCCGGTTTGATCTTGCTCCATTGGTACAAGCCCCCCGCCTGCCAGCCCGTACCTCACAAAAAACCACCAATGCCTAATTAAGACTCTCATATTCGATGCGGGTATTTGCGATTTCGGCTCCTTGGTGAATTTTGTACCGGAAACATCGAAGAAAAACGGTTTGGCTCCCGTTTTTCGACTTTGCCTTGTGCGTTTTAGGTGGAGAGTTTTCTCTAACCAAAGTTAGAGAAAGTTATGGCAAGGAGTGGAATCGCCGGAATTTCCGCCGCCTTTTCTGGCCTGTCTCTGCGATACTGGTTTGTCATGCCCATCGAAGACCAGCAGCAAGCCGCACAGAAGATTGCCGGATTTCTTTCCACGCTGAACAAACTGGGGGGAATGCGCCTCAAATACCGCATCCTGGCCGGGGACGGCACCACCGGCCCGATGGGTTCGCTGTGCGTGGAACTGGCCGGGCCGGATGCGCCGCTAACCACCCAGCACAACGGGGAGATGCTGCGGGCGCTGGAAACGATTTCCGCGCAGATTCTGCGCCTGGATCAGCGCGAACAGGATCTGGTGAGCTTTGATGCGGAGAACTTCAAGGCGTTGCATGAGCAGGAGTTGCGGCTGCAGGCCGAGACGGCCGCGGAGAAAGTACGCCGCACGGGGATTCCCTATGCTTTTCCGCCGATGAACAGCCGTGAGCGGCGGCTCATGCATATGGCCTTCAAGGAGATTGAGGGCGTGGAGACGGCCAGCTCCGGCGAGGGGCAGGAGCGCTTTCTGGCGGTCTTTCCAGCGGGTAAGACGGATCTGCCGGTGACTCCGCCTGTGCGGCCGAGAGGCTTCGGACGGCGGTAGATAGAAGGAGCAAACCGTGGCTGCTGACACGATTCTGGGTCAAAGCAAGCTGATTGCATTTGTCCACGTCACCGACCCGGCGAAGGCGCGGGCCTTTTATGAAGGCGTGTTGGGGCTGCGCCTGGTGGAGGACGAGAAGCCATTCGCGCTGGTCTTCGACGCCAACGGAACCATGTTGCGCGTCACGCCTGTAAGCGAGTTCCAGCCTACGGCGTCAACCATGCTGGGCTGGGCCGTAGAGTCGATTGAAGAGACGGTAAAGCGGCTGACGGCTGCCGGAGTGCCCTTCCAGCGCTATCCAGGACTCAACGATGCTGACCCACTCGGCATTTGGAAGGCTCCGGGCGGGGCGCGGGTTGCCTGGTTTCACGATCCGGATGGGAATGTACTGAGCGTAACCGAGTTCTAGCGCCCGCGCCAGCCGGGCAGAGCAGCTTTGTGCGACAATAAACGGTGAGACAGCGCGCGGTTTTATGGGCGCGCTCGGAGGATGAACTATGGGCGATCTATTACAGCCAACCCACCTGCTGGTCATTGGAGTTATATTGCTTGTGCTTTTTGGCGGCAAGCGTCTGCCGGAGTTGGGCAAGGGACTGGGCGAGGGACTAAGGGGCTTCAAGGAAGGCATCAAGGGTGTGACTGACCCCGCCACGCCGGCGGCGAATGTGCAAGCCAGCGCGGCGCCCGCGCCGGCGGTGACCGCGCCTACCGAGCAGAAATAAGAGCGGCGCGGAGCGTGTGTGCTCCTTTTTCCCTGTTCGGATACGTGCGGCCTTTCTCTGCTGCTCCCTGCAGCAGGACTTCAGCCTGAATACCGCGCCTTGTTCAGACAGGGCGCGGCATCGGTTCAGAGAGGCGTCCTTACAAACTTGGATTGAGAAGGTTTCTTATGTCAGAGCCATCCTCTGACAGAGTCCCCCTATCTCCGAAACCTGATTCAAGCACCGAGACCTTTCAAGGACAGAAGATGACAGAACGGACAAAGCTCCGCCGGCTGCCGAACCGCGGCTCTCACGAAACCGAGCAGATCAATTCAATTCTCGACGCCGCTTTTCTGGCGCATGTGGGTTTCAGCGTGGATGGACAGCCCTTTGTGATTCCCACGCTCTTTGGCCGCGCGGCACAGACGCTGTACTTGCATGGCTCGGCGGCTAGCCGGATGATGCGGACGCTGGAGGCAGGGGTTCCGGCCTGCGTAACGGTGACGCTGGTGGACGCTCTGGTGCTGGCGCGCTCGGCCTTTCACCATTCGATGAATTACCGCTCGGTGGTGGCCTTTGGCACAGCGCGGAAGATTCAAAGCGAAGACGCCAAGAACGAGGCGCTGCGGGTAATCAGCGATCACCTCATCGCCGGGCGCTGGGCCGAGGTTCGCGTGCCCAACAGCCAGGAACTGAAGGCGACCACGGTGCTCGAGTTCGTGATTGAAGAGGCATCGGCAAAGATGCGTGTCGGCCCTCCGGTGGACGATGAAGAGGATTATGCGCTGCCGGTATGGGCGGGAGTCTTGCCGCTGCGTCAGGTCGCCGGAGAACCCCTGGCCGATGCGCGACTGGCGGCGGGGACGACCGTGCCGGGATATATTTCTGGGTACAAAAAATAAGATTTGGAAGCAAATGCAAGAGGCCGGAACGGTTGCAACCGCTCCGGCCTCTTGCATTCTGGCTCTCTCTCTTTACTTCACATCCTGGCCGGAGGGGTAGTAGCCGGTTTTGGAGATGACTTCTACGTTGGGGCGGTTTACGCGGACTTCGATCTTGCGGAATTTGCCGTCGATGAACGGCTGATGACTTAAGTAGCCCAGCGTGTACTGGGTGCGGGCTTCTTCGGCGATCTTGGCGTAGCTCTTCTCAATGCCGTTCAGGTTGCGCTCTGAATCCAATGTGCCGCCGGTGGCCAGCGTGTACTTGGCCAGGATGTTGTCGTACATGGTGAAGGGCAGATGGATGCGGCTGACGTACCCCTCGCCCCAGCGGGCTGAATCGCCCACCGCGGTGCCGTAGACGGCGATCTTGTTGGTTTCGAGGTAGCGAATCACCTCGGAAAGCTTTGCCTTGCTGCCGTACTCCTTGCCGTCGGAGATGACATAGATGATGCGGCGGCGGCCCTGAGGGCGGCTGGCCAGTTCCTTGGCCGCGGCCAGGATCGCGTCGTTGAGGGTGTGAATCTCCTTTTCAGGCATCCCCATCGGACTCCCCACCGATTTCCCCTGCTGAATATTCGGGTCTACGCAGCCGCCATCTTTTGTGATACTGCAACTGCCGAAGGGGCCGCCAGGGCTAATTGGTTGCAGCTCTTCCGTACCAGTGGCCTTGGTCAGAGCCAACACCGCGGGGAGACGATTGCTCTGCGCGCCGGTAAAACCTGTCTTCTCATCCGTCATATGGTCGTAGGTAAAGACCGCGGCCTCGTCGTAAGGAGTGAGCGCGCCCTGAATGGCATCGAGCGAGTTGTTCACCTTGGCCATCACGTCGGTCGTTAATCCCTGATCGATGACGAATGCGATGGAGAGCGGAAAGGGATCGACGGTGAAGAGGTGGAGCGGCTCGCGAACGCCGTTCTCGAAGACCTTGAAGTCGCGATAGGTGAGTCCGGGGACGAGCTTGCCTTTGTCGTCCTTTACTGTGACCGGAACTTCGACAAAGTTTACGTTCAGGCGAATGATGGTTTTCGTTTTTTCAAAGCCCTGGCCCGGCTCAGGCGTCTCTGGCGCGGTGGTTTGAATCTCGTCCTTGCCTTCGGCGGCAGGAGGCAGGCTCGATGGAATCTGGCCAGGGGTGGGTTGATCCGAGGTTGACTGACCGGGAGTTGGGGGTGCTTGCGGCGTCGCGGAACCGGGCGCGGCCGGCTTGGTGCCGATGCCGGGCGTGATCTGATCCTTCATCTCAGAAAGCGGCGCGGCCTGCGGCGTGGGCGCATCGGGCACAGCGGACTGCTGCTGGGCGCAGATCCCCAGTGTTAGGTTCAGAATCGCTACCAGCGCCATTGCCGTCAAAGCAGGCTTCAAAATTTTATTCCTCCGCAGACTCAAAGCGCGGCCCCAAAGGCCTGCACCCGCGCCCTTTTTGCCCGGTTTGGGCGCAACAGGGCTGCACTCGTCAGAGTATCAGACGCGCCAGAAGCGCGCAGGTTGCCCAGCGGAAAGGAAAGAGTTCCGGTATGCTGTCTTCGAGGTTTCATTTCCGTCTAACCAATTGCATGCGCATCCGACTGGGAATTACCGCTCTCGTATTTGGCCTGCCGGGGCTTTCGGCGATGGCGTTGGGTCAGCTTGCGCCCTCACCGGACGCGCCGCCGGTAAGTACCGCCCCCGCCGCGCAGGTGGACGATGCGCCGGTGACCACCCTCAAGGTGGATGTGAACCTGGTAGACATGTTTTTTACCGTCAAAGACAAGGACGGGAACCTGGTTCCGCACCTGACGCAGGACGATTGCACAATTCTCGAAGACAAGACGCCGCAGAAGCTCAAGAGCTTTGCCGCCGAGACCCATCTCCCGCTGACGCTGGGGATTATGCTCGACACCTCGGGGAGCCAGCAGCGGGTATTGCAGTTGGAACAGCAGGCGGGAAGCGAGTTTCTGGAGAGGATCATCAAGCAGAAGGACGAGGCCTTTGTCCTCTCCTTTGACGTGGATGTGAACCTGCTGCAGGACTTTACCAACAGCGCGCGGCTGCTCTCGCGGGCGCTGAACAAGGCAGAGATCAATACGGCCGGAGGCAACGGGGCGGCCGGGATTCCGGGAGCAGGCGGCGGCACGGTGCCGACAATCGGCGACCCCAAGGGGACACTGCTCTACGACGCGGTGTATCTGGCGGCGAATGAAAAGCTGAATCAGGAGTCGGGACGCAAGGCGATGATCCTGCTGACCGACGGCGAGGACGAGGGCAGCCGCAAGAAGATTGGCGACGCAATTGCCGCCGCGCAGAGGTCGAATACGATTGTCTACGTGATTCTGATCGCCGATGTGCAGGGGTATCTGAGTCAGGGGATGGGGTACTATGGTTACTCCCCGATGAAAAAGCTGACCGAGGAGACAGGTGGCCGGGTCATCAATGTAGGCAATAACGGAAAAAAGCTGGAAGCGGCCTTCGAGCAGATCGAGGAAGAGCTGCGAACGCAATATGTGGCCAGCTACACGCCCAGCAATACCAAGCGCGACGGGACTTACAGGCATATAGCGGTGGAATGCCGCGGGGATGGATTAAAAGTACAGGCGCGGAAGGGATATTTTGCGCCGTCCCCTCAGGATTAAATCAGACTAAAGACTTATTTCACCCAAGTTATGCACAGGTTTCATTGCAGACGGTACTCTTTTGTCCAATTTCAATACAGCTAATTACCGAGGTTTTTACAGATAGTAATCTGGCGCTGCGCATTACTCGCATCTAATATCGGCAAAGGTTAGAAAAACTTTAGCCCCTGGTTGAAATTTTTTTAGCTGCCAAATTATCCAACCTCCTGGAGCTGACCATGAAATCTGATCAACAGCCAAACCGAGCGCCGAATGCGGCCAATGCGCCCACGTACGATGGGTTTGAAATCAGCCCCCGGTTTCGCAAATCGGTAGAAGAGCGCATTGAGCGGCTCGAGCGGGATGCGGAGTGGGATGAGGCCCAGGTCGACCTGCTGACCGATGGCGATCATATCCGCCGCCAGATGCGCCTGGTGGCCATTCAGCGCACCGAGGCGCTGCGCATGCGGCTGTTTCTGGATCGATCGAGAGTGCGGCTTCCCCGTCCTCTGATTGCGCTCTGAGTTTTCTCCTCATCAGAGCTGCGCAGCAATGGGCCGTTGCTTCTCCAAAAGAGGCGGCGGCCCTTGCTGATGAAGAGCCGAATTGCGGCGATGCTCTAAAGTCTTAGATTATCCAACCGATAGAAAATAGTAGTTCCAGAGAGAAATTTCCTGCGGTGTGAGTGCATTCCGGCCGGATGAAGATCTCCGCGCCTCCTTTCTGCCCTGGAATCAGAGTCCGCGTTCCTCGCGGGCGGTCAAGAGGCTGTGCATGAATGTGTTAAGCCGAATGAAATTCTCTGGAAAACTTAGATTGATGACAGTGAGCGCCGTTGGCGGGCTGGCGCTGTTTGCAGCTCTCAGTTATTACACGCTTGAGGCGGTGCGCATCAATTCTCCGATGTATCAGGATATTGCTCTCGCCTACCAGTTAGGTGGAGACTGCTTTGATCCTCCGGCCAGCCTGGTTGCGGCGCTGCCGGCGGCCATCGCCGCCGAGGATGCCACGACGGATGCGGAGACGCGCAAAGCGGTTGATTTGCTGCGCCAGGATCATCAGGCATTTGAGACTTCTCAAAAGCATTACCAAGAAGCACTGCCTCCCGGTGCGATTCGCGATCTGATGATCCAGGCCGCATATCCTGCCGGCGAGGAGTGGTTTGCGATTGCGGAGAAGGAGTACATTCCGGCGCTGCTTGCTGGCGATCGCGAAGCAGCGCGCAAGATACGCATCGCGAAGATGAACCCGCTGTTCGTGCAGCACAAGGCGGCAAACGACAAGTTGTCCGATCTGACCGCCGACTGGATTCCGTCGCAGGAGAAGAATGCGGCTTCGATCATTCGATCGCGCAGCATTGAACTGGGATCGCTGTTTATTGCAACGATCATCGTGTTGTGGTTCATGAGTGTGGCTATTGCGCGAGCCATAGTGAAGCCGGTGCACAGAACCGTGGATATACTAAAGGCGATGGCAGAGGGTGACCTTTCGCAATCGCTTGAAGTGGACTCGGCAGACGAGATGCACGAGATTGCCGATGCGCTGAATCGGACCATTGTGTCCTTCCGGAATGTGCTGTCGAGTATTTCAACCGCGGCGGAGCGCACTGCCGCGGCGAGTACAGAGCTAACAGCGACGACAGGGGAGACTGTCGAACACGCTCGCAGCCACGCACGCGAAGCACAGCAAGTCGCGGCAGCGATGGTGGAGATGTCAGCCGCCATCGCCGAGGTTTCAAATGCGGCCAGCGCGGCGGCCAGTTCCGGTTCGGCGACAGAGACAGCCGCGGTCCAGGGGCGCTCGGTGGTGGAGGAAACAATGCGTGTGATTCAGAACGCCGCCAAAATTACCTCAGAGGCCGCGGATCAGATTAGATCCCTGGGAAAAAGTTCAGACCAGATCGGACGGATCGTCGGAGTGATTGAGGAGATTGCCGGGCAGACGAACCTTTTGGCTTTGAATGCCGCGATTGAAGCGGCTCGCGCAGGAGATCAAGGGCGAGGATTCGCCGTAGTTGCCGGGGAAGTAAGGCGTCTGGCGGAGCGCACCACAAACGCGACTCGCGAGATTGCCGCGATGATTTCCTCAATTCAGCAGGAAACCGCGAATGCGGTGCTGACCATGGAGAGTGGACGGGAACAGGTGGACGCAGGGCTTACAAAGGCAGAAGAGTGCGGAAGCGCGCTGGGGACAATTGTCCAGATGGCGCATGATGCCGGCAATATGGTGAAACAAATTGCCTCATCGGCAGTGGAGCAAACATCGGTTGCCGGCCAGGTGACAGAGAGCATGAACTCGATTACACAATTCACAGAACACTCCGCTGCCGCCGGAGAGCAAACTCTGGCTGCCTGCGGGGATCTGGCGAAGCTGGCGTCGGAACTTGAGAACAATGTGCAGCGCTTCAATATCAGCAAGGCCGCGTAAGCGGAAGGCATATTGATTTAGCCCCGGCTGAAAACTGAGATGCCTGCAAATGGGTGGAAAATCTGGAGCACCGGGCGGGATTCGAACCCGCGCATACAGGTTTTGCAGACCTGCGCGTTAACCGCTTCGCCACCGATGCGTCTACAAGAATGAATGTACACTACAACCTGTCTCATAAAGAGCACTCTTCAAATTCGCCAACCGTGAGATCCGCGCCAAAGCGGGTTGAATGAGGCTCGCGAGTCGAAGAATTAAGTCGATGAGACAGGTTCTAAAACCCTCGCGGAGGCCTGTCAAGCGATGCCGGTTCTTGATTATTTCGTTGTCGACGTTTTTACCGAGACTCCGCTCAAGGGTAATTCCCTGGCCGTGGTCTTCAATCCTGGTGGGCTTACGAGCGCGCGGATGCAGGCGATTGCGCGCGAGTTCAACCTCTCTGAAACAACCTTTATAGAACGGCGCGCCGCCGCGATTGAACAGGCCGAAGGTGTGCGGGTGCGGATCTTCACGACGCAGGAAGAGCTGCCCTTTGCCGGGCATCCGACGCTGGGAACAGCGAGCATTCTGCGTGAACATGCGCCGGAGACAGTGCGGGAGGCGGCGGTGACACTGGCTCTGAATGTGGGCGCTGTGCCGGTGCGCTTTGACGGCGAAGGAAGCTTTGGCGAGATGCGTCAACGCGATCCGGAGTTTGGGGTGGAGCTTGATCCAGCGGAAGTGGCGCGGCTGACGGGCCTTGGCGCAGAGGATCTTGATCCAGCATTGCCGCCGCGGATTGTCTCTACAGGAACTGCCTTTGCGATTGTTGTTCTTCGATCAGCGGAGGCGCTGGCGCGGCTCAAGGTGCGACAGGAAGAGGCAACAACGTGGCTGCGGGAGAGCGGCGCGCGGTGGTTCTATGTGCTGGGACCGGTGATGGAATCAAATGGAGAGAGCGAAGGCGAGAGGCCACAATTTTGCGCGCGGATGCAGTTCAACGGCGGAGAGGATCCGGCGACCGGCTCGGCGGCAGGATGCGCGATCGGTTATCTTGTCGCGCGCGGCGCGGTGAAGGCCGGTGAGCGCGTTCACCTGCGACAGGGTGTGGAGATAGGCCGGCTCAGCGATTTGTATCTTTCCGCAATTTGTGAATCAGGAATAGTCAGCGATGTGCGCGTGGGGGGCAGCACTGTTTGTGTGGCAAAAGGACAGCTTTTCCTGCCCTGATGCACATGCTTTCAACAGGGTTTCAACGGCGCAAGTGGTGGCATGGATTAGGGCTAGCAAATTATCGATTGTTACAGGGAGATTTACATCCCGGCTTTCGCTTTTATTTCTCTCTTTGCAGAAGGGGACTCGGATCGTAATCTTGGCAAACATTGCAGGAAATTAACCGGCACTTTTACCGGTCTGACCCCCAGGTACCAAACACATCTCTGCCGGGAATATTGGCACACACGCCTTGGTTCACATGCCGAATGCAATATTGCGCTGATGCACATCAGGACAGGATGTGCGTGCTTTTGCAGATCTGCGTGGCATAGGCCAAGTTGTTGCCGTCTTCCCGGCGAGACGTCCCTGAGATGCCTCAGCCCGTGACACCCTTTGCAGGGCGCTCGGGGAGTCGCATCTCCAGGGAGAAAAAAATTAACAAAGGAACGGATTTTCGGAATATGCGGCCTAAAAAGATCATTCTCTGTGTAGATAGCAACGAACAGGAACTTTCCGTGCGGAAGTTTATGCTGGAGACCAACGGTTACCGTGTGGTTTCTGCCACCAACGGACGGGATGCGATTGAACTCTTCAACGAAAACCAGATTGACTTGGTGCTGGCCGATTTTGGGCTGCCGCAGATGAATGGGCGCCAACTGACGGACCGGCTGAAACAGATTGCACCGCATGTGCCGATGATTCTCTTGGGCGATCCGCTGAAGATGGCCGGCGAAATCCATGCGGCCGATGCGCTGATTGCGAAAAAGAACTGCACACCGCAGGAGCTGCTGGAGCGCATCAAGGTAATGAGCGCGCGCAAACGCGGCCCGCGCAAGGGCGCGGTGCGCATGGCGCATACGGCGGAACTGGCGGTGGCTTCGTAAGGCCGCTGCTGCGACGCGCAGAGCCTCGCCAAGCAGAGCCTCGCCAAGTTTGATAGCTTGAAGCCATGCCTCAATCCTCCGCTCAACCAGAACTGACCGCTCTTGATCTTGAATCCCTGACTGCCGACGTTGTGGCGCTGGCTATGAAAGCCGGCGCCAGCGATGCCGAGGCGGTTGCCCGCGAGGGCGATGAATTCAGCGTAACAGTGCGCATGGGCGCGGTGGAGACGCTGAAGGAGTCCGGCTCACGGGGGCTGGGGCTGCGGGTCTTCGACGGCAAGCGCTCTGCCTCGACGTCAACGAGCGACCTGACGCCAGAAGGGATTCGCCAGCTTGTCGATGGAGCGATGGCGCTGGTCAAGGTGACGGAAGAAGATCCGCTTGCCGGCTTGCCGGACACGAGCGAGTTTGGCTCGGTACCCGGCGATCTGCATCTCTTCGATGAGGACGTCTACTCGCTCTCAGGCGCGGAGCGTATCGAGTGGGCGCGGCGGGCAGAGGCGGCGGCGATGGCCAGCGATGCGCGCATTACCAACTCCGATGGCGGCAGCTTTGAAGCGGCTACCGGGCGCAAGGCGCTGGCTAACTCGCGTGGCTTCGTAGGCGGCTACAGGACAAGCTATGCCGGTGTGTCGGCGGCTCCGCTGGCGCAGGATGCCAATGGCGCGATGCAGCGGGACGGCTGGTGGTCGAGCGCGCGGCGGTTTGCCGATCTCGAATCGCCCGAATCGGTTGGGAAAGAGGCGGCGCGGCGCACCTTGAGGCGGCTGGGCGCGCGGCGTGTTCCGACGCAGCAGGCGCCGATCATCTTTGCCCCGGAGGTTGCGCGGGGGCTGATCGGCTCAGTCTTTGAAGCGGCTTCGGGAGATTCGATCTGGCGTAGTGCATCGTTTCTTACGGGAAAGCTGGGCAGCGAGATTGCCGGCGCGAACCTGACCATCATTGACGACAACACGATGCTACTGCCGACGGGGATGGGCGGCTTTGGGACCTCGCCCTTTGATGGCGAGGGATTGCCGTCGCGGCACACGGTGGTCGTCGAGCGCGGCGTGTTGCGCAATTATCTGCTCAATACCTATACGGCCCGCAAGCTGGGCATGAAGTCCACCCACAATGCCTCGCGGGGCTTGGCCGGCACCCCAGGGATCGGCTGCGGGAATCTCTATCTTGAGCCGGGCGAACTGACGCCTGAGCAAATCATCGGTGAGGTCAAGACAGGGTTCTATGTCACCAGCCTGATGGGTTTCGGCGTCAATGTGGTGACAGGCGACTACTCGCGCGGCGCCACGGGCCTTTGGATTGAGAACGGGCAACTGACCCACGCCGTGGAAGAAGTGACGGTCGCCGGCAATCTGAGCGAGATGCTGAAGAATGTGACGGCGATTGGGAACGATCTGGTCTTTCGCGGATCGGTGGCTTCGCCGACGTTGCGCATTGACGGCATGACGATTGCTGGGGCGTGAGTGAGGGCGCTGTGCTGATTGAGATGCAGACTCTCGCGTTTGATCCCGCGGATGCCAAGGCCTCGCTGACGCAGCTTCCGCAGTCTGCGGCGGTTTTTGCGCTGTACGGAGCAGAGGCCCACGCAGAGCCGTATATTGGGCGCACGCCGAATCTGCGCGGACGGCTGGAACGGCTGTTGCAGCCCTCGGTGAAGCATCCGCGGCGATTACAGTTGGCGGGCAGAGTCAGACGGATTGAGTGGCGACTGGCCGGCTCGGATTTCGAAGGGCTGCTCGTACAGTTTTCCCTTTTAGAAAAAGTGTTTGGTGCAAAAGCGTTGGAACGCATGCATCTGCGCAGTCCGGCTTTTGTGCGCTTTCTGGGCGGCAATCCTTATCCGCGTGTCACGGTGACGCACCGGCCCAGCCAGCGCGAAGCAGAGTGGGCTTACGGGCCGTTTGCTTCGCGGACCGCGGCAGAGCGCTATGTAGACGAGGCGCTGAAACTCTTCTTGCTGCGGCGCTGTACAGACGATCTCGATCCCAATCCCAGTCATCCGGGGTGCGTTTATTCCGAAATGAAGATGTGCCTTGCGCCTTGTTACAAAGGCTGCACGGATGAGCGCTATGCCGAAGAGGCGACGGCGGTCGAGCGTTTCCTTGCGACGCGCGGCGAAAGCTCTCTGGTAGTTCTGCGCGCGGAGCGGGATGCCGCATCGGCGAATCTCGACTTTGAGAGTGCCGCTGCGATTCATGCCCAGGTGCAGAGGGTCGAGAGCGTGCGCGGGCTGGCTTCAGAGCTGGTGCGTCCGCTAGGTCAATTGCGGGCATTGGTCTTGCAGGAGAGCGCGCAGCCGGATGAGGTAGCGGTCTTTCAATATGAAGGCGGACTGTTGCGCGGGCCGGTAGGATTTTCTACGTTGGGCATGAGAATTCAGAATGAGCAGTCGGGTTCGACTTCGCTCTTCGCGCAGCCGATAGCAATAGAACCTGTGCCGGAGCTATCCGCGCAAAATGCAGTGGGTGAAGAGCCGGTTCGTGCAAGCCGGGATGTGCTGGAAGCACGGTTTGCCGATGCGCTGGCTGTGCTTTCCGAGACAGCCGAGC
>CAZHKN010000135.1:0-5179 GCA_964532725.1 uncultured Occallatibacter sp.
GATAGAACTCACTTTCTCGCCTGTTATTAACTATCCACTTATTAATGCTATTGAAGTTGTACCCGAGCCTGGAAAATAAGCATCGAAACGAACTCACAGTAGCCGTACACAGCCGAATGCCTGTGATCTTGAAGTCATCAGCCTCCGAACGATGGCTAGATTGAATTGATGTTGAAAGTCCCCAGGTGGATCTTTTGAAATCGTAAAATGCCGGCAAGATTGAGGCACATCCAGTTACTGCTCGGGTCTCCACTTGCTGCGGCAGGCAATGAATGCCTGGAGCGATCTTTGTTCAATCCGGATGAGGGCTTCGACTTTTCGCTCTCGGATGGAATTTGCTAGAGGTTTGATAGAGAAAGGGTAGTGGTATTTCATTACGTTATCAAACCCAATCTCGATTCATCGATTGAACCTGAAAACGCGTGATTGACCTTTGCGAGAGAGGTTCTTATCGAAGACTAATCGGCAATGTGCAGCTCACTCCGCGAGGTACACTATGGGTACACCCCTCAGTTCTGTCCGATTACGCATAGTTACGCTGAACTTGTGACCTCATTTTCGCAAATGCTGGTTGCCGTGCGAATGCCCGCATGATGCATCAACTTCAGTCGAACAGTATTCGGGGCTTCACAGCGTCCGGCCAAGAGCGGCAAGCGGGGCGGAAAGCGTGTAAGTTGATGTGCCCGCTCTCGCTGTTCGGGCATGCGCGGAAATTGCGGCGTGATTCGACCGTCTCTGCCCCCTCACGACTCAACCCATTGGCACATTCCCTTCACGCCACAGGTGAACAAGTCCTATCCAACGACGGATCGCTCAGCTTCGGTGTACTGCCATCCGGACGGAAGTAATCACAAAGGCAATCAAAAGTGCCAACAACGCGAAGTACTTTCATCGAACGATCAAAATCCGGATTTACAATCGCTACAATCTCAGAACTACAACTGAAGATATTTCGCTATGTTGAATGGAGTATGCGCATGAACGCAATGCCTACGAGTGACGCTAATCACAGGCTAAACTATATCGCAGGCCGTGGCCTTCTGCTCCTTGCAGCCGTCGCAACTCCGGCCGGTCTCTGGGGCCAGGCTCCAGCCGCTCCTTCCGGTCTTACCGCAGGCGCGGGCGATATGCAGATACCGCTCTCCTGGAATGCCGTGTCTGGCGCAACCTCTTACAATGTTTTTCAGGGAACCGCGTCGGGAGCGGAAAACGCGACCCCCATCGCCACACTCATTACAGCGACCTCTTATATCGCCACCGGCTTGACTGACGGAACGCGCTATTTCTTCACCGTGGCAGCGGTGAATTCTTCCGGCTCCGGCGCATTCTCGAATGAGGCCAGCGCAACCCCTGCCGTGCAGCCTGTAGGAACGAACTCCGCGGCGAGTTTCAGCATCTTTCCCCCGGTGCAGGCGGCCAATCCGGTCCCTGCCGGCTTTAACATGCAGCCTGCGGCAGGCACCAACATCACGGAAAATGTGTGGCTGGCCGACGGCGGATTTTCCCCTTTGGATGCCCGCTTCAGCTTTACTGCTCTTAGCGGCACAGCAACTACCTTTGTTGTCACTTATCCAAATCCCGGCGCCGACTTTTACCAAAGCATTGTTACTGGCTACTTTGTTGGCGCAACCGCGCTCACCTATCGCTATAGCAATGGCGCATGGTCTCTGCTGCGCACGGACACGGTCTCCGCCTATACTGCCGACGGAGAAGATGAAACGGCGGCCAACAACACCATCACCTTTGCCAGCTCCGGTCCAGCGGTTCAGCAGGGAGATATCATCTGGCTCGAACTGGACGACCAGGCCGTCGTACCGGGCGTCACTCTTCTCGACCCGCGCTTTACCGTCTATTGCGCCAATTGGAGCACCGAAACGCTGGGTTGCGACACGCGCACGGCGACCCTGCCCTATACATTGTCCACCGACGTTCCGGCATCGGATGCAGGCGGACTCAGTTTAGAGATCACCGATACAAATGCCGAGACCAACGGCATCTGGCAATATATGCAGTATGCCTTTGTCGGGCCATCCTACGAGCAATTCCAGCCCGGTCACACCTATGAAGTGGATGTATGGCTCAAGCAGTCCGGCATCGGCAGCGGCAGTGTTACGTTCTCCATCAGCGGAATCGGCGTCTCGCATGCATTTACCGGCGTCACCAGCACCTGGCAGCACTTTACCTGGACATTCCCCGCGGTGCCAGGCCTGCCCGCAAACTCCGTTCAGCCCAGCGCTCACCTCGACTTCAGCGCACCCGGTACGTTGTGGGTTGATAACTTGCAGCTTTACGATGCCGCATGGCCGCCGAACTCCGTTAGCCCGCAGGCATTGCAGGCCTGGGAAAGCTATCATCCGGGAACGGTGCGCATCTGGAGTAACTTCGGCAACGCCGCCGAGAACTATTCCTATTTCAGTCTTGATAGCTGGCTGACACCGGAGATCAAGACGCGCAACACTCCCGGCATCGGCAACGAATATGAGTTGCCCGGAGAGTTGGAACATCTGCCCGATGCGTTGGCCAACGTGAAGACCATCGGCGCAAATCCCTGGATGATTATCAATATGGCTCTGTCGCCAACCGAGTGGAGTGAACTGATTGACTATCTGTCCGCTCCGGCTGGAACGGGTTATGCATCCAAGCGCCCCGCCAGTCATCCCGGACCATACACCGCGGATTTCAGCACGATCTATCTCGAAGTCGGCAATGAGGAGTGGGGAACGCAGCAAGTGCCTGCCGACGCTGCATACGGCCAGTGGGCGCACTTCGTCCTCAGCCAGGCCATCGCAGGCAAGAGCTACTTCAACCCCAGCCAGATCCGGTTCATCGCGGATGGCTTCGATCTGATCCCATCCTTCGGCTCGAATGCCGCTGCTGCTGCACCCGAGATATCGGTCGTCGATGCCGCGCTTTACACACAGGGCAACACAACTCTTGCCGGGGACGCATATTTCCAATCGGATCTGGTGCAGGTTCCAGTCAGCAACGGCCCGATCATTAACGCCATCGCCGCTCAACAGAAGGCCGATGCCGGAATCGGCTTGAATTACAGCCTCGCGGCGTATGAAGAAGGCCCGGGAGCCGACACGCCTACTCATACCGGGGACACAACACTGGCAGCCGGAATCGGGGCAGTCGATGTAAACCTCTATGCCGCGCTCAACGGCTTCGGCCCGCAGAACCTCTTCGAGTATGGACTGGGCACCGGGCCGTATACCTCGCATACCAACTTCGCCAACGGCTTCCGTCCGCATCCGGTGTGGGAAGCGTTGCAGATGCGCAATAACTACTGCACCGGGCCGATGGTTCTGACGGTTGCAAACAACGTTCCCACTTATACCGATCCGGTCATCACCAACGGGCAGGCTGTTCCGTTGATCGCCGTTTATACATTTGCCGACGCAAATGTCGTCAATCAGGCCGATGTCGTCGTGATCTCCCGCGACCTCAACAACCAGACGCCGGTCACGCTCAACTTTCCCGCGACGCCCACCGGGACAGCCCAGCTCTATACGCTTACCGGAGACCCGCGCCAAACCAACGACAGCGCCATGAATATCCCCATCGGCAGCCAGTCGCTGACCGGCGTCACCAAAAGTTATACCTTCACCATGCCTCCCGGATCGATGTACATCTTCCAGGTTCCCCTCAGTGGGACGTGGTCCGGTGCAGGGGAACCGGTTCCTCCCGCTCCAACCTTTCTGACGGCCACCGGTGGAAACGGGCAAGCGGGGCTCAATTGGACGGCCTCTCCGGGAGCCACCTCCTACAACGTCTACCAGGGAACAGCCTCGGGCGGTGAAAGTGTAACTCCAATTGTTACCGGAGTTACATCCGCCACTTATACTGTAACTGGCCTGACCAATGAACACGCCTACTTCTTCAAAGTCACCGCGCTCGACGCCGGCGGAATGAGCGGCTCCTCGAATGAAGCGACAGCAACTCCGCTTCTTCCCGGATCCGGAACAATTCTTGCCTACGAACCGTTTTCTGAAGCAGACGGCGCGCTCTCCGGCGTAAGCGGTGGCGGGGACTTTGGCTGGGGCAGCGCATGGCAGGAACAAGGTAACTCCACAGCCGTGCCCGGCTATAACATCGCCTCGGCCACTCCGCTGACTTATACGGGCCTGCTAACCAGTGGGAACTACTCGATTGGCGGCTATGAATATCAGGGAGCGGGAAGACTTCTCAATCAGGATCCCAACGGAACCTTCAGCTCGTATTTGTCAGGCGGCCTGATCAGCGCGCCGGGAAGCACCGTCTGGGTCAGCTTCCTGCTCCGCAAAGATACAAACAGCACAGATACCAACGCCGTGTATCTAAACCCCAGTGGAGTCGGTTGGTGGGCCGGCTCGCCGAACAGCATTGCGGCCGGATACTTCGGCGCAACTTCGAACGATGCCCACGGCAATCCCTTCTGGAGCCTGCAATACAACAACGGAACGCCTGTGCTTACAAACGTTCCCGTGGTCGTGGGCCAGTCCGTACTCTTTGTCCTGGAAGTGAACTTCGCCGCCACGAGTGGCGCGGCGAATATTGTCAACCTCTACCTGAATCCCACATCGCTCAGCGAGACCGCTCCGTCCACAGCCAATGCAACCATCTCGACGACTAGCAGCGTCGGCTTCGATGCCATCGCCGTTTACGGCGGCGCCGCCACAAACGAGATGTCGCTCGATGAGATCCGCGTCGGCACCAGCTTTGCGTCAGTTACTCCCGTCTTTGGAAAAATCAGTCAGACCATCACCTTCCCCTATGTCGCACTTACTTCCTATCAGTACGCGCTAACCACAGTTGCACTAAAGGCGACGGCAAGCTCCGGTCTGCCGGTCACCTATATCAGCCAGACACCGACAGTCTGCACAGTCTCTGAGTCCGGCACTGGCGTATGGTCAGTCGCCTTGCTGACTTCAGGCAGTTGCAGTCTTGGCGCTGAACAAACAGGTAATTCAATCTATGCCGCCGCGCCATTCGTCGGCCAAACCTTCTGGGTCTATCGCGCGCCGCAGACCATTACTTTCCCTTATGTAGCACTTACTTCTTACCAGTACGCGCTAACCACGGTTGCACTAAAAGCGACGGCAAGCTCCGGCCTTCCAGTCACCTATATCAGCCAGACACCGACGGTCTGCACAGTCTCTGAGTCCGGCACGGGTGTCTGGTCAGCCTCTTTGCTGGC
>CAZHKN010000135.1:5279-13243 GCA_964532725.1 uncultured Occallatibacter sp.
CCGGCAATTGCAGTCTTGGCGCTGAACAGGCCGGCAATTCAATCTATGCCACCGCACCATTCGTCGGCCAGACCTTCTGGGTCTATCGCGCTCCGCAGACCATTACTTTCCCTTATGTAGCACTTACTTCTTACCAGTACGTGCTGACCACAGTTACATTGAAAGCAACAGCGAGCTCCGGCCTTCCAGTCACCTATATCAGCCAGACACCGTCGGTCTGCACAGTCTCTGAGTCCGGCACGGGTGTCTGGTCAGCCTCTTTGCTGGCCTCCGGCAATTGCAGTCTTGGCGCTGAACAGGCCGGCAATTCAATCTATGCCACCGCGCCATTCGTCGGCCAAACCTTCTGGGTCTATCGCGCGTTGCAAAGCATCACTTTCCCGGCGATAGCCTCACAGACTGTCGGAGCGACGGTAACGCTCGGCGCTACCGCAAGCTCCGGCCTGACAGTGAGCTATGCTTCCATAACCGCGTCCGTCTGCACGGTCGGCGACTCCACGGCATTGCTGCTCGCCGTTGGCACATGCACAATCCAGGCCACGCAAGCCGGCAATGCAACTTATAGCGCAGCCGCTCCCGTTACGCGGAGCTTTACGATCACGGCGGCTGCAACCAAGAGCGCGAAGCGTGGTATCGCTTATGATCTTGCCGATCCGGCTGACTTCGCGGCGCTCTCTCCCGGCGTCAGTTGGTGGTATAACTGGAGTCCCACCCCGAATTCGTCTGTGCCCTCGAATTATGCCAGCAGTTATCAGATGATCTTCTATCCGATGCTATGGAATGGAAACTTTAATTCAAGCTCGGTAACAGCATATCTGCAAGCGAATCCCAGCATCCAGTATATGCTGGTTATGAACGAGCCAAACTGCACCGATCAAGCCGACCTGACGTCTGCGCAGGCGGCGGCTGTGTGGCCGCAATATGAGGCGGTCGCGGCACAAACCATGGTTCACGGGGCGCTTGAGTCCTGATCTGCACTACACCAGCCTGCTGGGATCGTCCGGCCAGCTACAGCGGTTCTCCAATTGCTATACCCCGGAACCACTACCGCTGAGTGGCTTTTTCCTCTCCGGGGTCCCCGGCGACAGGTCTTTGTCGCTGGGGTGGAAGAAAAAGTCACCTTACACTGCGCCAGCAAGGGCACACCTACAAGGGCACACCTATTGGAGAACCGCTCTAACCGGACTCGGCTCAACCTATCTCTCGTTCCCTTTCTGACAACCCGCACAGTAGCTGAGAGGGATCAATCTGCCGGCAGACCAAACCTGGACATAAGGTGGAGAAGCGGTTACGCAAAGCATTCAATGCCGCGCCAAGGCCAGCATCAATCCAAACAGCGCTAGAGGAATCAGCGCCAGGCCTGCATAGAGCAGCATTTTGCGCCGGTTCGGCCTTTGTCCGCCGCGCTTGTCTGCGCCGCGCTCATCTACCCCGACAAGCTCCGGATGCTCCAGTTCCCAGGCCATCTCCTGTGCTGTCGCGTAGCGGTGGCGGGGGTCGCGGGCTAGCGCACGATAGAGAATCTCTTCGAGCGCAGGCGAAATCTCCGGGTTCAGCATGCGTGGCGATGGCGGATCATGCAATAGCCGCTCGTTCATCACCGCAAAGGGATTTGAGCCGGTAAACGGCACCTGTCCGGTCAGCATCTCGTAGAGAATCACGCCCAGCGAATAAATATCGCTGCGCTGGTCGCCGCGCAGACCCTTCACCTGTTCCGGCGAAATGTAATCTGGAGTGCCCAGTGTCGCCGACAAATTCACAAAGGTCAACCGCCGCGCATCTTCCTTCATCGCTATGCCGAAATCGATCAGCTTTACATGGTCGTCTTCGCTGACCATCAGGTTCTCCGGCTTCAGGTCGCGATGCACCACGCCGTGCTTGTGCATCGTGTCCATTGCATCGCAGATCTCCAGCGTCAACGCTATCGCGCGCTCAATCGGCAGCTTCCGCTCGCGGTTCAGAATCGAGCGCAGCAGCCGCCCCGGCACCCACTCCATCACCATGTACACCCGGCTCTGCTCTTCGCCGCTGAAAACCTTCACTACGCCGGGATGATCAATCTCCTGGCCGATCTCCCGCTCCCGTTCAAAGCGCTCATGCAAAACCGGGTCGGCCTCCATCTCTGCATGAGGAACTTTGACAGCCACCTCGCGACCGCTGTTCATGTCCGTTGCTTTATACAGCACAGACATGCCGCTGCGCGCCACAATCGACTCGATGAAGTAGTGGTCCAGCCGGTCTCCGGGTTCGAGTATCTCTTCCGTGGTCGTCATCAACGCGTAAGTCATGGTGCTTGGATTCTTGCACGCCAAAACGTAAAGAATCTCTCAAGAATATGTGGCTTTTCTCTGCTTAATGATCCTATCGGCCCTAAATCGGATTCAGGCCAGTTCTACCTCAATCTTCTTCGTCTCGGCGTCCAGCTTGACAATGCGGAAGCTGCGAATCTGCCCGGCCTGCAACGGCTCCGGCTTGCTCGACGCCGCCTTCGTATCGCCCTTCCAGCGCGCCTTCAGCATTGACGAAAGCCCTGACAAATCCACTTTCGCGCTACTGGCAGTCTCGACTTCGACTGTTCCTGCTGCTGTTGCCTTGTAGGTGCTGCGAATACCCTCACCGAGTTCCACAACCGCTCCGCCTGCTGTTTCTTCCACCACGCGCCCAGAGACCACATCCCCGGCCTTGTGCTCGGCAATATACTCGTCAATGCTGGTCGGAATCAGTTGCTTCATACTCAGCTTGATCTGTCGCTTGCCGCCGTCAATGGCCAGCACTTGCGCCTTCACTACCTGCCCGGCCCTCAGCACATCCTGCGGATGATGGATATGCTTGTCAGCGCTGATCTCGCTCACATGCACCAGCCCCTCTACTCCATCCGCAATCTGCACAAAGGCGCCAAAGGCCATCAGCTTGGAGATCGGGCCTTGGACCTGCGCGCCGACCGGGAAGCGCGCCGGCACGTCGGCCCACGGATCCCCCAGCGTCTGCTTCAATCCCAGCGAGAGCCTGCGTTCCTCCGGCTTGATGCCCAGAATCACAGCGTCCACGGTATCGCCCGGCTTCAATACATCCCCAGCCGCGCGCACCTTCTTGCCCCACGAAATCTCGGAGACGTGAATCAATCCCTCAATCCCCGGCTCCACCTCCACAAAGGCGCCAAACTCCATGACGCGCGTTACACGGCCCGTCACGCGCTCGCCCAGCTTGTAGCGATCAGCCGCGGTCTCCCACGGCTCGGCCTGTAGCTGCTTCAGTCCCAGCGAAATTTTCTTTGTCTCCTGGTCGATCTTGAGAATCTTGACCCGCAGCTCCTGCCCAACCGTCAGCACATCTTCGCTCTTGCTCACCCGGGCGTGCGAAATATCGCTGATGTGCAGCAGCCCGTCAATCCCGCCCAGGTCCACAAACGCTCCATAAGGAACCAGGCTGCGCACCGTGCCGCTGACCACATCGCCTTCGGCCATCGCGGCGTAGCGGCCCTCCTGCACTCCACGCGCCTGCTCTTCAAGAACCACGCACCGATCCACAACCACATTCTCGTCCGCGACATCAAGCTTGGTAATCAGGCAGGTAATCTCCGTGCCCACCAGCTTTTCCAGTTCAGCGGCCTCTCTGGTCCCGCTGCGGCTCGCCGGCATAAAGGCGCGTACGCCTACATCCACGCTCACGCCGCCCTTTACAACAGCCGTTACCGTGCCGACCACCGGCGTCTTCTGTTCAAAGGCCGCCTCCAGAGACGACCAATCCTTCGGCTGTGCAACCTTGAAGAGCGAAAGCTCGTAGTAGCCTTCCAGGTTGCGCCCTTTTACCGAGACAGGAAAAGTATCGCCGGCCTTCACCTTGTCGGCGTTGTGCGCAAAGGCCGCGCGCGGCAGCACGCCCTCAACTTTGTAGCCGATATCGAGAAAAACTTCGTCGGCAGAGACGGAGATCACCGTCCCCTGCAACTGCCGCTGCCCGTCTTCGGACTTGTGCTTGTGGCTGCGCTCGAACTCCTTCAGCAGATCGCCAAAAGACTCCTCAGGCTCCGCAACTGGCTCGGGGATTGCGGCAATTGGGGGCGCACCAATCGCCACTGTTGCGGGTGTCGCAACAGTCCTAACAGTCGGTTCAGCGATCGCATCCGCAACCGTCTCCGGCACAATCAGCGCAGGCTCGGCTTCAGCCACAGGAGCGGCGGCAGGCTCGGCAGCTGGCTCGACAACCGGCACAGTGGCAGTTTCCGCTACAGGTTCAGTGGCTGCAACAGCAGCGGGTTCAGGCGCAACTTCGGGCGTGGTCTCTTGAGTTTCTTCGGCGGCAGGCGGGGTTTGTACGATCATTTCGTCAGTCATGGCAGGTACTTACTATTCTCCCATGACCCGGCGGGAGTGCGCTTTTCGGTCGCGGCGTAGTTTGTATTTTGTCGGTCACTGCATCCCGTTCATGAGGCCGGCCATCCTGGAATAACTATGTGTTGACTAAAGCTTTCGTGCCCTCCTGTGGCTGATAATTGAGTCCCGAGACACCCGACGCCTTCTTTACAATTATCTCAACAATGAGCGAGGTTTTCGCTATGCAGCCCGATGTGAAATTGACCATCACCCCGCCAGCTCGGCTATTTGAAGATACGAAGCGTTTCCTGAGATTTCTGAGCACCGCCGCTCAGAAACATTCAGTCACGGTATCCTCCTCGGCGAATAACGCTGGAACATTCGAGGTTTCCATACCTGGCAAAGAATCGTGGCATTTGGACTCATTTCTTCAAGAGGTAATTCTTCACCGGGGCCTCTACTACTACCTATGCGGCGTGCCAAACCGCAGAGAGGTCGCGAGGCATGTGGTAACCCCTATATTCGAGGAGCTACGCGGGGCGAGATTTAGCGTCATCTACCCGGTACAAATACAGCGGCACCTAATTGCTGGAGCGCCGCATTGGGCAGGAGGGGAACTGCTCGAAGAGACGGCCCACCGATTTGAGATTTTATTTCAGAAACTTAATCTCAAGGAGGTTGGGGGATTTGAGTTCGTCCGGGATACGGACGATCTTCTGACGGAATGGATGCTGCGGCAGTTGCGACACCCTAAGGGGACCCCCAGCCCCAAGTTCAATGCCTTACTTGGGATGTGCGCGAAGAGGAACATCCTTAGAACAAAGGAAGTCCGCAAGCTCTTCGATAAGGTGCACTCGATGAGAACACGTGGTCTCCATCGTTTGGAGCGTGAAATCGCTGATTCGGATGTTGCTAAAATCGCGCAGGAAATTTACTACGTATTCGAGTGGGTTGACGACTATGCGCGGGCACAGAAGGAAAAAACAGTCCGGCTATCTGGCAAGGGATACCGTCGGATCAGGTATGGGAAAGAGCGGTGGCTGAAGGATGCCCCAGATAGCTTCGCGGCCACATGGCTCGAAATAATAAAGCAGCCTTGCCACGACTGCGGAGTAATCTGCGGTGAGCTTCACCTCAGCGGCTGCGACGTGGAAAGCTGCCCGCGTTGTGGTGGTCAATACTTAGGTTGCACCTGCAGAACCGAAGAGGATGATGAATACGACAACGGTCGTAGATCATGAGAATCGGCGGGTGGCCTCGGTCTCGACGTCCTAAAACTACACTGAGGGTGCCCCCGGCCCCTCGCTGTTGGGGACCGGGGCGAATCCAGCCGGCAATGCTGCCTCCAGATTGATTTCTTCTCCGCTGATGGGATGCTCGAATTTCAAAAATTGGGCGTGCAGTAAATATCCTCCATCGCCGGGAAGTCCAGGCAGATTCTCAAGTGGCTGGCCGGTCAAGCCGTACAGAGGATCGCCAACCAGCGGATGCCCAATCGAGGCCAGGTGGATTCTGATCTGGTGAGGGCGGCCCGAATACAGGCTCACCTCAAATATCGTGGTGCTTGCGCCGCGTGAGATCACCTTTGCCAATGACTTGGACGGTTTGCCACTGGGGTTAGCTGCCCAAACGGACCCAAGGCGCGGGTGCGGCACCAGGCCGATCGGTGTGACGATTTCGTAGCTGTCGTGCTCGGCAATGTTTTGCGCCAGCGCCCGGTAGATCTTTTGAATTTTGGCAGTGTTCCAGTTTGCGGTTAGATGAGATGCCGCCTGCGCCGTTTTGGCAAAGAGGACGATGCCGCTTGTACCTCGGCCCAACCGGTGGACAGGGTTTGCGTTGGGGAACTGCTTTTGCACCAGGCGCAAGAGGGTGTTTTCCAGGAAGCCGCTGCCGGGGAGCGTGGGCAAACCACTAGGTTTGTTGACGGCCAATAGATGCGGGTCATTGAACAGGACGTCGAAGTGCTGAGGGGCCTCCGGTTCAACCCACGGTGGACGGTTCCAGACCAGGGTTTGGCCTGAAATGAGCGATTCGCTTCCGCTAGCAATGACTCCGTTCAGCGCGACTTCGCCGCCGTTCAGCCTTTGTTGCCATGCTTGCAGGGTTGAGTGGGCGTAAAGACTTGCCAGGTGCGTGAGCAGCGTTTGTCCATGCGATTTGTTGCCGATGATTGAGGTGTATGCATAGCCCCGGTTGAGCATGTAGTTTGAGTGTAAGCGATGGCGTCTGAGACTCTGAGGCACGAGTTGCCGGGCTTCGAGCGGCACTGGATTTGGCACTAAGAGATATAAAGCATCTTCGGAAACCGTGCTGCCCTCAAATGGTTTATGATCCCGCCCATTTCGCAGGACTAAGAGGAATGGATCGGGCAAGGATCTCCGCAATAAAAGCGAAAGACTCGGAGGAGAAGATTATGCTCGGCTTCATGATTCTGACGGTCAGCAATATCGAACGTTCGTTGGCGTTCTACGAGGCGGCCTTGAAGCCTCTCAAGATCAAGTTCTTCCTACCCTACAAAGGCAAAGACGGCCATCCTGACCAGTGGGGATTTGGGGACGGACAACGAGCGTACTTTTGGCTCCAGCAAGGTAAGCCAGACCCAGCCGTCATCCACTGGGGATTCATGGTTGAAAGCAATAGCAAGGTCGATGAATTCTACAAAGCCGCAATAGCGGCAGGAGCGAGGGATAATATCTCTCCGCGAGAGCGGCTTGAATACCATCGCGGTTACTACGCCGCTGACGTGCTGGACCCCGACGGCTATTCCTTCGAGGTCGTCCACAAAAACTGAGGCCGGGAGCTACCAGAACTGCGACTCTCTGATCTTGCGTAGCCAACGAGTCCAAGGCCGAAGGCAGTTAGCCCCACCGCAGATTTCCTGTTGCGAGTCAAGCGCGGGTTCCCCTGGTCCTTCGCTTTTGGGGACCAGGAAAAGCACAGACCTCCTGCGAGCGAACAGCGAGCGATCGGCCCCACCGCAGGTGGTTATTCGTCTTTCTTTTCGTTGCGCGCCTTGATCTTGAACCATATCGGCGTGCCTTGGAATCCGAAGGCCTCGCGAATCTGATTTTCAAGAAAGCGCTCAAAGCTGAAGTGCAGTTGAATGTCGCGATCCGTAAAGAGCACAAAGGTTGGCGGAGCAACGGCGGCCTGCGTCATATAGAAGATGCGTATCCGCTTGGCCATCGGCACCGGCGCGCGCTGAAAATCAATCTTGTCGAGGAAGCGGTTCATCTGCCCGGTGGTTACGCGCTTGCGGCGCTCGGCAGCCACTTTTATGACCTCGTGCAACAGGCGGGCCATCACCTTGTTCTGCGGGCCTGCGCCTTTTTTATTCGCTTCTAGCGCAGAAAGAAAAATAACCGGCGCGTAGTCGAGATACTTGAGCGCGGAGCGCAGTTGCCGCTCAAAAATGTCGCGATCGGCAGGGGGCTTTCCGTCGGTGCGGCCGGTAGTAACCGCGTCCCATTTGTTGACAATGATGATCACGCTGCGACCACTCTCATGCGCATATCCGCCGATAGTGGCATCGCTGGCGGAAACGCCCTCAGTGGCGTCGATGATGAGCAGCGCCACGTCGGCAGCCTCAAGATGACGGCGAGCCATCACCACGCTCAGCTTTTCAGCCATAAGGTGCGTCTTGCCTTT
>CAZHKN010000136.1:0-13211 GCA_964532725.1 uncultured Occallatibacter sp.
AACACTACTGTTCATTGTCAGAGTATGGAGCGGGCCTGAATGCAACCATTGAATAATAGCCTTCTTTATGGGGACAACCTTCTGATTATGCGGGAGAAGATCGCCGACGAATCGGTCGATCTGGTCTATCTCGACCCGCCTTTCAATTCCGATCTCAATTACAATGTTTTGTTCAAAGCCGACGGCTTACGCTCCGATGAGGCTCAGCTTACCGCATTCAAGGATACGTGGACTTGGGACGCCGCAGCACAAGCGGCTTTCGACGATCTACAGAATGCTCGCAATCCGACTCTTGTCAATTTCGTGAATGCGCTGCACGGAAGTTTGGCAAGAAGCCCGATGCTTGCGTATTTGGTTAACATGGCTCTTAGGATTGTTGAGATTCACAGGGTTTTGAAACCCACCGGATCTGCGTATCTGCATTGCGATCCAACGGCAAGCCATTATTTGAAAATGCTGCTCGACGCAGTTTTTTTGCCGACCAACTTTCGCAGCGAAATTATCTGGCGCAGGACCGGTTCCCATAACAAAGCAAAACGTTGGGCGCCAATTCACGATGTTATTTTGTACTATACCAAGAGCAACGATTACACATGGAATCACCCGCGCAGGCCTTACATGCTTGGGCATGTTAAAGATAATTTTGTCGAGGCATCGAAGGGCGTATACAAGACTGACTACTACGGCAACGTTTTGACTGGGTCAGGGACCCGTGGAGGAGAATCAGGCAAGCCTTGGCGCGGCTTTGACCCGACGGCCAAAGGCAGACATTGGGCGGTTCCCGGAAAAATATGGGAAGAGGTTGGCATCGAACCTGCCGGCTTGACTCAACACCAAAAACTCGACTTGCTGTTTGAAAAGGGCTTCATCACCATCACCGAGGGTGATGCATGGCCGATGTATGAGCGAACGATTACTGTCAATGACGGGCCGTGTGCTCCCGATATTTGGTCTTTTCAGCCGTATACCGAAGGTACTGTATTTGGCACTACCGAAGGGATTGATGCAGATGTCCGTTGGCTGAGTCCGCAAGACGCTGAGCGGCTTGGTTACCCGACTCAGAAGCCGCTCGGAATATTGAAACATATACTGAGTGCATCAAGCCGGCCGGGCGATCTGGTAATGGACCCTTTTTGCGGCTGTGGCACGACCATTGCGGCGGCGCAGATCCTTGCGCGGAGATGGATTGGCATCGATATTTCCCCCTTCGCAATCGAACTGATCCGCAAGCAACGGCTTGAGGGAGCCTTCCCCCATCTGCGAGTTGGTGTAGATTACGAAATTAAAGGCCTACCCACGACGATTGAAGGCGCTAGGATGATGGCTGAGCAGGATAAGGATAGAAAAGCATTCGAGATTTGGGCTGTTTCAAAAGTCGATGGAATACCGAATGACAAAAAAGGCGCGGACAAGGGAATTGATGGACGGATTCCATTTAGGCCCGATGGAAAAACCACAAAGTTTGCCGTTGTCTCCGTGAAGAGCGGTAAGTTTAAGCCTGATGATGTACGCGCTCTTATTAGCGTTGCAAAACGAGAAGAGGTGACGTCATTGGGATTTGGGGTTTTGGTTTCATTGAACGAGCCAACTGCCGGGATGAAAGCAGATGCGTCCTCAGCCGGAACAGTTGAATTGCATGGAAACAGATACCCTCTCGTTCAATTCCTCACCATCGAGGACATTCTCAAAGGGAAGAAACCTCATTTGCCTTTGGTAGATCCGAGTGTTGGATACGGCAAGAAAGCAACACTCGCTGATCTGCAAGGATCGCTCTTGTAGTTTTAGCCAGGCGATTTTCCGCCGTTTAATTACGAAAGAGTCCCTTCCGCACCGCTTCCAATCCTGACGACTGTCAATTTCGCATTGCGATACTGCTTTTCGCCCTGTGTCTCGCATCACAGCCCCTCTCCCCCCTCTCAGGACGACACTTGGAGTGCGGTTGTGTTGCGCCAGGCCGCCCCTCAAGACTCTGTGGAGGCACAAAACTATGAGTGATGCAAAGATGGTGATTCTCGATGGCAATGAAGCCGCGGCTTCGGTTGCCTATCGTCTCTCCGAAGTGGTCGCGATCTACCCGATCACCCCCTCGTCGCCAATGGCCGAGTGGGCCGATCAGTGGCTCTCGGAAGGAAAGAAGAATATCTGGGGCGGGTTGCCCATCGTGGAAGAGTTGCAGAGCGAGGGCGGCGCGGCGGGCGCGTTGCATGGCGCATTGCAGGCCGGTGCCTTTGGCACCACATTTACTGCTTCGCAGGGCCTGCTGCTGATGATTCCCAACATGTTCAAGATTGCCGGCGAGTTGACCCCTGCGACGATGCATGTGACAGCCCGCACGCTGGCCACTCATGCGCTCTCCATCTTCGGCGATCATTCCGATGTAATGGCCTGCCGCTCAACCGGCTGGGCGATGCTCTGCTCGAACTCCGTGCAGGAAGTGGCCGACCTCGCGCTCGTCGCGCAGATCGCCACCCTTGAATCCCGCATTCCGTTCATCCATTTCTTTGACGGCTTCCGCACCTCGCATGAAGTGGGCAAGATTCTGCCCATCAGCGATGAAACCATCCGCGCTCTGCTCGACGATAAGTACATCATTCAGTACCGGCAGAACGCTCTCAGCCCCGATCGCCCTATTATTCGCGGCACCGCGCAAAATCCCGATGTCTTCTTCCAGGCCCGCGAGGCCTGCAACCCCTTCCATGCCGCGGTTCCGGGCATCGTGCAGTCGGTGATGGACCGCTTCGCCAAGCAGACGGGCCGCGCCTATCACCTCTTCGATTACACTGGAGCGCCCGATGCCGAGCGCGTAATCATCATGATGGGTTCTGGCGCAGAAGCAGCCGATGAAGCCATCGACGTGCTGACCAAGCAAGGCGAAAAGATAGGCCTGCTGAAAGTGCGGCTCTATCGCCCCTTCGACGTGAAAGCATTTATCGCCGCGCTGCCGAAGACCGTCAAGTCGATTGCGGTTCTCGACCGCTGCAAGGAGCCCGGCTCAACCGGTGAGCCACTGTATCAGGACATCGTAACGGTGCTCTCCGAATACGCCGCTTCCCTGCCCTTCGCCAAGCCGTCCATCATCGGCGGACGCTATGGATTGTCGTCGAAGGAATTTACTCCTGCGATGGTCAAAGGCATCTTTGACGAGTTAAAGAAGCCCTCCCCGAAAAATCACTTCACCATCGGCATCGACGACGATGTAACTCACACCAGTTTGAGTTATGATCCGAGCTTCTCGACCGAAGACCCGAAAACGGTGCGCGCGCTCTTCTACGGACTGGGTTCCGACGGCACGGTAGGAGCAAACAAGAACTCGATCAAGATCATCGGTAGCGAGACGCCGAACTTCGCGCAAGGCTACTTTGTTTATGACTCGAAGAAGTCCGGATCGATGACCACATCGCACCTGCGCTTCGGGCCGAATCCGATCAAGTCAAGTTATCTGATTACCCGCGCCAGCTTTGTGGCCTGCCATAACTTCAGCTTCCTCGAAAAGATGAATGTGCTCGAAGCGGCAATGCCGGGAGCGGTCTTCCTGCTCAACTCGCCTTACTCGGCTGTCGAGGTATGGGATAAGCTGCCCAAGACCACGCAGCAGGAGATGCTGGCCAAGAAGATCGAGTTCTATGTGATCGATGGTTACAAGGTCGCGCGCGAGGCGGGGATGGGTACGCGCATCAACACCATCATGCAGACCTGCTTCTTCGCCATCAGCGGCGTGCTGCCCCGCGAAGACGCGATTGCGCAGATCAAGAAGGCCATTTACAAGACGTACGGCAAGCGCGGCGAGGCTGTGGTGCAAAAGAACTACGCCGCCGTCGATGCAGCGCTGGCGCATCTGGAAAAGGTTGAGTTGCCCACAGCAGTTTCGTCGGACTTTGATCTGATTCCTTCGATCTCAAGCAGTGCGCCGGAGTTTGTACGCGGCGTACTCGGCCAGATCGCGGCCGGCCATGGCGACCTGTTGCCGGTCAGCGCAATTCCCGCCGGCGGCGCATTCCCAACCGGCACGGCGCAATACGAAAAACGCAACATCGCGCAGTTCATTCCGGCATGGGACAAGGACCTCTGCATCCAGTGCGGCAAATGCGTCATGGTCTGCCCGCACGCTGTGATTCGCGCCAAGGTTTACTCGCCCGATCTTGCGGACAAGTCGCCCGCAACCTTCCAGTGGGCCAAGCCCAAGTGGAAGGGCATGGAGCAGGATCGCTACACGCTGCAGGTTGCGCCCGAAGATTGCACCGGCTGCGGTGTTTGCGTGGAGGTTTGCCCGGCCAAGAGCAAGAGTGACGCCAGCAAGAAGGCCATCAACATGGTTCCGCAAGAACCCCTGCGCGTAGCCGAGCGCGAGAACTGGGATTTCTTCCTCGGCTTGCCGGAGGTGGACCGCTCGAAGCTTTCGCACACGCAGGTCAAGGATCTGCAACTGCTGCAACCGCTCTTTGAGTTCAGCGGCGCATGCGCGGGCTGCGGAGAGACAGCCTACGTCAAGCTGCTGACCCAACTCTTCGGCGACCGGCTTTATGTGGCCAACGCTACCGGCTGCTCGTCGATCTATGGCGGCAACCTGCCCACTACGCCTTACAGCAGCAACGCGCAAGGCCGCGGACCGACGTGGGCCAACTCGCTCTTCGAGGACAATGCCGAGTTCGGTTTCGGCATGAGAATCGCCCTCGATCAGCAGAAGGCCTTTGCGGAGATGCTGCTGCAACGGCTCAGTCCAACGGCAGGCGTGGAGTTAGTCGCGGAGATTCTCCATGCCTCTCAAAAAACGGAAACCGAGATCAACCAGCAGCGCGAACGTGTGCGGATACTGCGCGGCAAGCTGGCCGCGACAGATTCATCCGACGCCCGCAATCTGCTGGCGATTGCCGAATCGCTGGTTCGCAAGAGCGTCTGGATTCTTGGTGGCGACGGCTGGGCCTTCGATATCGGTTTCGGCGGACTCGACCACGTGCTCGGCTCCGGCAAGAACGTCAACGTGCTGGTTCTCGATACCGAAGTCTACTCCAACACCGGCGGGCAGATGTCCAAAGCCACGCCGCGCGGCGCGGTCGCTAAATTCGCGGCCAGCGGAAAATCCAACAGCCGCAAGGATCTGGCAATGGAAGCCGTCAGCTACGGCTCAGTCTATGTCGCACAGGTGGCGCTGGGAGCCAATGATTCTCATGTAGTCAAGGCCTTCCAGGAAGCCGAGGCCCATGAAGGCCCGTCGATCATCATTGCCTACTCCAGCTGTATCGCACATGGCTACGACCTGATTCACGGACTCGAACAACAAAAACTCGCGGTCCAATCCGGCTACTGGCCGCTCATGCGCTATAACCCGGCGTTGCGCGAGGAGGGTAAAAATCCCTTCCAGCTTGATTCACGCGCTCCTTCAATCCGGCTCAAGGAGTACACCTATCGCGAGGCGCGGTACACCATGCTGGCGCGCAGCAATCCGGAGCTGGCCGCCGAACTGCTCAAGGAAGCGCAAGACGATGTGGAGCGGCAGTGGCGCGTCTACTCCGGCCGCGCGGCAATGGCCGGCCGCGGCGAGACGCCGAATATTGCGCCGCCTGAAAAAACCGAAGACAAAGTGCTGGCAACCGCGGTTGCCGGAGGTGCGGAATGATTGACTTTTCCACGAACTACCTGGGACTGAAGCTGAGCGGGCCGATTGTCGTTTCTTCAACGCCGCTCTCTGAATCGCTGGACAACCTGCGGCGCATGGAAGATGCCGGCGCAGCGGCTGTTGTGCTGCCTTCGCTCTTCGAGGAGCAGTTGGCTCTGGAATCCCGCGCGCTGGACGAAGACCTCTCGCGGGGCACCGACTCCTTCGCCGAATCGCTCGACTATCTGCCCGACATCTACGACTACCGCATGAGCCACCAGTATTATCTCGATCACATTCGGCAGGCGCGGGCAGCGGTCAAGATTCCCATCCTCGGCAGCCTCAACGGCGCAACCCCCGGCGGCTGGGTACGCTTCGCCACCGAGATGGAGCAGGCCGGCGTAAGCGCTATTGAGTTGAATACCTACGCCCTTGCCACGGACAAATCGCAGACCTCTTCGGAGATCGAAGCGCAGACGATTGATCTGGTCACCAGCGTCTGCAATACTGTCCAGGTTCCAGTCTCGGTCAAGCTCTCGCGCTCCTTCACCAGCATTCCGCATCTCGTTGCGCGGCTTGAGGGAGCAGGCGCGAGCGGCATTTCTCTCTTCAACCGCTTCTATCAGCCTGACTTCGATATTGAGGCGCTGGAAGTCCGTCCCACGCTGCACTTCTCAACGCCTTCAGAACTGCTCTCGCGGCTGCATTGGGCGGCGATTCTCTACGGCAATACCAAGGCGGATATCGCGCTGACCGGCGGCGTCCACTCGGCGGAAGACGTGCTGAAGAGCATCATGGCTGGCGCGGGCGTGGCCATGATGGCCTCGGCCCTGCATATCCACGGCATCGAGCACATTGGCCGCGTGCTCAGCGACATGCGTTACTGGCTGGAGAAGCGTGAGTATACGTCGCTGTGGGAAACACGGGGATGCTTGAGCCGCCGCTCTGTTCCAGACAAGTCCCCGTACGATCGGGGAAATTACATCAAAACTCTCAGCAGCTATAGCCTGCGGCAAACAGTAGCTGCGTTCTAAGGGAGTTCACGTCCCGTGACCCGCCCGATCCAGAAAACGGATCGGGCGGGTTTTCTATTTTGTCTGCCTTGCATTTTTGAGCGCAAAGATTCTTTGGCTGGCTGCCGTTGAGGGGCTTGCTTGGAGAACTCTTTTCAACGTTCGCATGCTGGTAGTGTCTTAATTCCCTGTTAGTAGGAAATTAGGTGAGAGCTAAAACAATGAAAAAACTTCGATGGCAGAGCAAAACCGCAGGGGGTGGCACTTTTCACAGGTCGGCTTTTGCTTCAAGTCTGCAAAGAATTTCTGAATTTCTGACGGTGTACAGAATTTTGTAGTAGATACAAACATTTTCTCTGGAGGCTGGCAGTTTGGTTGGCCGCATTCGCATTCTATCCGAAAAAAGACTGGGTTACGCAGCCACCGGCTGTGGGCCCCTGTATGAGGAGGAACCATCTGGACATCTCGCGCTCTCGCGCCGAACCATTTCTCGCATGAATAGCATAGAAGCTCTATGTGCCAAGTATCCGTGGGCACGCGAGGCTGATTTGATGTTGGTTCTTGAAGGGTGGGATATGGGAAGCGGATTTGCTCAGTACAATGCGGACACCGAAGATAGGGATACGGAAACGTCATACAGTGTTCCTCCAGTTTCTGAGGTAGCCAGAGAAGAATAGCTACGGCTGCCTCAAACAATTCGCTGAGTCTCCAGATATCCCGACGTCTGGTACACGCGTGGGTGGTTCGGATCTGAGTCTAAGATCAAATCTGTCTGAATCTCTGCCGCATACGTTCTGTTCCCAATTTCATCTTTACGGTTTCTTCGTCAGGTGCAGGGTCAGCCGACCGCCCTGTCCAGGTAAAGGCATCTTTTCCGTTGACAGTTCCTGCAAGCACGACATCCCCCTTCCCAACAAGACGCTTAGTTACCGTATGGACCGAAGCCAACAGGTTTCCCCACCGGCCAGCGTAGCCCATGCTATCTATGCGATCTTTCACCTCTTGAAGGGTCAACGGAGGGCCACCAACAGCGCTTTTGTACGCTAATCGAATTACATCGGTCAGTCCAAGCGCATCCTCTTCAACAAACTCCGGCTCGCCACACAGACGGCTCAAAGCAAACACAGTTTGGCGCAACTCGGCAATTTGCTTGACCAAGCGTTCGACTTTCGCTTCGGTATCCCCCAAATCCGCAATAGCTTTCGTCAAATCCAACTTGGCTTGCTTCAACGATTCCCTGTAGGTTTCCAATGTCATAAATGGAGAGTAGATCATGTCAATAAATTTGTCAATATAAATGATAAATAATGTGGTAAAAATTTTAAGAGGGCCTCTTTGACACTGAGGGGGATTCAAGAAAGCAAACGCTGAAGTATGAAGTTGGAAGAGAACAATCGAAATTATCTATAAACGGATCGCGGACGGAACGCCTCGGCTTCGTGCACAAGATTCGGATGCAACACAGAATTAAGACAGTACCTACATGCTTCCCTGCGTTACGATTCCCCTGCGTCCCTGCTACCCTTGTATCAATCCGCATGGCACTCTTCTCGCGCAGCTCGAGTTTCTCGCAGGTCACGGCGCTGGCATCGCAGCGCGCCGTTCACTCGGCGTTTGCCTGGCTGCATGGAAATCCCAAAACCATCCTGGACTGGCAGCGGGAGCTGGTCGCGATTCCCGCGCCTCCCTTCGGCGAACAGGCGCGCACAGAATGGATGCAGTCGCGCTTTGCCGAGGCCGGAATGAGCGAGATAGAAGCCGATGCGGTTGGCAATGTGACTGGCGTAATTCCTGCCACTGCTCTGCCGCCCGAGAGCAGCGGACCGGTGGTGGTTCTCTCCGCTCATCTAGACACGGTTTTCCCTGCAGATACGCCACTCAATCCCGTCGTATCTTTGGAAGATGGTGCAGAGCGTCTAACGGCTCCGGGAGCCTGCGACAATGGCGCAGGTGTTGTCGGCATATTGGCCATCGCACATGCGCTCCGTCAATCCGGAGTCGAACTTCCCGCTCCTCTGGTTTTTCTCGGTAATGTAGGCGAAGAGGGCGAGGGCGACCTGCGCGGTGTGCGTCATTTTTACAGCCACAATGCCCTCAGCAGCCGCGTCGCCGCGCACATTGTTCTCGATGGCGCAGGGGCAGATACTGCGGTGACGCAGGCGCTGGGTTCGCGGCGATTTTTGGTGCGAATTACCGGCCCCGGCGGCCATAGCTTTTCCGATGCGGGAACGCCAAACCCGATCACGGCTCTGGTTGCCGCACTGGCGGCCCTTGAGCAGACGAAGCTACCCGAGGATCCGCGCACCACGCTGAACCTGGGAACGATTCAGGGCGGCACAAGCGTAAATTCGATCCCCGAGAGCGCGCAGGCTTCCATCGATTTCCGCTCGACGAGTTCCGAGCAGCTAGTCCGGCTGGAAGTCGCTTTGCATCGCGCAGTGGAGGATGCAGTCCATGCCACGAATGCGCGGGCTACTCACTCGCGCGGCCCGCTGCAATTTGAAATTGCCAAGATCGGTGACCGTCCAGCCGCGCATCTGCCCAGTGAGTCGCCGCTGATGGAAACGCTGCGCGCCGTTGACCGCCATCTTGGGATAAAGACGCATCAACGGCTCGGTTCGACCGATGCCAACTGGCCATTATCACTGGGTGTGCAGGCAGTCTCGCTAGGCGCGGGTGGCGAGGGCGGCGGAGCGCACACGCTGGCGGAATGGTACTCCTCCCGCGACCGCGAGGCTGGCTTACGCCGCGTGCTGCTGCTGACATTGGCAATGACCGAGTGGGCCGCCGAGCAATAACTTGATACACTGCGCCCATGCGCTTGACGACTCTCCTACTCACGGCCAGCCTTACCGCCTCTCATTTTTGCTCCGCACAAACCGCTCCGGCTCATCCCGCCGTTGCAAAAAAGATAACTCCACCCGCCAAGCTTTCCGCCCCGCCGGAGATCATTTTCTTCGACGGCGTCATTTATACCGGGGAAGGACTCGCGCAGGATAAACCCGTCACTGTATCCGCGATGGCCATCGGAGGCGGCAAGGTATTGGCCGTGGGCACGGATAAAGAGATTACCCGGCTGGCCGGGCCAAATACCAAGCTGCGCGATATTGACAGTTCAAGCACCAGCGCCTTCATCTTTCCGGTATTCAATGATGCCCATGTGCATCTGGGCGAGGCCGGACGAGTCAAGTTGAACCTCGACCTGACCGGGGTAAAGTCCCTCACGGAGATGCAGGCGAAGATCAAAGACTTTGCCAAAGCCGCGCCCACAGGCCACTGGCTTACCGGAGGCAATTGGGACCACACGCTCTGGGCCAAGAAAACACTGCCCACACGGCAGGATCTGGATAAGGTGACAGGCGGGCATCCGGCGTTTCTCGTCCGTATTGACGGGCATATCGCCATTGCCAACTCCGCCGCGCTGGCTGCAGTCGGCATCACCGGGAAAACCGCGCCGCCGCAAGGCGGTGCGATCGATCTTGATGCCAAGGGCGAACCGACGGGGATTCTGCGCGAGTCGGCGCAGGCTCTGGTCAGGAAGGTAATTCCACCGCCGAGCGATGCGGAACGGCGCAAAGGCGACGAACTGGCGATTGCCGACGCGCTCTCACACGGCGTAACCAGCGTGCAGGACTTCAGCGACTGGCAGGATTTTCTCGTCTACGAGCAGATGGAAAAAGAAGGTAAGCTGCATCTGCGCATCACCGAGTGGTTGCCCTTCAATGCCCCGCTGCCCGATCTGATCAGAATGCGCAATCACCACGACCTGAGCGACCCCATGCTCCACACCGGCTTCCTCAAAGGCTTCATGGATGGCTCGCTCGGCTCGCGGACGGCAGCGATGAAGGAACCTTACACGGATGATCCGGGCAATACGGGACTGCCGCAGTACACGCAGCCGCAACTGAATACGATGGCCGTCGAACGCGCGCAGGCGGGCTTCCAATTGGGCTTTCATGCGATTGGCGATAAGGCGACAGAGATGGCGTTAGATGCGTATGCGCAGCCCGGTATCTCAAAGACCGCACGCAACCGCATTGAGCACGCCCAGGTCGTCGATCCTGCCGACATTCCGCGCTTTGCCAAGCTGGGCGTGATTGCCTCCATGCAGCCCAATCATCTGCTTACCGATATGAACTGGGCCGAGGACCGCCTGGGACCAAAGCGCGCGGCGTATTCCTATGCTTGGAAGGCCTTCCTCAATGCAGGCGTGCCGCTGGCCTTCGGCACCGATTATCCCGTCGAGCCGGTTACACCCTTTCGCGGACTCTATGCCGCAGTGACGCGCAAAAACGAAGCGGGAACCAAGGAGTATTTCCCGGAGAACAAGCTGACGCGCGGACAGGCGCTCTATGCCTACACACAAGGCTCGGCCTACGCCGAGTTCGCCGAAAGGCACAAGGGCAAGCTGCTGCCCGGATACGATGCGGATTTCATTCTCGTGGACCGCGAGTTGTACAAGATCGGCGCGCCAGCGATCCTCTACTCCAATGTGATTGGCACATATGTCGGCGGCGTAGAAGCCTATCCGCCGCCCGTGGATGGGCAGTGAAACAGATCGGGCCGTCGCGGCTGGCATAATGCAAACAGATGAAGCTGCGCGCCTATCTGCTGATGACCTTCGTGATCGCCATCTGGGGATCGACCTTTGTCGTGGTCAAAGGCGCGCTGGCCGACGCCACTCCGGCGGCCTTTAACCTGACGCGCATGACGCTGGCCACACTGGTGCTGGCTGTTGGGTATCGCAAGTCCTGGCGCGGGATTCGTCGCGGTCAGTTGGCAGCCGGGGCGCTGGTGGGTCTGTGCCTAGCCATCGGATACCAGTTTCAAACCACGGGACTCGTCCGCACCACTCCGTCGAAATGCGCCTTCATCACCGGACTCGTCGTGGTGCTGGTGCCGCTTTTTTCCGTGATTCCATGGCTTCGTCCGCCGGGCGCGCAGCCCCCGCGCTGGAATGTCTTTGCCGGTGCGGGCCTGGCGTTTGTGGGGATTGTTCTGCTCACAGCGCCTGCCACAATCACAGCGCATAGCGACAGCTCAGTGATGAGCTTGATCGCCAGCTCGATGCCCGACTTTACTTCGATCAATCTCGGCGACGTGCTGACTCTGGGTTGCGCCATTGGATTTACCTTCCACTGCATGGCGCTGGGCCGCGTCTCGCCAAAAATTGATTTCCGCGCACTGGCCATTTTGCAGGTGGGCTTCTGCGCAATCTTCATGGCGTTGAGCCTGCCGCTGATCGAGCATCCGCATGTTACGTGGACCCCTCGGCTGGCTCTGGCTCTTGCCATTGCCGCGGTGCTGGCAACGGCGGCGGCGTTCTCGATTCAAAGCTGGGCGCAGTCGATTCTGCCTGCCACGCACATGGCGCTACTGCTCACGCTGGAGCCGGTCTTCGCCTGGATTACTTCATTCGCGGTGATGGGAGAGCGTCTGGGGCTGCGGGCCGCGTCTGGCGCGCTGCTGATTCTGGCGGGGATCGCGTTAACGGAGCTGGTTCCGCAGCCGCATGTGCCCACGGCGCATGAAGCGTGAACAGAGATCGGTGGTCAAAAAGTCCTGTTGAGCACAAGCGATAAAATTGCCTATCAACTCCAATACGCCGATGAAACCATCGCCTGATGCCATCCAACTCGTTTCCCGGATTCGTTCCCGTCTGGCGGAACTCCCTCTCGCCAACACGTCGTCTGTCCGCAATCTTCGCCGGGATTTCTCGCGGCAACTGAAGGCACGCACGCCTGCCATCGTCATGGAGACTGCACTGCTACTGCTCGAAGAAAACTCCGGGACGCTGCGCTTTTTCGCGTATGAACTCGTCTGCAATCATAAGCAGAGTTTTGAAAGCCTTTCTGTCGCTGACCTTTTGCAGCTGGGCACGGGGATTAATAGCTGGGAGTCGGTCGATGGCTTCGGAATGATTCTGTCGGGTCCAAGTTGGCGCGAAGGACGGATTCCCGATGAGACGATCCGTAGCTGGGCCGCAAGCGACAATCTGTGGTGGAGACGCGCCGCGCTGGTCAGTACCGTTGCCCTGAGCCGGCGCGGGCTGGCTCAAGATGTACGCATCGTGACTGAAATCTGCACGCACTTGGCCACCGACCGGGAAGACATGGTGGTCAAGGCTCTCTCCTGGGCGCTCCGGGAACTATCCAAGAAACATCCGAAGCCGGTGCGAGAGTTTATTGCCCAACACAGGAGCACTCTCGCCGCGCGGGTAGTCCGGGAAGTTGAAAACAAGCTAAGGACGGGCCTTAAGACACCACGCAAATGATCTTTTTAGAGTTTGCAGTTCTATCGAGATCGGCGTCGCGATAGAACTATCTCGGTTGAGGTTTGAGCATTCCAGATCCCCAAATGCGAGGGAACTCCACCCCGCGGACGAAGACCTATCCGTGGGGATACCGGCCTGGAGCACCCATTTTCGGAGGCAGATTCAGGCGCGAGCCTACTGCCATTTTTCTGTTCTGCCGGAAAGCGTATGAAACGGACCTTTCACACTGCAAACTCCGAAAGCCCGCAACACGCAGCTTCTATCTGCCTGAGAATCACTCCGCGCCCTAATGGAGATACCACCGATTTATCTCCTCGTCAACGCCTGCATT
>CAZHKN010000137.1:0-13144 GCA_964532725.1 uncultured Occallatibacter sp.
ACCTGACCGGCTCAGTCAACGTTCCCAACACCGGCGGCTGGGAGACCTGGAAGACTGTAACAGCTACTGTTACGCTGCCGGCAGGCAAGCAAACCCTGACCCTCAGCCAAGACAACCCCGAGTGGAATATCTACTCGGCCGCGTTCGCTGTGCAATAAAGCAGGCCAGCCTGCCAAACTGAAGTGAAGTTGGAAAGGTGCCCCAGATCCCTCGCGATTGAGAATGGTTTTCACCACTGCCTACTTGTTGACCAGCAGCCAGTGATGAAAACCATCCTCAATCGCCATCAATGCGGCCTGGTTCATGTCGCTGCTGACCCCGGCAGTCGTCCACGGCTGGTGGCCGTCGGCGTTGAAGCTCACCGTGACGCGCACATAAGCGGCGGTGTCGTGCGCGGAGACGTCGATGGCTTTGACACTGAAGGTGCCCAGGCGCATCTTGGCAATCACCGGGTACCATTTTTCCAGTTCGCGGCGCATGGCCTTGGTCAAAGCATCGACGGGGCCAGAACCCTCCGCCCGGGTGGTGATCACCGAGGCGTCGCCGATAGTCAGCTGCATCGAGGCCTGGACATAACGGTTGCGGGTTTCGTCAGACTCGTCGATGACCCGCCAGCTTTTGACGCTAAAGCGGTTGGGCAGGCCGCCCACAATTCTCAAACAAGCCAGCCGGAAGCTGACCTCGCTCGAAGTAAAGCCGCCCCCTTCGATCATTGGCTGGTTGGCGTCAAGCAGGGCCTGCGCCTGCGTTGAATCGAGCGGCGCGCCCAGGGATTCAGAGAGCAAAAGAATATTTGCTTTGCCCGATTGCCCATTGACGCCGATCACCGGGCTTGCGCCGACGCGGGCAGGGTCGCTCCAGAGATAGGCGCCGGGATTTTTGCGCTCGCTGGAGCCGTGCATTCCGGCCCAGGTGCCGAATGCGCCGCGCCCGACGATGGGCGAACTGTGAGGGACCTCAAAGCCAAAGGCGCCAAAGGCCGAGTGAGCGAGGCGAGTGAGTCCGGCAAGGTTGGCAGGCGGGACAAACTCGGCTTCTCCCCGCAGTTGCATGGAGCCGATCACGGTTGTCAGGTTAACGTTGCCGCAGCGCTCTCCGGTTCCCAGCAGCGTGCCTTGGATCTGCACCGCGCCGGCAAAGACAGCGGCGCGGGCGTTGGCCACGCCGAGTCCGCGATCGGTATGGCCATGGAAACCGAAGCGGCCATCGGGATAGCGCTGGGTGAGGCCGCTGATCACTTGCGTGACTTCTTCCGGGCTGGCTCCGCCGGTGGTGTCGCAGATAACGATGCGGTGGACGCGCTGGGCGATGCACTGCTCGGTGAGTTGATGGAAGTAATCGAGGCTGCGGGCGCGGTAGACAGGGTCGCACAGCTCGCCGTTCTCGCGGCGTCCGCAGCAGGCGTCCATCGCGTGCTCAAAATCGACCAGGACTTCGAGACCGCTCTGCTGGAGGTAGTCGATGGTCTCGCGGGCCATGAGCAGGTTTTCCTCGAGCGTAGTTTCGAGGGAGCGCTCGATGTCCAGCAGGCGCGATTTGATGACCAGCACAGCAACCGGGACGCGGGCTTTGTGGCTGAGGATGAATTGGGCGTCGGGCCAATCCTGGACGCGCGTGCCTCGGCCACGGGTGCGGCCAAAGAGAGCCAGCTTCATCGCGCCGGTATCAGCGGAGTCAAGCGCGCGGGTAAGGTCGGCGACAAACTGGTTTGCACCGGCAAAGCCGATCTCTGCGTAGTGAACACCGAAGCCGGACATGCGCTGAAGCAGGGCGACGGCGTTGGGGATGGAGATTTCGATGTTGGGCTGCTGCATACCGTCGCGCAGGCTGGTATCGAAGATTTCGACTTGTCGTGCTGAGGTCATTGGGAGGGCGTCCTAGGCTGGCCGATCTTATTGTACGATTTCCGTTCTTCTATAGATGACTCTGCGACTGATTAGAGGCTGTTTCATAACCCGGTTTTGAAAGGGCACGGCTTCAGCCGTGCCGCTACGGAGCCAGTAAAATCGCGGGCTTTAGCCCCTGAGGAAACAGCCCGCAATGCACCAGATTCGGTTATGAAACAGCCTCTAGAAACAAAAAGCCGCCGCCACAAAAATAGCACACCACGCGCAAGCCGTGGAAAGACCACCGTGACCGCGGAATAAAGTTCCGGCGCGGGAACCGAATCGTCCCGCGCCGGCCTCCTCATAATAGAGATTGGAGTATATCTTTGCGCAGTCTCTGCTCTCCGGGTTGCAGCGATTGCAGCATATTTCAGCTTGAACCTCAGTTTTCCTGGACTACGTTCGCCACGGTTACCAGGCAATCGGCGGGGAAGCCGGTTCCGCTGATGGATATATTGAGCAGATTCGTCACGCTTGTCGATGGCAAGGTGAAGTCATGGGCGGTGTCGTCCCAAAGCTCGGTCAACGTAAAACCAGCACTTCCGTTCCAATCGCTGTCGTTGTATTGGGAGCCTGGACCGGCAATTGGCACTCCGTTGACAGTGGTCGCCTCGTCGCTCACTGGCAATATAGCTCCTCGGGGAATGAAGTGCTGACCGTCGGCTCCGATGTTGTCGAGGAAGGTTGTGCTCCCGGGATTAATTGCCACAGGAAGAGCCAGCGTGTAATTGAATGCAGGGACGGGGACAAATACCGTGCCCGCTAACCCGGCATCGTAAACGGATACTATTCCGAGGCCAGTGGTCGAAGGGGCAATAAAGACCAGGGATGCCCCTTCCCAGGCCGGCGTGGCAAATCCGCCCCAGGGGCTAGAGCCATTCACAATCGCCTGTCCCCCAGCGAGTATGGTGATCTGGTAGGAGCCGTTTCCAGTCGCAATCCCCAATGGGACAGGCGCCCTGAAGACCACTACATTGCCTGCTCCCCAGCAGGGCGAAGGCCCCACCCCGATTTGCACTCCGGGAAGCACAGCCGGACCGACGGCAGGCAGTGGGTAAAGCCGCTGGATCTGGATTTGGGTGGCTGGTGCCGGGCATACCGCAGCGGGGCAGATGACTGCCCAGTAGATGTAGGCCACTGTCGGCGCGCCCAACAGGCCGCTGATGCTGATGTTCCCTGCGCCCCTGTTCCGTAAAGCGATGCCGGCGGTCGCATACGTTGCGCCCTGCATGACCAGGCTCGGCTTGACGGCAGAGGGGATGGGCGGGTTAGGCGCAATGGCTGCCGCCGCGCTGCCGTCCTCGTTGGATTGGGCGATAGCGCTGGAAGCAAGGGCCAGAGCCGCAATGACGGCTAAGGCCAGGCAAAGGGCCGGAAGCGCGCCCTTCAGTAAGATTTTCCTACGCTGTTGGACGCCGTGCTCAGTGACGCTGGGCTGGGGTTGGAGCTTGTGCGCGCGGGCGGCGCCGGTTCCGCTGGGAACGGCGCCGCAGACAAATCGGGTAACTTCGAGCTTCATGACATTCTCCTTTTGAGATCTGAATCGCCCCTGGAGTTCTGGATCATCTTCGACTTCGCTTGAGGCCGATGATGCCGAGTCCGCGGCGGTCCAGCTACATTCACGGATAATGGGGGGATGGCCACAACCTTCCGCGTTTGTTCCCGGTCCAACTGTTTTCTGGCCAGAGAAACAGTTGGCGGGTTTTGACCGATTCGCGGATTCACTCCAACGCCGGGGAGCCGTGGCAAACTCCGCGGGTGGAGAACGCAGACCTGATCGCAAAACCAGGGATGCCGTACCCTGAAAGCGCATGCGTGTAGTTGACGCGTCCATCAGGGAGCGGCAACCTTGCACAAAACTCAACAGGAAACGGTAACTCTGTTTTCGCTCTGAGAGTTATCCAGACACCGAAAGAGTCCATTCCCATCGGGATCTTTGAGCTCGTCCGGCGCTCCGGAGAACGGCGCAGGCTGGGCGTAAAGATCGCGCTTCAGGTACAGCCCTTCAGCTTCTGCTGGAAAAAACTCCAGGATGTTGTGCTGGGGAAAGTCCTACACAGGCGAAGCCTGACTTCTGACCGAAGAGGGAAAGAGGCCGTCGCCAAATTCGAAAAATCAGTCGCCGCCCTGCGCTCCTGAGGCCAGCAAATTCTAACTGGTCTCGAATCGCTTCGTCGCCGCACAGCGGCGGGCGGCAATCTTCACGGACGGAATAATAGCCGCACGATTGCCGGCAGTCAAATGAACAATTGATAATTTCACGGAATGGTTTCCTGGCCGCCCGGTGAGCCGGGCAGGGCGCAGTGTTATCAGTCTCTTCGAAGGTAAACCGGTAAATGCCGGTTTGACCCAATCTGGTGCATACAATAGCTTGAAGAGGTGCGGCGGGCGCGGTTGGCCTGCTCTCAAAAGGAGTGCGGATGCAAAGCAGAGGTTTTTTCTGGTTAGGACGGAGCCTTTTGGCTCTGACGGTTCTGGCTGCGGCCAATGTGGGCCTGTACGCGCAGGATCTGAAGAGCTTCGAGCAGCGGATAACAACCAAGGTATTGCCCAACGGGCTGACGCTGCTCATCTGTGAGCGGCCCGAAGCGCCGGTCTTCAGCTATTCCACCTTTATTGACGCGGGCGACGTAAACGATCCCTCGGGCCAGAGCGGCCTCGCGCATATGTTCGAACATCTGGCCTTCAAGGGCACCAGCGAGATCGGGACCAACGATTACGCTGACGAGAAAATAGCGCTGGCCAAGGTGGAAGCGGTAAACAACGCCTATGAGGCCGAGTATCTGAAGGCCGTGGGGCGCGACGAGAAGAAGCTGGCAGATCTGAAGAAGGCCTTCAAGGATGCCGAGACCGAGGCCCACAAATTTGTGATCCCCAACCAGTTCACCGAGGTTGCGGAGCGCAACGGAGCGACGGGCCTGAACGCTTTTACCGCAATGGATGAGACGGTCTACTTCTGGTCGATGCCCGAGAACCGGCTGGAGCTGTGGGCATGGCTCGAGAGCGGACGCCTCTCCGACGTGGTTCCGCGCGAGTTCTACAAAGAGCGGGATGTGGTGAACGAGGAGCGGCGGATGCGCACCGATTCCAGCCCCATCGGCCGGCTTGTCGAGCAGTTCCTGTCTACGGCCTACGTAGCGCATAACTACGGGCGCAGCGCCATCGGCTGGCCCAGCGAGGTGCAGCAGATCACAGCCACCGAGGCAATGGACTTCCACAAGAAGTACTATGTCGGCTCAAATATCGTGGTCGCGGTGGTCGGCGATGTAAAAGCCTCCGAAGCGCTGCCAATTCTTGAGAAGTACTTCAGCAAAATCCCCGCCGGACCCAAGCCCGAAGAAATGACCACGGTTGAGCCTAGGCAGTTCGCCGAGAAGACCGTCGCCATTCGCGAGAAGACCCAGCCGTTCTACATCGAGGGCTATCACAAGCCGGATTACCGCGACCCCGACGATGAGGTCTACGGCGCAATCAGCGACATTGTCTCCAATGGCCGTGTTTCTCGCCTCTATCGCAGCCTGGTGCGCGACCAGCAGATTGCCGCGGCAGCCGCGGGCTTCAGCGGCTTCCCCGGCGACAAGTACCCAGGACTCTTCGCCTTCTATGCGGTCCCCCTCCCCGGCCACACGCCGCAGGAGATGCGCGACGCCATCCACAAAGAGATTGAGAAGCTCAAGACCACCGACGTGACCGACGAAGAGCTGGCCATGTACAAAACCCGCGCCCGCGCCGACCTGCTGCATGGCCTGGCCAACAATCAGGGCCTGGCCAACGAGCTGGCCGAGTATCAGACCCGTTACGGCGATTGGCGAGAGCTCTTCCGCGAGCTGGACAAGGTAGACAAGGTCTCCAAAGAAGATATTCGCCGCGTGGCCAACAAGGTTTTTGTCGCCAGCAACCGCACCAGCGCATGGATTGAAACGGAGACCCCGGCGGCGGGTCCAACAGCGCCTGCGGCGCAAGGCAAGGGAGGGGCGCAATGATTTTTTCTACCTATAAGAATTCTTTCCGTTGGCTTTTGGCGGCAACCGTTCTGATAGCGCCAGCGATGCACGCGCAGCAAACGAAGCCGTGGGAGCAGCTTCCCATCCCCAAATTGCATGAGTTCAAACCGCAGCAGCCCAAGCGCATCGAGCTGAAGAACGGTATCGTGATCTTCTTGCAGGAAGATCATGAGCTGCCCTTTGTCTCCGGCTCGGTGTCGATTCCGGGCGGGTCCCGCGATGAAGATCTCGCCAAAACCGGGCTGGTCGATCTCTACGGCGAAGCATGGCGCACCAGCGGCACCGCCAAACTCGACGGCGACGCGCTCGACGATCTGCTCGAAGCCAAGGCCGCGCACATCGAGACCGGCGGCGACGACGACTCCACTTCCCTCTCGTGGGATTCGCTGAAGGGCGATTCGGATCAGGTGCTGGCGCTCGCATTAGACCTGCTCTTCCATCCCAAGTTCAGTGCTGAAAAGCTCGAACTGGCCCAGCAACAAGCCGCCACAGGCATTGTCCGCCGCAATGACGACGAGGGCGGCATCGCCCGCCGCGAGTCGGCCAAGCTCGTCTACGGACCCAACAGTCCCTACACGCGAGAGCCGGAGCTGGCAACCATCGGCGCTGTCACGGTAGACGATCTCGCCGCCTGGCACGACCGCACCATCAATGGCAAGCTGCGCATCTCCATCAGCGGCGACTTTGACTCCGCCGCAATGGAGGCCAAGCTCCGCAAGGCCTTTGAAGGATTGCCGCCGGTTAAGCCCTTGCCGCCCCGGCACGACGTCTTCAACGGCCCCAAGCCGGGCGTATCCTTCATCGACAAGGAAGACGTCAACCAGTCCAACATTCAGATCGTGGGCCTGGGCACCGACCGCCACAATCCCGACGTGCCCGCGCTCGCGGTGATGAACGAGATTCTGGGCGGCGGCTTCTCCAGCCGCTTGTTCCAGAAGGTGCGCACCGAGCTGGGCCTCGCCTACGCCGTCGGCGGTTCCTATGGCTACAGCTACGACCACCCAGCCACCTTTCATGTGCAGGTAATGACCAAGAGCGCCACCACTGTGGACGCAACCAAGGCCGCGCTGGCCGAGATCGCCGGGCTCACCTCCAAACCCTTCACCGAAGAAGAACTCAAGCGCGCCAAAGACAGCATCCTGAACTCCTTCCTCTTCAGTTACGACAGCAAGGAGAAGGTGCTCAGCGAGCAGGTCAGGCTGGATTTCTACGGCTATCCGTCCGATTATCTCGAGACCTACAAAGCCGCTCTGGAGAAGGTGACCGTAGCCGATCTCAACGCGGTCGCCAAAAAATACATCCACCCGGAAAAGCTGGCCGTTCTCGTAGTCGGCAACGGACCCGAGATCAAGCCCGGACTCGATGAGCTGAAGCTGGGCGCAGTCCAACCAATTGACATCACCATCCCGCAGCCGAAAGAGCCGGAGGGCAAGCCCGCCGCGGCAGAAAAGAAGTAACCAAGCAGGAATTCGTCAGCAACCAAGAGGAGCGGCCCGTCAATGGCCGCTCCTCTTTATTTTGCGGTTGCGTTCATACGGAGGCGCGGATTCCCGGACCTCGCATCGAAAAGCAGAGGCGCCGATTATCCCCGGCCTGCACCCGCCTGCGCAATCCAATCAAGATGCTGACAAACTCCTCTCAGCGGAAGCCTCCATTAGCCGGATGCTCTCCGCTTCTTGTTGGGCATGTTTTACTGCGTACATGGCAGCGTCGGCGGCGCTCAGCAGGCTGTCCTTTGTGGCTCCATCCTCCGGGTAGAGGGCAGCGCCGATGCTGGCCCTGCCGTGCAGCACTTGTCCCTCGACGGTAAACGGAGCGTCAAAGCTGTGTTTCAGCCGCAGCACGATCTCGTCGACCTCCGCGCGGCTGCGAACGGACGGAACCAGCACCGCGAACTCGTCCCCCCCGAGCCGCGCCAGAATATCGTGCGAGCGCAGTTGATTTTTCATCCGCTGCGAGACTTCCTGCAGATACAAGTCCCCAACGTGATGGCCATAAAAATCGTTCACCTGCTTGAATTTATCGAGGTCGATGTAGATAAGTCCGAAGATGCCGGCCTTCAGCCGCGCTTGGTCAATCCGTGCTTCCAGATGCGAATCAAGGGAGAAGCGGTTGTGGGTGTCGGTGAGCAGATCGAATTCTGAGCGGCGTACCAAATCGGAATACAGGTGGCGGGTTTCAATGGCAAGCGCGGCCAGCCCTGCCCCAATGGAGAGAGCCTCTGCAGATTCCTCGCTGGGTTCCAAGTGCAGATCGAGAGCCGCAAAAATCGTCCCCAGCGGCCGTTCGGAGTGGCTAGGAATCTCTTCCTCGATGACACGCAGCCTCTCCGTTCCAGGCGCGCGATTTCCCAAGCACGCGCCGCCTGCAATCTCGCACCAGCAGAGCGCTCCATCCAGCTTGAAAGAGATCAATTCAGTGATCTCCTCGATGATCTCGGCGAGAGGGCGAGAACCGTTGATGTCCTCGAGGATGCGGCTCCGGTGGCGCTCAAGGGTGGCCTCCGCCTCAGTGCGCGCGGCCATGGCGGTGGCCTGCAGGCGCACCCGGCGCTCCAGCGTCCAGCTCCTTGCGCCCGCGGCCAAGACCATCACCAAGAGCAAGCCGATCGCAAGAATCAGGTTCCGGATGTTGAGCAAGGAAGGGTTGGCAATGACCGTGATGTCGTCGAAGGAACGCAGCAGCATATCGAATGCTACCGGGCCGTGAAATGGATCTGCGCTATAAGGCGCGCAGACCCCGGTGACCCGGACCTTCGACCCGAGCGCAATCTCCTTCATGGGCGGTAGCGGGACTGGAGTCAAATCCGTTGCGACCGGATGCCGGTAAATCGCGGAGACCAGTTGCCCGTCGGAGAGGATGACATACTCGTCCTGGGCCCCCTCCCGGATTGCCATCACCAGGCGCCCGTCCGTGGAGACAGTGTCGAATGCGGTGATGCCCGATTCCATCTCCGACCGGGTGACCGGACGCGGCGCGATTGGCGCGGGTATTAGAGTGTCTTCGATTTCGGCTTCCGTCAAGGTAAGAAAACCATTTCTTACATCGGGGAACCCTGTGGCTTCCGCCAGGTTGCCAATATGCAGAGGGTTGTAAGTGCCGGTCATGATCCACAGGCTGCTGGCCCCGCTCTGCAAGACCACGGCCGAGCCAGGATGATAGTACGTGATGGTTCCGCGAACTCGGACTCGCTGGGTGAGATCAAGCACATGGTAGCGGGAAAGAACCTGGTCCAGAGGTGTGAATGGAAGCGACTTTGGAACGGCGCGAGCGGGCTTCAGAATCTTGATGCCGGCAAGAGTGGGAATCTCGATCAGGATTCCAGTGAGCTGCATCTTGCCGTCGAAGCGGCCGGAGACGACACCCGTTACCTCCACCTCGGCGTCCAGCAGGTTCCTGACTGTGTTGGGATCGTCTCCAACCACCTCGGCGTCGATATACCCCCCATCCATGAGCAGCTTCATCGCGACGACGTGCGCATCCTTGTCCGGCACGACATCGGCGCTGTGAACCACCGCGCGCACGGTCACCAGCAAGCAGTCGCGCTCGACATGGATCATCTGATCGAAATTCGCTGCTACCGGCTTGGGCATGGAGCCGTGGTACAGAACAGTCACGGAATTGGCGACCACATCGGTGCGAAAACTATCCCGCGCATGACCCTGGACAAACACCCGATCCCCGGCGGCCAGTTTGGCACCCGGCTTTGTTTCTACATAGATTGCTGCGCCTTCGTCCTGTACAAAGAGATCGATATAACCCTTGTTGTAGTAGGTAACCGTGGCCTCGAAGGCGACCGGCGGAGCTTGATCGGCCTGGGCGCTCGTCAGATCGTGAATGGCGCGCAACGTGGTGAGCGTGGCTGGGGCCGTGGCCCAGGCAGCCGAAACGCATCCAAGAAGGATTGCGACGCCGGAAATCCGTCTCTTCATCAAGTGGCAACCAGCAGAGCCAAATCTGGGTTGGCTCACCCTATGGACCCTCATCGGCAGAATTCGGGTCAAACTTAACCCCAGTCAAAATCAGAATGCCCCTCCCTGGCGCCTGCTTCACGGAAAACGTGGAATCGCGCAAACCCCAACCAGCCAAGCCGAAGGCCGATAGCCGCACTGCGGGTGCCAGAAGGCGACCAGCCCCACCGGAGGTGGCAGAGGGTGGTTGCGGAAGATTCCCGGCTCTACGCGCATACTGGCAAAAAGAGCACCCGGTTCGCTGTCTACTACCTACTGTGCGCTGATCGCCGCAAACCCTCCGAAATCGGCATTCCGGAGGCAATTTGAGCCTGAAAACGGGTTATTTCGATGAAAAAACGGGCTGTTTTGATGAAAAAACTCCGCGTAGAAGCCTACTTTTGGAGCGAATACAATTCGAGCAAACGCTTCAAATTCAGACACTTGTCCAGAAATACAGGCGGCAAATTCGTGAGCGGAAATTAAATTCCCGGCTGTGAAACTGTGGAGATTTTTAACCGCTTTGGATTCAACTATTTAAGCCTGTAAAACCCCACAGAAACACAGGCCCTGTGTTTCTGTGAAGCAGAAAGCATCCTCATAACGAACGCAGATTCAGCAGGTTACAGAAACCGCCAAAACAGCGCACAGTTATTGTGAAACTGTGGCCCTGTGGCTCAATGACCGCACGTTCAGCCCCCTGAAAGAAGAAACTACAATCAGAGAGTTATATTTCTCTTCAGGGAGCGGCGCATGGAAGGCAACAGAAAGCTGGCCGTGGTGATTATGGCTGCGGGCAAAGGGACGCGCCTCAAGTCGCGACGGCCCAAGGTGCTGCATGAGATTGGCGGCAAGCCGCTCTTGAGCCATGTAATCGCCGCGGCCAGCCGGGTGGTTGCGCCGGAGCATATTTATGCGGTGATCGGCCATGAGGCGGCGCTGGTGCGCGCGGCGGTCGAGGCAACCGGCATCGGCTTTGTCGAGCAGGCAGAGCAGCGCGGCACCGGCCACGCAATCCAGTGCGCGCGCGAGGCGATTGCCGGCTATGAAAACCTGCTCGTGCTCTCCGGCGATGCGCCGCTGATCCGCGCCGAGACGCTTGAGTTGCTGCTCGGCTTCCACAAGAGCCAGCAGGCCGCAATGACGATTCTGAGCGCCGCTCCGGAGACTCCCTTCGGCTATGGGCGAGTGGTGCGGGTATCCGCTGACTCACCTGATGTTGAGGCAATTGTCGAGCAGAAGGCGCTGACATTGGAGCAGCAAAAGATCCGCGAGATCAACTCCGGCATCTATGCTTTCAGAACTGCTCCGTTACTGGCGCATCTGGATATGCTGAAGGCAAACAACGCGCACGGCGAGCTGTATCTGACGGATATTGCCGGGTTGTTGCGGGCTGCAGGCGAGCGGGTGGTTGCGGTCGAGGCGGCAGAAGCTGCTGAAGTGCTTGGCGCCAATACGATTGCTGAACTGGTGGCTCTGGATGCCACGCTGCGAATGGTGACGGCGAACCGGCTGATGGCCAATGGCGTTACCATCTTCCGGCCCGAGACCTGCATGATAGACGCCGAAGTAGAGGTCGCCACGGACACGGTGATTGAGCCTTTCGTGCAGTTGCTGGGCCGGACGAAGATTGGCGCGGATTGCTTGATCCGATCCTATTCGGTGATTGAAAATTGCACGCTGGGTGCGGGCGTCTTGATTCGTCAAAGCTGCGTACTTGCCGAGAGTAGCGTCGGCGACGGCGCGAAGATTGGCCCCTTTGCGCACCTGCGCCCAGGAAGCGAGATTGGCCAAGAGGCGCACGTCGGCAATTTCGTTGAAACCAAGAAAGCGAAGCTGGGCAAGGGTGCAAAGGCCAATCATCTGGCCTATCTGGGCGACGCCGAGATAGGCGCGGGTGCGAACATTGGGGCGGGGGTCATTACCTGCAACTATGACGGAGTGCACAAGCACGCGACCAAGATCGGCGCAGGGGCCTTCGTGGGTAGCGATTCAACGCTGGTGGCTCCAGTGACAGTCGAGGACGGAGCCTATATTGGAGCCGGATCGTGCATCACCAAGCATGTACCGGCTGGTGCGCTGGCCGTGGCACGGGCGCACCAGATTAACCGCGAGGGCTGGGTAGCCGAAAAACGGAAACGGTTGGAGACGCAGAAATAGTGCGTGAGCGGGATGGGTCGGAGGTCAACGATGCAAAAACTGATGGAAAACGAGATTGCCGCGCGGCTGGCGACGCTGCCAGGGTGGCAGATTGAAGCAGAAGAACTGGACCGGGCTTTCCTATTTGCGGATTTTGTGGCCGCGCTACGGTTTGTGAACGGCGTAGCGGAATTGGCCGAGGCGGCACAGCACCATCCGGATATCGATATTCGCTACAATCGGGTACGGCTGCGGCTGGTAACGCATGATGCCGGCGGACTGACGGCGAAGGATTTCGATCTGGCAGAGGCGGTCAACAAGCTGAGTTAAATAGCCTCCGGCCAACTCGACAGCCTACCGCTCTTGCTTCAGAAAAGTATTCAGAATTTTGGATATTTCGCTCTTTCTTCGGCTTGATGCAGAGATTTAACCGCCTTCTTGTACCACCAGGCGGCAGCCAGCCCGCCCACAACGACGGATGCTGCGGCAAGGATTCCCCACTTCCCCCAGCTTTTGGCAAGGGATTTATTTGGCTCCTCTATTGTGGAAGTAGATGATTGCAAATGAGTTTCCGTTTCTGTTTTTGCCATTCTATCCTGCTCTTTCGTCGTAGTTTTGGGGGAATGGGTCTATGTATAGATGAATGAGGAGCGGTATCGTTTCAAGGGTCGAATCAAAAAAAATAATTTTGTTTTTTGTATTTGACATCTACTGAATCTATGTTAACGTGTATATATTCCAGTTGCGAATCGACAGCGATGTTGATTCTCCTCTGGTCGTAAGTTGCGTCACTGGCCTCCCGGCACGAGCTTCACCGCTCGTGCCGTCTTTTTTTGCGCGGCTAGATTTGTGCTGGGCGCCTATCGTACACAGCTAAGAGATTCTGCTCCTGGGCTGTTCCATTTGGGCTCATTCGGATTAAGATGAGGGCGGGAGAATTGCGATGAATCTGTGGATTTCTAAGCGTTGGGTGCTGGGCTTGGGTGTGTTTACCGTGACCGTGGTTAGCTACGCGCAGTGGACCAACCCAGCCGACGATGTGCCCGCCTATCACGCTTCGGCCCCGCTTAAGGTCAGTACCCTACCGCCAGTTCTCTCAGGCGCAAAACTTACCGGAGAAAACTTCCGCTTCCCTTGGCAGACGCATGTCTACCAGAAGGCAGCC
>CAZHKN010000138.1:0-13003 GCA_964532725.1 uncultured Occallatibacter sp.
CCATCTCGTAGAGCGCGGAGTAGGGAACATTGGCCTCGGCGAGCAGCACGTTCATGTGGCCGGGCATACGGCCAGCGACGGGATGAATCGCGTATTTGACAGTGACGCCGCGATCTTCGAGGAGTTCAGCCAGCTCCCGCACTGCATGCTGTGCCTGCGCAGTGGCGAGACCATAACCGGGCACAAAGACCACGCGATTGGCGAAGGCCAGTTGCAGGGCCGCGTCGTCGAGAGAGATTTCACGCATTACGCCGCCCGTGTCCGTGGCTGCCTCGGCAATGACCGAGCCGAAGCCGCCAAAGAGCACGTTGGTGATGGACCGGTTCATTGCCTTGCACATTAGCACGGAGAGAATGAAGCCGGAGAAGCCGTCCAGCGTGCCCGCGATGATGAGTACGTTGTTGCCGAGCACGAAGCCGGTTGCCGCCGCGGCGAGGCCTGCATAGGAGTTAAGCAGCGACATGACGACTGGCATATCTGCCGAGCCGATGGGAATGACGAGCATGATGCCGAAGAGAAACGCTAGCCCCAGCATCGAGTAGAAGAGAGCGGCGGTTTCCGGATGGATGCAGAAGAGGATGAAGCTCGAGAGCATTGCAAGAGCGATGAGCAGGTTGATGGCATTTTGGCCGCGAAATTGAATGGGCTTGCCGGCAATGACGCCTTGCAGCTTGCCTGCTGCAATCAGTGATCCGGTGGTGGTGAGCGCGCCCAGCATCACTTCAAAACCCAGTGCGCCGCGCGTAACAGCAGACATCTCCGGCGCGTGGACCAGGAACTCGCCAACGCCAACGAGGGCCGCTGCCAGCGCTCCAAAGGCGTGGGAGAGCGCGGTCCGTTGCGGCATTGCGGTCATCGGGACGGTCACGGCCATCCAGCCCCCGATGATGGAGCCGAGCGCGAGACCGGCGATGATCCAGACCCAGGTAACAATATGCGCGCCGACGAGCGTCCCAATGATGGCCGCAAACATGCCTGCTTCGGCCAAAAACATGCCGCCGCGCGCGCTCTCGGGGTGAGACATTTTTTTGAGCGCGAGAATGAAGAGCAGGGAAGCAACAAGATAAGTGGCTTCCATAAAGTAGGAGGTGAGGGTCACTTGGCCGCCTCCTTCGCTTCGGGTTTGCGTTTGTTAAACATCTTCAACATGCGGTCGGTGATGCCGAATCCGCCAACTACATTGATAGTGGCTGCGGTGACGGCGACAAAGCCGAGCAGGTGCGCGGGCAGTTGGGAACTGCCTGATTTGGCGACTGCTCCGGCCAGCACCAATGAGCCGATCAGCGAGATCCCGGAGATGGCGTTAGTGGCCGACATGAGCGGCGTATGCAGCAGAGGCGGAACGCGGCTGATGACCTGGTAGCCGAGGAAGGCGGCCAGCGCGAAGACGTAAACCGAAGCGATGAGGACTGCTGGATTCATGGAAGCACCGAGTTAGCAAGACAGCGGGTTGGCAAGTCAGCGAGTTGGCGAGGTAGATTCGAGCAGCTTGGCGACCCGCTGATTCGCGGGTTTTCCCTGATGCGCTACGCAGGCTCCGGCCAGTACCTCATCGCCGAGATCGACACTCAGTTCGCCCTTCTTTAAAATCAGCGCGAGGAAGTTGAGAATATTGCGCGCATACAGTTGGCTGGCATGGACAGGTACTTCAGCGGGCAGATTCAGAGGTGCGAGCAAGGTGACTCCGTTGAGGTTTTGCGTTACGCCAGGCCGGGTAAGCTCGCAATTGCCGCCTGCCGGCGCGGCCAGATCGACGAGTACTGAGCCGGGGCGCATGGCTTCAATGGCGGCGCGGCGAATCAGCTTCGGTGCGGGGCGTCCGGGGACTTGCGCGGTGGTGATAATTACGTCGGAGTGGGCTGCGGTTTTGGTGATCAGATCGCGGCCACGGTCGAGAGCTTCTTCGGTTAGCTCGGCAGCGTAACCGCCGCCGCCTTCGGCGCTGATGCCACCGAGATCAACGTCGAGAAACTTCGCGCCGAGAGAGCGCACCTGCTCGCCGGCCGCAGCGCGCACGTCATAGGCTTCGACTACCGCTCCGAGACGGCGGGCGGTGGCGATGGCCTGCAATCCTGCAACGCCAGCGCCGATGACAAAAACCCGCGCGGGGGGAATCGTCCCGGCAGCGGTCATCAGCATGGGAAAGAGCCGCGGCAGCAGGCTGGCGGCGGCGATAACCGCCTTATAGCCGGAGACGGTGGCCATCGATGAGAGAGCATCCATGCTTTGCGCGCGACTGATACGCGGTACCAACTCCATGCTGAAGAGCGTGGCAGGGCGGGCGATTGCCGTTGCCAGCGCGGCGGGCGCGTCCAGCGGCTTCAAAAAGCCGATTACCACCGTGCCCGGCTTGAACTTGCTTTGATCGCCGGCATCCGGAGCGGTGACGACCGGCAGCAGGTCGGCATTGGCCAGAAGCGAGTTTCGGTCGGCTGTGATGGTCGCTCCGGCCTCGGCATAGGCTGCGTCCGAGGCTCCGGCAGCGATGCCCGCGTCTGCCTCGACAGTGACGGTGATCCCTTGCGCCAACAGGGATTTCAAGCTCTCCGGCAAGAGGGCGACGCGGGTCTCTCCAGCAGCTTCCTTGAGAATGCCTAAAAGCAAAATTCCTCCGCTGGTCGGCGCGCGGCAACGACGGACGAGCAACCCCGTCCAGAGCGCACCAGCCATTAGGAAGGATTATTCATGAGAGTGTCAAGGGGACTGTGTGACATTGGTCACCAGGAGTCCAAGGGAATGTGGCGGATTGCCTGATCGGTCTCAGAGTGAGCAGACAATCAAAGAAATGATCAGATTATTGGCAGAAGCCGGATGATCGATCAGATTTTATGAAAATTCTGAGTCAGAGATCCGCATAGGCCGCGCTCGAAGGATAGAATTGCAGCGAGATGAAAGAGACACTGAATCGGCGCTCTGAACTGATAATCAAATATCTGTTGCGGGTGGGATCGGCAACCACGGAAGAGATTCTGGCGGTTGCAGGCTCCTCCGCACCCAGCATCCGGCGCGACTTGGCTCGGCTTGAGAATCGCGGCCTGATTCGACGTACGCATGGAGGAGCGACCCTGGTTGAGCCGCTGCTCTACGAGCCGTTTCGCTTTGACAGCTCGTTTTTGGCCCGCGAACAGCGTAATGACGCGGAGAAGCGGCGCATCGGCGTGGCCGCGGCCGAGCTGGTGCAGAACAATGAGACCGTGGGCCTGACCGCCGGCACGACAACAACGCATATTGGACGAAGCCTGCGCCACCGGCAGAAGATCCAGGTCGTCACCAACGCGATCAATATCGGCATGGAGCTGTGCAATCAGCCCGGCGTGCGCACATATCTGACCGGCGGCGTGGTTCCCTGGGCCTGGTCCTTCTCGCTCACGGGCAATGCGGCGTTGAGTTTTCTCGATGATGTTTATCTGGACAAAGTTTTTGTAAGTGTTACAGGATTCGATGCCGAGCGCGGAGCGACAACGCTGGAGAGCGACGAGGCGCTGGTTTATCGCAAGATGATCAAGCAGGCCAGGGAAGTGATCGTGGTTGCGGACTCGAGCAAACTCGCCAGGGTGAGTCCGGCCTTCATCTGCCCGGTAAACGAGGTTCATTTGTTGATTACCGATACCGGCGCGAGCGCGGAAGCACTGGCAGCGTTTGAGGAGCGGGGAATTCGCACCCTGCGCGTATAAGTTGGAACAACGATATAGTTGAAAGGCAGGCTCGTCGAGACGATACTGCTTCGGGCAGGTCTCGCTCGCGAATGGTTTGTACAGCCGCCGGAGAGGAGCGGCGCAACTCAACTGCAGATGATTGATCCGCACAGCCTTTTTCTGCTTCTCTCCGCCGCGGTTGCCGTGGCGCTGCTGATTGTGCTGATCACGGTCTTCAAGCTGAATCCCTTCATGACGCTCTTTCTGGCGTCGATCTTCCTGGCCGTCGTGGCGGGCATGCCGCTGTTGACCGTGGTGCATTCGTTTGAGGCCGGCGTAGGTATAACGCTGGGCCACATCGCTGTCGTCGTGGCGCTGGGAACAATGCTAGGCAAGATGATGGCTGAGTCGGGCGGCGCGGATCGCATTGCGTACACTCTGATCGGCATCTTCGGCGAAAAGAACATTCATTGGGCGATGGTGGCGATCGGCTTTATCGTTGGCCTGCCCTGCTTTTTTGAAGTCGGCTTTGTGCTGCTGATTCCGATTGCGTTTTCAGTGGCGCGACGCACGGGGACTTCACTGATCCTGGTTGGTCTGCCGATGCTGGCCGGGCTTTCCGTGGTGCATGGGCTGGTGCCGCCGCATCCGGCGGCAATGATGGCCGTGAGTATCTTCAAGGCGGATGTGGGCCGTACGATCCTCTATGCGCTGTTGATCGGCATTCCGACAGCGATCCTCGCCGGTCCGGTTTACGCAAAGATCATTGCACCGCATATCAAGCTCGATGCGGAGAATCCGATGGCCGCGCAGTTTGTCGATCATGACCCGGAGCGCAGCCTGCCCGGTTTTGGGCTGACGCTGTTTACGATTCTCTTTCCGGTTCTGCTGATGCTGATCGGCAGTTGTGCGGATGTGGTTTCTGCGCCCAGAACAGCTCTCAACGACGGCCTGCATCTGATCGGCAATGACGATGTGGCGTTGCTGATCGGCGTGTTGCTCAGTTTTTATACGCTGGGCAAAATGCGTGGCTTTAACCGCGCTACAATACTGCGTTTCAGCAACGAATCGTTGGCTCCGACGGCTACGATTATGCTGGTGATTGGGGCGGGAGGCGGCTTTGGCAGAATCCTCCAGGACAGCGGCGTCTCGCAGGCCATTATCGCTGTCGCCGTGCATAGCCATATTTCGCTGTTGCTGATGGCCTGGCTGCTGGCGGCATTGATGCGCCTCGCCACCGGGTCGTCAACCGTTGCAATGACGACGGCAGCCGGCATTGTCGCGCCGATCGCGTTGCAGGTGGGCGGCGTTCATCCTGAACTGCTGGCCATTGCGACCGGGGCCGGATCGTTGATCTTCTCGCATATCAACGATGTCGGCTTTTGGATGGTCAAGGAGTACTTCAACATGAGCGTTGCGGATACGATCAAAAGCTGGTCGATCTGCGAGACGATTATTTCGGTTAGTGGGCTGGCGCTGACCCTGGCGCTTTCGTGCGTCGTTTAAGGTGCGATCAACAACCGGAGAATTTAATTCTCCTTCCGGTTGATCAGCTTAAATGAGTTGTAGAAGCGCGTGGGATCAAGAGGCCGGATGGTTTTGTCTACCGGCACGGGGCTTTGCAAGAGCAACTGATAGATTGTTTCACCCACCGCAAAAATTCGTGATGATGTGTGAAGGGTATCGCTCTCGGCCTCGACCGTGACTCCAGGATGACCGTCAACCGAGATCGGAGACTCGCTGAGTTTGTGCGTCTTGGGACTGGTAATGACGCCCTGCTTGATCAGCTCGACGATCATCTCCGGCACCAGTCCGGTAGCTTCCACTCCATTGGCAATCACCACGACGCAAAAATGGTTATCGCCCGACTGTGAGCAGTAGGAGCGGAGTTCGATTGCGCCTGATTTAGCCTGCTGGCTGGACTTCTGTAGTTGCGGCTCCGCCGGAAAGGAGGCGCGAAAGCCGTCTGCCGGATAGCTGAAGGACTCGAGCTTTTGCGCCTGCACGGCAGAAGCCGCGAGCAGTACAAGAGCCGCGATCGAACCGAGCTGCAACGATCTATGGATTGCCTTCATGATCTTCTCCCGGCCACGGATTGCTGAGCAACTCGCAGCCCCCGCGGATCGCGGCTTCAGCTCTCGTTGCGATAAAGCATGTCGCGGATGGTTTTGCGGCGGGCTTCGTTCAATTCGCTTTCGGCTTTGCGCTCTTCAGCGCTCAGTTGGTGTTTGGATTCGGCCTCTGCGGCTTCGGCTTCAGTGCACTCAGGGCAGCGGTTGGCAAAGCCGGGTTTGTCTGGGCGCAACTCAAATTCTTCACAGCAAATAACACAGGTTTTGATCGGAAAAGCCATACAGATTCATGTTAAAACACAGCCGGATTGCTCGTCGAGGCTGGTGCGGGATTTGTGGTTGCTGGCACAGGCTGCGTCTCTGTTATCGGCGCCGCCGGCGCTTGCAGAGAGTAGGCCGCGCCTTCGGCGGCGTGAAGAATGTTGCCGGGGTTAATGCCGAGAATCAATGTTGCGCCAACAGAGAAGAAGAGCGCGGCTGTAACGGCGACGCCAACGTAAGGAGCGGGTGCTGTAGCGCGTTTGTCTTCAGGGCGCGAGACGGCGGCGAGAGCAAGGCGCAGGTAATAGGCTGCGGCCAGGCCGGAGTTGAGCAGGCCGACGACGGCCAGCCAGACCGCTCCGCCACCTACGGCGGAAGAGAAAGAATAAAATTTGCCGAAGAAGCCGCCGGTGAAAGGGATACCGATGAGCGAGAGCAGGAAGAAGATCAACAGCCCACCGAGCAGCGGGGCGCGATGGATGAGTCCGCGGAAGTCGTCGATCTGCGTACCCTTGTCATCGTAGCCAGCAGCCAGTGTAACAACAGCGAAGATGCCGACGTTCATGGCCGCGTAGGCTGCGATGTAGAAGCAGGCGGCAGAGATTCCGCTGGTTCCAAGGCCGGTGAAGGCGGCAAGTAGGTAGCCGGCATGAGCGATGGAGGAGTAAGCCAGCATGCGCTTGACGTTTTGCTGGCGCAGCGCGGCCAGGTTGCCCACGGTCATAGACAGCGCAGCGATAACCCACAGCAGCGGCGACCAGACTGAATGCAGTGTAGGGAAGATCTCATAAACGACGCGCAGCAGCAATGCAAAGGCCGCGGCTTTGGGAGCGGTGGACATGAGCGCGACAACCGGCGACGGCGCGCCTTCGTAAACATCCGGTGTCCAGAGATGAAAGGGCGCGGCGGAGACTTTGAAGAGAATGCCGATGAGCATCAGAGCCATCGCGGCCAGTACGAAAGAGTGATTCTGCGCATTCGGCGCGAGGTGGGCGATCTCGTAAATCTGTGTGGTTCCTGTAGCGCCGAAGATCAACGCGATGCCGTAAAGCAGGAAGGCCGTAGCGAAGGAGCCGAGGAGAAAATACTTGATGGCGGCTTCGGGTCCGCGCGCGGTCTGCTTGCGGTAGCCGGCAAGAATGTAGGTTGAGATGGAGGAGATTTCAAGCGCGATGAAAACCAGCAGCAACTCGACCGCGCCGGTGAGCAGGCACATGCCGACCGCGCCAAAAACGATGAGGGCATAGTACTCGCCCTGGTGATGGCTGTCTTCAGGCAAAGTATCGAGCGAGAGCAAGAGCGAGACGAGAACGATGCCGCAGATAAGGACGTGGAAGAAGACGGTGAAGGCGCTGGTTTCAACTGTGCCGGAGTAGCCGGTGCCTTCGGGGAAATTGAGTTGGTAGATGCTCGCGAAGTATGCGAGCACAGCTCCGAGGGCGGCGAGCCAGCCAAGGCCGCGGCGGGGCCAACTGGCGGGGATCGCGGCGTCGAGCAGCATGACAGCGACGCCGGTCAGCGTGAGAACGACTTCGGGCAGGATGCGGTAGATGTCGGGAACCGGATTCACCGTTGGTCCTCCCCTTGGCGCGTGGAGATCGCTAGCTTGTAGACGATGTGTGTTTGGGGTGGCTGCGGCTGCGACCAGGCGAGTTGTCTCTCGATGACGGCGGTCCAGAGCGTGGGCGCAAGGCCCATGACCAGCATCAGCACGGCCAGCGGCCATAAGACGGCCAACTCGCGGAAGCGGAGATCAAGCGCTGGCTTCGATGTGGTTTGCGTACTCTCTGGCCCGTAGAAGAGCCGTTGGACCAGCCAGAGCATGTATACCGCGCCGAGAATCACGCCCAGCGTGGCGACGGCGCCCCAACGCTGGCTGACGCCGGTGAAGGTGCTCGATAGGACGAGGAACTCGCCGACGAAACCGCTTAGCATGGGCAAACCCAACATGGAAAGCGAAGTGACGACGAAGAGCGTACTCAAGCGTGGCAGCTTGGCGGCCAGACCGCCGTATGCGGCGATCTGGCTGGTGGCGTAGCGGTCGTAGAGCGCGCCGAGTAGCAGGAAGAGCGCGCCATCGACGACGCCGTGCGAGAGAATCTGGTAAACCGCGCCGGTTGATCCGGTGACTGTGAGGCCATAGATGCCCAGCGTGATGAGGCTCAAATGGCTGAGCGCCGCGAAGGCCAGCAACCGCCAGAAGTCGCGTTGCACAAGCGCGAGGCACGCGCCGTACAGGATGCCGATGACGGCCAGAGCAATGAGCAGCGGAGCGATCTCTCGAGCTTGCGCCGGGAAAAGGCTGACGTGGAAGCGAAGCATCGAGTAAAGGCCGAGCTTGCCGGCGATAATCATGGCTAGCGCGACGGGGGCCTCGCTAAAACTGTCCGCCAGCCATCCGTGCAGCGGGAAGACCGGAACCTTGACGGCGAAGGCGAAGAGAAAGGCTAACGCAACCCAGCAGAGCGGGCCGGCAGGGAGCGCCCCGTGGCTGATCAACGTTTGCAGGGTTGCAAAGTCAAAGCTGCCTGTTTTGGCGTAAAGCCAGAGAATCGCGACCAGCAGCGGCGCCGATGGTATGAAGGTGAACAGGAAGAACTTGAGCGCGGCCTTGGAGCCGTCTTTGCGACCGAACATCGCGATCAAAATCGCCATCGGGACGAGGGAAAGCTCCCAGAAGCCGTAGTAGAGCATCAGGTCGAGGGAGACAAAGACGCCGAAAATCGACGTCTGCTGGACGAGAAAGAGCGCAAAGTAGGTCTTGCGCTTTTCGGCGATGGCGTTCCAACTGGCGATGACGCCAATGGGCGCCAGCAGGCCGGTGAGGACAACCAGCCAGAGGCTCAATCCATCCACACCGAGGTGGTAAGAGATGGCGGGGTTATCGATCCACGGTATGTTGATGACGAACTGGAAGCCGGGTTGCGATGGGCTGAAATGAGCCGGAAGATGAAGGGTCAGTCCGAAGGTGACGAGCGTGGTGAGCAGTGCAATCCAGTTGGGCAGCTTGCCGCGGCCCGGCAAAAGCCAGACCAGCAGCGCGCCCGCGAGAGGAGCGGCCAATATCAGAGAAAGGATGGAGTCGTTGATAGCTGTCATCTAATTCCCCAATCCATGCAGATGAATGTCAAAGAACGTGGTGACGGCTGCGGGCCACTGGACGATAACAAAAAGAAGGACCACTGCGGCGCCGGCTGCGAGCCATGCGGCGTAGGAGCGGATGTTGCCCGATTGCCAGCGTTGCAGCAGCGCTCCGGTTAACTGCGCAATGCCGCCGAGGAGCCAGGCAATACCGCCGAGGATGGCCACATCCACAACCCAGTCGAGGAAGTATTTGGAGAAGGCAAGCAGCGGCTTGATGATCACTGCGCCGTAGATTTCGTCGACGTAATACTTGTTGGCGAGGAGTTTGTAGCCGGTGGGCAGGGCAGCGGCGATTTGCGCCGGCTCGGCGGGCTTTTGCGCGTAGAGGCGATGGGCGATGTACCAGCCGAGGACGGCGACTGCAACTGCACCAATGCTCAAAAAATGTTCCATCATTTCCCAGTATTCAAAGTCTGCTTTCAGGACATATATGTGGTGAATAGGCACGCCCACGGCGGGCGCAAGGAAATCGAAGAAGCCGAGTTTCCATATCCATCCGCCACCTATCGAAAGCAGTGCCAAAATCACGAGCGGTCCACGCATTGACCACGGGCTCTCATGCGGATGAATCTCGGGGCTGCGTGACTCGCCCATAAAAGCCAGGTACCAAAGCCTGAACATATAAAAGGAAGTCAACAGCGCAGTTAAGAGGCCCATGAACCAAACGAACCGGCCAATGTATCCATATGTATATGCTTCGAAAAGAATCTCATCCTTGGAATAAAAACCGGCGAAAGGCCAGAATCCTGAGATAGCCAGAACTCCTACGGTTGTTACCGCAAAAGTGATTGGCATCTTCTTCCGCAGGCCACCCATTTTGCGCAGATCCTGTTCGCCGCCCAGGCCGTGAATCACCGAACCTGCTGCGAGGAAGAGCAGAGCCTTGAAGAAGGCGTGGGTGACGAGATGGAAGATGGCCGCTGAGTAGGCCGCGACACCGCAGCCGAGGAACATGTAGCCGAGCTGCGAGACTGTCGAGTAGGCGAGGACGCGCTTGATGTCGGTCTGCACCAACGCGATGGTCGCGGCAAAAAGAGCGGTAGCTCCGCCGATGATGGCGACGACCGAAAGCGCGAAGGGCGAGTGGTCAAACAAGACATGGGTCCGGGCCATCATGTAAACGCCCGCCGTGACCATCGTCGCTGCGTGGATCAGCGCGGAGACCGGCGTGGGGCCTTCCATCGCGTCGGGGAGCCAGATATAGAGCGGCAGTTGCGCGGATTTGCCGGTTGCGCCAAGGAGCAGGCACAGAGCGATCGCGGTGATTGCGCTGCCTTGAAGGAGCGGGTTCCCGTCGAGTTTCGCGGTAATGTCGGTGAAGGTGAGCGTACCGAAATTGGCGATGAGCAGGAAGATTCCGATAAGGAAGCCGAAGTCGCCGATGCGGTTGACGATGAAGGCCTTTTTGCCAGCATCAGCCGCGGATTTTTTCTGGAAGTAGAAGCCGATGAGCAGGTAAGAAGCGAGACCGACGCCCTCCCAGCCGACGAACATGAGCAATGCATTGCCGGCGAGGACCAGAACGGTCATGAAGAACATGAAGAGATTGAGATACGAGAAGTAACGCCAGTAGCCTTCTTCGTGGGCCATGTAGCCGGCGGAGTAGACGTGGATGAGGAAGCCAACGCCGGTGACGACCAGGAGCATGACGAGGGAAAGCTGGTCGAGGACGAAGCTGAAGTCGATATGGAGCGAGGCGACGTTGATCCAGCCAAGGGGGCAGGTTTCGACGTAAGGAAGAGTAATATATCCCCAATTCGGTGGGCCGCAAGGCATGCAACGTGGAGCAACGTGCAAATAAGGGGTGGCAGTTGCGTTGAGAACCACGGCAAACGACGCCAGCGGCGCCAGCAGCGCGACCGCGGTCACCAACGCCTTGGGCAGCTTGCGACCGAGCAGGCCGTTGAACAGGAATCCCGCGAAGGGGAGCAGCGGAATCAGCCAGAGATGGAGCGGTGCGTTCATAGTTTCATCTCGTCGATGCGGTCGACGGCCAGGGTTGCGCGGGCGCGGAAGACCGCAATGATGATGGCCAGGCCCACGGCTGCTTCCGCCGCCGCGACGACCATCACGAAGAAGACGAAGATCTGCCCTTTGACCGCGTGCCACATCTGGGCGAAGGTGACAAAGGAGAGATTGACTGCGTTGAGCATCAGCTCAATGGACATGAAGACGGTGATGAGATTGCGCTTGATGAGAAAGCCGACGATGCCCAGAGCAAACAACAGCGCGCTCAGCAGCAGATACCACGAAAGAGGGACTTCCTGCGAGAGAAGCGAGTTCATTTGCCGGCCTTCCTTTCTGTTTCTCCTTCGGGTTCACCGTGGCCGTGACGGGCGAGAGCGACCGCGCCGAGGATGGCGATGAGAATGAGAATCGATGTCACCTCGAAGGGCAGAAGCAGCTTGGTAAAGAGGACCGTGCTGAGCAGTTCGAGGTTCGATTGGCCGGCGGTGTTGGTGAGTCCGTCACTGAGCTTGGCCATGCCCAGGCCTTGCGCGTGAACGATAATCGAAGCGAGAACGCCAAGGATGGCGACGACGGCAGGGAAGCCGACAGCGCGGGCCGAGCGGCTGCCGAGGGTGCGTTCCTCTTGCCCGGCATTGAGCAGCATCACGACAAAGGTGAAGAGCACCATGATTGCGCCGGCATAGACGATAACCTGCGCGGCAGCCAAGAACTCCGCGCCGAGGAGCAGATACAGAACAGCCAGAGAGGTCATCACCACAATCAGCGAGAGAGCGCTGTTGATGGGATGGGTCTGCAGCAGGAGATTGATCGCTCCTGCGAGACAGAATCCGGCAAAGACAATAAACAGGACAAGGTGCATCGTTCTAGCTCATGCGGCGCGCCAGCTCAGATATGCCGGCTGATTGTGGCGGAGAATCCGGGCAAACTACTCAAGCTGCGTGGGAATCTTCACCGATTGTAAATCACTCACCAGGCAAGCCATAGGCTGGTGCCGACAATGTTCAGAATGGCCAGCGGCATCAGATAGCGCCAGCCAAAGCTCATCAGTTGGTCATAGCGGAAGCGCGGCAGCGTTCCGCGAACCCAGACATACAAAAAGAGAAACGAAAAGACTTTCAGAACGAACCAGAAGATCGGCAGCAACGCTTGCAAGACGATGTTATCGGGCAAGTGAAGCAGGTTGCCGAAGGGGCTGGTCCAGCCGCCGAGAAACAACAGCGTAGCCACGCAGCCGACGGTGATCATGTTGGCGTACTCGGCCATGAAAAACATCGCGAACTTCATCGAGCTGTACTCAGTGTGATAGCCGCCGGTCAGTTCGCTCTCGGCCTCGGGCAGATCGAAGGGCGAACGGTTGGTCTCGGCGTAGGCCGCTGTCAGGTAGATGAAGAAAGCGACAAATTGAAAGCCGCCGAAGATGTTCCAGGAACGCAAGCCATGCGCGGCCTGACTCTCGACGATGACACGCAGATTGAGCGACTGAGCGCGCATCACTACGCCAACCAGCGAAAGGCCAAGCGCGAGTTCATAGCTGATCAACTGGGCCGAGGAGCGCAGGGAGCCAAGCAGCGAATACTTATTATTCGATGACCAGCCGGCCAGCGCGATGCCGTAGACGCCGATGGAGGTGATGCCGAGAATGACCAGCAGGCCGATGTTGACATCGGCGATCTCAAAGAAGTGAAAGCCGCCGGGACCAGTGACCGAGGGCGCGCCGAAGGGAACAACGGAGATGGAGATGAGCGCGCAGCCGAGAGCGATGATGGGCGCGAGCAGATAAAGAGGCTTGTAGACGCTGGTAGGAATCATGTCCTCTTTGAGAAAGGACTTGGCGCCATCGACCAGCGGCTGCAACAGGCCGAAGGGGCCGACGCGGCTGGGTCCCCAGCGATTCTGGATGCGGCCCACCAGCTTGCGCTC
>CAZHKN010000139.1:0-12993 GCA_964532725.1 uncultured Occallatibacter sp.
CATGTCTGTGATGATCGATTTCCATTACAGCGATACTTGGGCCGATCCGGGCCACCAGACGATTCCCGCCGCCTGGACTGGGGAAACCTATGCCGAGCTTGAGACAAGCGTCTATAACTACACGGATGGCTTTATGAAAGCACTGCTGGCTGCCGGCGTAACTCCCAAGTGGGTGCAGGTGGGCAATGAAATCAACTCCGGCCTGCTTTGGCCCACTGGCATGTACACCAACTTTCCGCAGCTTGCCGGGTTGGTCAATAGCGGATACAACGCAGTGAAAGCTGTCAGCCCTTCGAGCGAGGTAGTGATTCATCTTGCCAATCTCAGCGATCTGAGCGACTTTGAATGGTTCTTCGATAACCTCAAGGCGGATGGCGGTAAGTTCGATGTTATCGGCGCATCTTACTATGATGGGCCGGGAACCCTTGCGACCATTACGACTAACTTGAATACACTGGCCGCGCGTTACAGCAAGCCGGTGATGATTTGCGAGATTGGCCACACTGAGAGCGATTACATAGGCAGCGCCGATGATGTGAAGTCGGCAATAGAGGCTCTGAAAGCGGTTCCCGACGGACGAGGACTCGGCCTTTTCTACTGGGAGCCGGATGGGCCGGATGACTCGACGACCAGCGACTACTCGATGGGCGCGGTGAGCGAACCGAGCAGCAAGTTGTTGCAGTTCACCCCGGCGATGGACCAGTTCCTGTTTACAGGCGGGACGACGGGCAACCAGATTATCGACCCCACCTTTACAACCGCTCTGAACGGATGGCAGATTACGACGAACAACGTTGGCTCGGTCTATACGCAATCCGGTGGCCTGGGTACGGAGCTTTCGTTCTACAAATCGACTGCCTATAACTCGACTGTGTGGCAGGATGTTACCGCTCTGCCGAATGGAACCTATACCATGTCTGCATGGATTGAGAATGGCGGCGGGCAGACTTCAGCCCAGATGTTCGTCTGGCCGACAGGAGGGAGTGAAGTCACCCTCAATATTCCTATCGAGAGCGCATGGACGGAGATTCAGATTCCGAATGTCCAGATCACTGAGGGAGAAATCTATCTCGGCTTTGCAATCAACGCGAAAGCCGGTAACTGGACTAACATCGAGCAGGTTGATTTTACCGAGAACTGACGGGCAGGCACGTACTGCTTAGCCAGCCTGTTTATGTGTGCGCCCCGCCCCTCATGCGCTGTGAAGCGGGGCACTTGCTCGGTCATCGTTGTTGACTCAGAATTGCTTTGGTTCGCTGCCGCGTGACACGGATGCGGCAGGAGAGGCCACCGACACGGCAACTGCTGCCAATGGATGCATTCCACGCTACCAGTTGCGGCTCCAGCATCCACGCCGTTGCGTTGGCGGCATTGCCGGACTGTTGCATGAAGTAGGCCGCGTTCAGATCGATATTGGCAGCTGCGGCGTTCATCTGTATGCAGACATTCTGCGGTGGGGCAGGCTGATCATCCGCATGAGCGCAGTAGTCCTCGTCATGCACGAGCACATATTTCTTGCCGTTCACTGGGATGAAGTACCGCGTGGTAATGGGCGCAATATGGACGGCTGTTGCCCACTGGATCAGATCCCATTCAAACGCTTCCGGAAGCTGACTCATGGCCAGGGATTTATCCGTCAACTGTCGCGAAAAAATGGCCAGCGTTGGAGTGGGTTCGCCGTTGACCGGGTGAAAGTAGACTCCGGCCAGCGCGATGCCTTCCTGGAGATCGAACCAAAGGAAGCCGCGGCCCTCAAGATACGGACCCTGCTGGCCAGAAAGGGTTAGATAGCGGTCCTCACGGAGGTCTACTGGCGTTTTAGAACCCCACAGCATGTTGTCGCTGGCTTCATCCAGCGGCATATCGCGGCCATAGTGATATGTGGTGCGGGGAATGATTTGCTTCTCCAGGGCGCGGAAGCGCTTGTCTTTGAGTAAATCTCTAGCCGGCTGCCCGGCAAAGCTACTCATGAAGATAAGCTGATCGCTGGGAATTCGATTTTGGAAGACAGCCGCAGGCAGAGGCGGTTCGGGCGCTGCATCTTGCGCAACGGCGCTCACAATGAGAGCACCGCTGGCCAGAAGCAACTGCGCGGTAAAGGTGAAGGCAATCTTGCTCAGGCGGAGAGATATGGGAAAGAACCGCATTGCACGACCTTCCGCATTCAATGTAATCCAGAATCTGTTGAAGATCGAGAGAAATTTTGACGAATGTCGATCAAGCAATTTCTGTGGTCTGGTTCAAATTCTGGGGCCACCTGACTGTCGATTCCTCCCTACCCAGGCATTCACCTGATAAAAACCTGCGCGGACTATGCGTCCTTCAGAATGGCCCGAATGACCATGCCCAATAGAGCCAGCACCACCGCGCCCCAGAAAGCGGGAGCGAAGCCGCGTACGTGAAAGCCGTTCACAATGTTCGATGCCAAGAGAATCATCAAGCCGTTGATGACCAGCAGAAAGAGGCCGAAGGTGAGAATGCTGATGGGAAAGGTTACAATCTTCAGAAAGAAGCCCACGGTTGCGTTGAGGAGGCCGATGACCAAGGCCGCGATCAGTGCCGGACCCAGGCCACGGACCACAAACCCCGGAACGATGCGTGAGACTGCGAGCAGAGCAACCGCACTTAAAATCCATTGCACGAGAAGCTTTATCATTGCGTAGTTCTCCTTCTTTGGGCGTGACGGCTTGATTCCGGTGCGGGTATACAACTTTTTCCGCAGGGCCGGGTCAAACCATACGGGTTTCTCTGAGGATATCCCCTCATGGGTTCAATACGCATATTGAAGCTCGCAGGTTTCATTCTGATCGTATTGCCGATTGCGTTTGCTCATGCGCAGCAAACGGCTGCTCCGCCATTGCCCGATATTCGCCAACTTATGCGCGAGGTGCAGGAGCACCAAAAACAGTTGGAGAAGGTGCGCGAAAACTACACCTATTCTTCGCTGCGGACTACGCAGGAACTGGACGGCAGCGGCAAAGTGACCAAGACCGAGACCGCAGAGTATGAGGAGTTTTTTGTCAACAGCCATGAGATTGGGCGGATGGTCAAGAAAGATGGCAAGCTCCTTGACGAGCACGAACAGCAGAAGGAGACCGAGCGGGTAACCAAGCTAGTGGAGAAGGCTGAGAAGACGCCGCCCGGCCAGCCGCTGGATGAGCAAAGCATCAGCGTGAGCCGAGTACTGGAGATTATGGATGTGCGTAATCCGCGACGGGATAATTATCGCGGTCGCCCTGCCATACTCTTCGATTTTATTGGTCGCAAGGATGCCAAGACCCACGGGCTGGCCGAGGACATGACCAAGAAGCTGGAAGGAACGCTATGGGTCGACGAAGCTGACCGGCAGATTGCGCACATGGAAGTCCGCTTCGACGATAACTTTCATATCGCCGGCGGCCTGGTGGCCAATATCGAGAAAGGCTCCAGCTTCAGCTTCGATCAGGCGCCTGTCAACGGTGAACTCTGGCTGCCAACCGGAGGCGAGGGAACAGTGCAGATGCGCGTTCTGCTGGTCAAGGGGATTCGCCAACGCGGTATGGAGCACGACTACGACTTCAAGCGCTTCAGCGTGGAGACGCAGCAATCCAAGGACGCCAAGGCCGTGGTGGAGACGAAGCAGTAAGTGCAGCCGTGAACGCGCGCCCAGTGAGAGCAAAGCAAACGGGCCGCATGGCCACGGATGCGGCCCGTTTCACTGCATCAGAAAGTTAAGCGCCCGGAGGGCCACCGCCTGGCGGTGGACCGCCTTGCCCTCCGTCGGGTGGCGGAGGGGGAACATCGTCATCCTCGCGGCTTCTGCGCTCCATCGCCTGCTTGCGCTTTTCCTGCCAGGCGACAAATTTTGTCTTCTGTGCTTCGGTCAACAGCGCGGCAATCTTCGTGTCGGCCGTATCACGAATCGATTCGCGCTGTTCGCGGCTCGGATGAGTTGGCTGGCCGGATTCAGCGTTTGCAGTTGAGGCGCGCAACGCATTGATCTGCTGCTTCTGCTCGGTCAAAATAGCTTTGACTTTGGCCTGTTGCGCCTCGGTCAGGGTCAGCAGTTGAGTTAGGCGCTTTAACTCACGCTCTGCGTTTGGTCCACGTTGCTGTTGTTGTAACTCACCAGGAGGGGGACCATCTGGTGGACCACCCTCAGGCGGCCCGTCGTTCGGCTGCGCGTGGAGCGAATAGCTTGCTGCGAGTACTAAGCCGGCCATCAGCAGCGCGCGGCGCGCCTTCAAACTTATCCATGCAAATCTCATAAGTGGGATACTCCTCTGAACAAAATTGAGGGAACAGGATGCGGAGCCCGTTGAATAGTAGCGGAGCTATCCACAATCCTTTACTGGTGAGCGAACCTGCCGGCAAGGCCGCTCATATAACTAGACGCCGCTTTGTTATATTTCGTTGACATATGTGGGAGATTTGTTTGGAATGTATTGGAAGGCGGAGAGCAATTACACAGGAAGGGCCAATAATGCGCCCCAGTTCAATCCCGCGCCAAAGGCGGAAAAAATAATAGGTCTGGTGATAGGTTCAGTGAGTTGGCGATGCCATTCGTCGGCGGCGATCAGCAGCGAAGCGGAGGAAGTGTTCCCATAGCGATTGATGTTGGTGAAGAATCGCTCGCGAGGGACTTTGAGCGTAGTTGCAACACGCAGGATGAGATTGAGATTGGCCTGGTGGAGCAGAAATGCTTCGATGTCTGCGGCAGCAAGCTGGTTGCGCGTGAGCAGTTCGTTGATGGCGCGGGGCAGCTTGCGCGAGGCTTGCAGGATCACTGCTTGGCCGTCCATGTGAAATGCTCCGTCTTTGACGAAAATAACCTCGGCAGCAGCGCCGTCCGTGAAGAGGCATGAATCCGCGATGTGGGCAAAACCGGTGTCGGCATCAACCAGCGCTGCGCCTGCGCCATCACCAAAGAGAATCGCGGTGTTTTTCCCTTCCGGTGAGCGCTCGATGCGGCGGGACATGATCTCCGCGCCGACAACGAGTATGCGGCCAAGGGTGGGCGCGAACTGCGCGGCCATTGCAAGGCCGATCAATGAGCCTGCAGAAGCTACAGGAATATCGAGCGCGGGCGTGGAGTTGAGTCCGAGGCCGGCGGCGACCTGGCCAGCGGGGCCGGGGCAGAAACGGTCGGTCGATCCGCTGGCGACGAGAATCATTCCCAAGCCGGAGGCGGCGATGCCGGCATTTTGCAGGCAGGCTTGAGCGGCTTTCAGGCCGATACTCGCAACGGTCTCGTCATCCGCTGCATAGCGTCGCTCTTCAATTCCTGACATCTCAAGAATCCACTCGGGTGTCGCATCCACCTGGGCGGCGATTTCTTGATTTGTGACGTGTCGAGATGGAAGCCAGGAGCCGAAGGCGCGAAGATATGCCATGAGTTATGCCTTCGCAGCCAGATACGCTTCAACTTTATTGACGGTGTCGAATTTACGGGCGGATAAGTCGCAGTCCGGAATGGTAACTCCGAATTCTTCTTCCAGACCGGCTACAAAGTCGGTCAGTGCAAAGGAATCGAGTAACCCGGAGACAAAGAGCGACTCATCGACGCCGGGGGCGATCTGCTTTCCACTTATTTGCTGAAGTACTTTAACGATTCTGTCCTGATTCGCCACGTTCTGATTCGCCATTTCCGGGGTCTCCATGAGTTATTTGCAGAGCTTTGGCTTCGCTGGCCGTTGTGTTGTGTTCCTTGTAAGCAGTGTAACCGGTCATCAGATCTGTTACCAGCGCATCGGCCAATGCACGATAGCCTTCACCGGTAAAGTGCGTGTGGTCGGGCTGCGCCCAGCCTGCATAGGCCCAGTCCTGCATCGATCCGAAGCCGCCCATGCGTTCTTGCCAGTCCCAGTAAGCGCAGCCGTGGGTGCGGCAAACGGCGCGCTGGGCCTGGATGATGCGATCTGTTCCAGCGAAGGGATGCCAGGCGCGATGCTGGGCGAGGGAGCGGTCCGCGGGGCCGACAACCAGAATCGATGACTCCGGAACATACTGATGGATGGTGTCAATGATCGACGCGAATGCCTCGCGATAACTCTGCTCATCCCAGTGGGGGCTGGCCGCTTCATTGGTTCCGTAGGCCAGGATAATCAATGCGGGTGAGTTCTCTTTGAGGTATTGCGAAAAAATCGGCTGATCCCATTTCAGAATCAATGGCGCTTCGGCGCCGTTGATGCCGATGGATTCCCATGTAACTCCCGGCTGGGTTGCGACAAAGCCGTAGAGAGTTACCGGAGCATTGTCTTCGGTAGTTACTTTGAAGTGGTGGTTTCCTTCAGAACAGGGATAACCAAAAGTGCCAGGTCCAGTTTGCGGCGTGTCTGTTTCAATCTCAACCGGATCGCCGTCATTGTCTGTAAATTTCAAGCTGCCGCCGCCCGGCTGGAGTAAATATTGCAATTCAAGATTGGTGCAGGTTGCATCGAGGGTGACCCACTCGCCGGTCCGGCTGGCAGAGATGCGGATGCCGCCCATTCCCAGCTGGCCATCGCCAAGTTGCAGGAATTTGTTCCCCTCAGTCTTCCATCCGTTCGATTGCGCGCGCTCGGAGCCGAGAATCCGGTAGCCCGGGAAGGGATGGCCAGCGTAGGAGTAGCCGATGCCTCCGTTGCCGAATTGCTGCTGAAAGAGACGCCTCGCCTCGCCGGTAAACATATCCGCCGCGGTGTGCGAGTCGCCGAATTGCAGGACGCGAACCGTGCCTGCCTGCGGGCCTGAATCGTGCATTGACCGTTCATGCGCCTCCAACTGCGCATAGAAGCCGTCGAGCGAGGATCTGTAGGCAATAGGCTGCGCGGGTGCTGCCTGGATGCGCGTGGATATCTCATCGAGCAGCTCCGCTTTGTGCTTAGGGTCGACGCGGCCTACGTAATAATGCACACGAGAATGCGCGCGGCCGTGCTTGCGCGTACTAGCCAAGTGGCTTTGCGCGGTTGTTAAATGCCTCTTTTTGACCTGGGTAACACAGAGGCCCGCAGGAGCGAGAGTGAGCAACAAGGCAAAGACAAGCAAGCGCCGCGACCTCGGGCAAGTGAAAAAAATCATTTTGTATCGGCCTTCTTTCCGCGCTGACGGACGGCCTTGCGATGCGCTACTGTTTTTGACGCAGGGACAGGCGTGGCGGACGAAGTTGGAGCGGGAGCTGGAAGCGCGATTCCATGTTGCATCTTCCATCGATCATAGCCCAAGCTCAACTGTTGGACGAGGAGCGAGGCCACAATTGGAGCGCCCTGGGGCGTAGGGTGCAGCAAATCGGCGGTGACCAAACGCGGGCTGGCCGCGAACCAGCGGGCCATTGTGCCGCTGCCGCCCATCGCGTCATAGGTATCAAAGAAGGCGCAGTGGGTCTCCGTGGCGACCTGGCGCTGTATCGCGACAATCTCTGGAATCGTGCTCATGGTTTCTATATCGTCCAACCCGCTGCGCTCGCCACGGTCCATCGGACTCATGATCAAAATCGGGACACTGGGCGCTGCAACACGAATGCGCTGTATAGCTAGACGCAACTCGGCCGCATATTGCTTGTGCACGAAGTTGCCAAAGCTGCTTTCATTGGAGCCATAGTTGACGACGATCAATGCCGGCGCGGCGTGATCCAGCTCCTCTTTCCATAGATTCGGATCGAGCACGCGGGCCAGCACAGAGGTGGTTGCGCCGTTGAGGCCGAGGCTGTCGTAGAGAACTCCGCCGGAGCCGGTGCGGAAATCAGCGCCGAAGAGAGTGACAGAGCCTGAGGTGGGCCGGAGCGAGACAGTCGTTGTCCCTGGAGGGAGGGGAATATGAACGGAGGTTGCGGCCTGCGTATCAGCGGCAGTAGATTGATCGAGCAGCTTTTGGCCGTCGGCCTCGACGGCAAAGCTGCCAGCGCTAGGTTTGGCCAGATATTCGATCTCGACAGAGGATTGGCCGCCCTCAGTGAGCCGAAAGAGGCTGGAAGCGCCGGGCTGGCCCTCGAATGCAGCGCCGCCGAGGCCGTAGATTCCCTGGCGCATGAGGCCCACGCCGGTGCGCATCTTCCAGCCGTGGCCAGTGATCTCGACGCCGCGATGGCCATACCAGGCCCAGGGCTTGGCAACCAGCGTGTAGCCGCGGCCTGCGTCGCCAAAGCGTTGCTGCAACTGGGCGCGGATGTCGCCGGTGATGAGGTCGGCGGTGGTGGGTGAATCGCCGTAATGGAGAACGGTAACGACCGAACTGGATGCTGCGGGAGTCTGGCCGGATTTTACCTGCTCCAGTTGCCAGAGCGCGGCGAAGAAGGGATCGAGGGAGTTCGAGTCGTCGCTGAAAACGGCTGAGACGGGCGGGAGCTTCCCGCCTGGTTTGACTAGTGCTATTGCAGGCGTTAGGGGAGCTGCAGGCACCGGAGCAACGGGTGGCGTGGGCCAGCGGAGATGGACGACCTGTTGAAAGGCGGAGACGTCGAGGCCGAGATTGGGTCTACCGGTGAGCCGCGCCCCGGTGAGAACAGTTGCAATGACGGCGATTGCCAGCGCGATCTTCAACGGGAAGCCACTGCCTCGGCCTAACGGATCAGCGGCCGGCAGGCTGACAAGTTCCTCCGGTGAACCGGTGGTTTCCGGCTGTTCGTTCTCGGCTTCAGGCGCAAGAGCGCCGATCTCCTCGGCAGCGCGGGGATCGGGCTCGACAGGCGTGTTGATGTCAAAAATTGCCATAGACAAAGGGAGCGGAACCGCGGCCCGCCAGCGTTTGAATGAGCAGAATCAGAGCAGCCATTGCCAAGCCCTGCACCCAGAAGGGCATGTAAGCGGCGCGGCGGACAGAAAACTCAAACCAGCGCGGCGGCAGGCAATGAGCGATAGCGGCAGCCAGCAGAACGAAGAGCAACAGCGGCGTCAGGTTACCGGTGGACCAGGTCAACGCGCCCAGGCTGCGCAGGATCTCGAGAGCATTTTGAAGAGTTGTCGCGCGGAAAAAGATCCAGGTGAGGCAGACAAAGTTGAAGGTTACAGCTCCGCCGAGGAGTTTTGCCCACCAGGCTGGGTTTGGCGCCTTGAACTTCCGCTTCCAGGCGAAGACGAGGCCGAGTGCGAGTCCGTGCAGCGCGCCCCAGATGAGGAAATTCCAACTCAAGCCGTGCCAGAGGCCGCCGAGCATCATGGTAATAAGAAAGGCGTAGCCGTAAGAGAGAACCGGCAGCTTGCGCCGCTTGGGCAGCACGTCGAAGAGGTAGTCGCGCAGCCACTCGCTGAAGCTGATATGCCAGCGCCGCCAGAACTCAGCTATGTTGACGGAGAGGTAGGGCTGGCGGAAGTTCTCGGGCAGAGTGATGCCCAATAGCAGTGCCGCGCCGATAGCGATGTCCGTGTAGCCGGAGAAGTCGAAGTAAAGTTGCAGCGCGTAGGCGTAGATGCCGGCGAGGGTTTCGATGCTGGAGTAGAGGGCTGGGGTATCAAAGACGCGTCCGACGAGATTGTTGGCGAGGAAGTCGGCGATGAGCAGCTTTTTTACCAGGCCCACGCCGATCAGCAGCAGCGCACGGCCTCCGTCTTCTGCGGTAAAGGTGAAGGGACGGGCGAACTGCTCAAGCAACTTGCCCATGCGCGGAATCGGCCCGGCAGTCATGGAAGGGAAGAACAAGGCAGAGGCCAGATAAGCGAGATAATTTCGCGTGGCTGGAATCTCTTCGCGATACAGATCGATGGTGTAGGTGAGCGACTGAAAGCAGTAGAAAGAAAGACTCAGCGGCAGCAGCCAGCCGAAGCGCCCTGCGGTGAGGAGCGGGACCAGCTTGAGCGTAGCCAGCAGGCCGAGGTTCAGGAGTAGTGAAAGGCCAACGAGCAGGCGGCGCAGGCCCGCCTGTTTTGATTTGGCCAGAGCGAGACCAATCAAAAAATCAAAACTTGCGGCCAGCGGCAGAGCCAAGTAGATCAGGCTGAAGCGGGCCAGGAAAAACAGGTTGGCAGCGGCCAGCAGCGCTAACTGGAGCCGGCGCGAGCCGCCAGCCGACCAGTAGAGCAGACAGACCGCAACCAGAAAGACAAAAAATGGCGCTGCGCTGACCAGCATGGAAGGTTCCTGAAAGAGAATGAGTCTGCGGTAATTCTATAGCCGCACCCCGTCCTGCATTTATCCTCAAGCCAGCGCACTTCATTGCATCTTGAGGAGAGAAAAGAAGTTGGCCGCAGGAATCTACTTGAATACTGGAGCTTTTAATGCGCTGCCGGGGAGTGTCCTAATCTGAAATCCACAGGCTTAGATATCTGGTAGTCCTTCGGATTGTTCGCAAGTCTTAGAAAATCCAGCGCCACTGTGCCGCGATAGGCCTTTGCCACATTCCTACAGATCAAGCCGACGAGTCTGGCCGATATGGCGGGGGAGGGGAGTGTCTTGTTTTTTTGCGGCATTCCCCTCAATGAAGGAGAGTTATGTCCCGACTGGCAGTTTCCTCGTACTTAGGCATTTTGAGCATGGTGTTGGCGCTTTTCTCCGCAGTCCCGCAGACCTTTGCTCAGGCTCCAGAAATCTCTAATGTCGCCCCGCGCGCCAATGGCCGGATTGATGACTCCAAGCGCGTGGTTCTGCGAGGGAACGTGCACCCGCTGGTATGGGTTGGGCTGGATCGCGGGGCGGTGGAGGACAGCTTTCCCGCGCAGCGGTTGATGCTGTTGCTCAAGCGCTCCGGAGAACAGGAATCGCAACTGGAGGAGTTTATTCGCGCCGCGCACACCGCCGGCGATCCGCGCTTTCATCAGTGGCTGCGGCCGGAGGAGTTTGGCCGGTTGTATGGGCCGGCGGATTCTGATATTGCCGCTGTGACCGGCTGGCTGGAGTCGCAGGGATTCGCCGTGAACCGCGTTCATGCGGGGAGGGTAGCGATTGAGTTTTCAGGAACCGCAGGGCAGTTGCGCGAGGCCTTCCATACGGAGATTCATCGCTACGAGATCAACGGCGAGATGCATATTGCCAATGACCGCGATCCGGAGATTCCCGCCGCGCTTGCGCCGGTGATCGCGGGGCTGACGCCGCCGAATGATTTCCGCGCCCGGTCGAATATCAAGATTCTGGGCAAAGCCCGCTATAGCCCGGCAACGCATGAGGCGCAGCCGGAGTGGACTTATCCGCAGGGCGGCGGAGGCACGAGCTATGTGTTTGCGCCAGGAGATTTTGCCACTGAATATGACATCAATTCGGTGTACAAGGCCGGCACCAACGGCGCGGGGCAGACAATCGCTCTGCTGAGCGCGTCGAACATTGATTTGAGCCTGGTAGCGGCTTACCAAACACTCTTCGGCCTCGCCGCCAACCTGCCGCAGGTGGTGGTGGATGGGGCTGATCCGGGAGAGAACAGCGCGTCGACCGAGGCCTATCTCGATCTTGAAGTGGCCGGTTCGGTGGCTCCGGGGGCGACGGAGATTCTTTATACTTCCGCTGGCACGGCGACCACGGATGGGCTTTCGCTGGCGGCGTTGCGTGCTGTGGAAGACGATGTGGCAGGCGTGATCAGCACCAGTTATGGAGAGTGTGAGGAGAGTCTGGGGCAGGCTGGAAACACATTCTGGAACAGTGTGTGGCAACAGGCGGCGGCGCAGGGGCAAAGCGCGTTCGTCTCGGCGGGAGACGGCGGCTCCGCGGGCTGCGATAACTTCGACAATCAGCAACTGGCCTATTACGGCTTGCAGGTCAACGGCATTGCATCGACACCGTATAACGTTGCCGTAGGCGGCACGGATTTTTATTACAGTGATTACGCGGCGGCTTCCGCGACACTGAATGCGCAACTGGCGACCTATTGGTCGGCGAGTTCAACAGCGGCTCCGGCGGTTTCGCTGTTGAAATACGTGCCGGAGCAGGTGTGGAATGACTTTTTCGGCTATAACCTGGACGATGCGGGCAAACCAGCGAACTTGCCGGAAGAAAACATTGTGGCGGGGGGGGGAGGGAAGAGTAGCCTCGGCTACTACGCGACCACCAACTCCGCTGCCGCAGGCTACCCGAAGCCAGGTTGGCAGAGCGGAACTGGAGTTCCTGTAGACGCGGTGCGCGACCTGCCGGACGTCTCGCTCTTTGCCGCGAACGGCGCGAACTCAAGCTATTATCCCATCTGCGCCAATCCAGGGGATTGCAGCAATCCGGGCGCAGGCGGGGCGGATGTAATTACCGGCGTCGGCGGCACCTCGGCTGCGGCCCCGGCGATGGCGGCGATTCAGGCGCTGGTGAACCAAAGCGTGAAGAGCTGGCAGGGACAGGCAGATTTTGTCTACTATCCGCTGGCTACGAAGGTTCCCACTGCCTTTCATGACGTGACTGTAGGGAGCAACAAGGTGCCGTGCCAGGCGACGACCGCAAATTGCGTGACCGGTACGAGCGGAACCATTTTCGCAGGCTTCAGCGTGGAGAACGGTTTTACGTCAGGAAAGGGCTATGACCTGGCTAGCGGCCTCGGTTCGGTGGATGTGGCGCTGTTGATCGCGAACTGGTCGAAGGTGAGTCTCAAACCGACGACGACCACGCTTTCGGTGAATCCCACAACACTGGTTCATGGAACAGCCGCTAACGTTAACGCTACAGTTGCGCCGACCGGTGGGAGCGGTGCGCCGACTGGCAACATCAGCATCACAGGAAACGACGGACTTGTGCATTACGCCAGCATTGGTTCCGGCCCCCTGGCCAGTGGAACCGTCAGTACATCTGTCAACAGTCTGCCCGGCGGAACCTATCAACTGGAAGCTGTTTATGGCGGCGACGGCGCCTTTGCCGGGAGCAGCTCCGCGCCGGTGACGGTCATTGTCAGTTCCGAGACGGATACCCTCACCACGACCGGTTGGGCGTTGAATCCCTACGATCTGTACCTCTATCCGCTGACTGCGGGAATCACCGTTCCGTATGGGGCGCAGATCTACCTGGATGCGCAGCCAATCAGCAAGAATGCTCCCGGCAGCTTGCTGGCGGGTACGGGAACCGTTACCTACACCGACAAGCTGGGAGCAGTCACCCAAACCGCGACGGAGCCGCTGGACGCCGGCGGGTTAGCCGAGTGGT
>CAZHKN010000140.1:0-12980 GCA_964532725.1 uncultured Occallatibacter sp.
GCGACGAGGACCAGAGCATCTACTCCTGGCGCGGCGCGGATATTCGCAACATTCTGGAGTTTGAGAAGGACTTTCCGAACGCCAAGATCGTGCGGCTGGAGCAGAATTACCGCTCGACGCAGATCATTCTGGAGGGTGCGGGCGCGGTGGTCTCGAACAACCTGCGCCGCAAAGGGAAAAAACTCTGGACCGACCGGCAGGGCGGAAGCCTGATTGGCTATTACGAAGCCCCCGACGGTGAAAACGAAGCGCTGTTTATTGCCGACCGGATTCAGAAATTCTTGCGCGAAGCGGGCGCGGACCAGGACGCGGCGCACTGTGCTGTGTTGTACCGCACCAACTCGCAGTCGCGGCTGGTGGAAGAAGCGTTGCGGCGATATAACATCCGCTACACGATGGTGGGCGGCTTCAGCTTTTACGAGCGCGCGGAGATCAAGGATCTGCTCTGCTATCTGCGGCTGGTGCGCAATCCGCATGACTCGATGGCCTTGCAGCGGGTGATTAACACGCCTGTGCGCGGCATCGGCAAAACGACTCTGGAGACGCTGGAGCGGCTGGCTCTTGAAACCGGCGCATCGACCTGGGATGCGGTTGCGGCGGCGATTCAGAACCGGCTGATTCCGGCGCGCGCGCTGATGGCGATTGAGTCGTTTCGACAGTTGATTCTTGACGCTCAAGGGATGATGGACCCGGACTTTGCAGGGAAGCTCTCGGCGGATGTCGCCCTGGAGGCAGACGCAGACACAGGCTTCGAGTTTGGCGCGGCGGAGAACGACGGAGCAGATGCGGCCAGCGCCGACTCGGCAACGAGTTTCGACTTCGGCGGCGATACAGATAGCCCTCAGCTTTCATTGCTCGATGCCGGCAGCTTTTCGCCGTTTGCCGCCAGCCTCTCTGCCAAGCCGTTTCTGACGATGCCGAAAGAAGTAAAGCCACCGACGCAGCCCGATCCGGATTTCGATTCAGACGCGGCGGAAATCGCGGAAGATCAAGAGCGCGGAAGCGCGTTCCGCGCGCCGGGAGATGCGGCGACGCTGCCGGAGCTGATCCGCTTCATTATCGATCGCACCGGCTACATCAAAGCTCTTGAAACCGAGGGTTCGCCGGAGGCCTTCAGCCGCATTGAAAACCTGAAAGAACTGGCCAACGCGGCGCACGATGCCGAGGCCCGCGGCGAGACGCTGGCGGAGTTCCTGGACCACGCAGCGCTCGCATCGGACACGGATCAGTTCGACCCCGACGCCCGCGTCACGCTGATGACGCTGCACGCCGCTAAGGGACTGGAGTTTCCGCTGGTCTTTCTCGCAGGACTCGAAGAAGGACTCTTTCCGCACTCGCGCACGCTCAACAATCCTGAAGAGCTGGAAGAGGAACGCCGACTCTGCTACGTCGGCATGACGCGGGCGATGAACACACTGATTTTGACCCGCGCGATTTATCGCCGCCGCTACGGCAACGACGCGCCGGAGATGAGCGTGCCTTCACGGTTTCTCGAAGAGGTTCCCAGCCAACTGGTCGAAAACCTCAGCGGCCGCAGCCCGGCCTGGGCCACTCCAGGTTATCCAAATACCTATGGCTCGAAATACGGCGCGAACCGCCGCACCAGCCAGGACAACGAGTTTGCCAGCCAGCACTACAACTACGAAGATGAGAGCCAGGACGCGCCGAGGGCTGCTACAGGAGCAGGCGGACGCGTTGCAGGCAACTCGCCATCGAAGCCATTTGTCGCCTCGTGGATGACTCCGCGTAACAAGCCTGCCGCCACTAGCGACGGCTCTGCGTCGGGAGAAGAAATCGCGGCAGCCAATGAGTCCTTGCCATCGAGAGTAGAAGGTGTGGGAGCACACCCGGCGTCGATTGATAACATTGCCCGCTTCTTCGGCGGCCAATCCGGCCACGGCAAGCTTGGTTCCCTTGTGCGTCCTGTGAATGCCTCCCCATCCGCGCCACAGGTGGAGATGAAAAAAGGCCAGCGCGTTCGTCACGCAAAATACGGCGAAGGAACCGTTCTCATCCGTGAAGGCGAGGGCGAAGACGCCAAGCTGACCGTGATGTTCACGCGCCACGGGATGAAAAAGCTCATAGAGAAGTTCGCGAACTTGCAAAAGATATAGAGGATGGCCGTTGGATTATGCTGGAGTTCTCTCAAGGGGATTTCAATGCGGCAGCCGGGAAGTCTGTGTTCCAACGTGCCTCTACAGTTCAAATGCCTGCCGGCAATCTGCGGAATGCTCGCGCTGGCGGCTGTAACTGCTCGGGCGCAGCAGTTGCCCGCTGACTCACTTACTTCCAATAGCGACGAGTGGAACTACACGATGCGGTCGTGGCAGTCGCAGGATGGCTTGCCTGAGGAGACCGTGCAAGCCTTCGCGCAGAGTGTGGACGGCTATCTGTGGGTGGGTACCAGCGGCGGACTGTTGCGCTTCGATGGAGCACGCTTTCATTTGTTCTCGCATGAGAGCTCGCCTGCTTTTGGAGAGAACAGCGTCTTTTGCCTGCTGGCTGCTCACGATGGACGCTTGTGGATCGGCACCGACGGAAGCGGCTTGATCGAGTGGAAAAATGGCGCGTTTCGCGCGTATCCCGCCGCCGAAGGCGACACCGCCAACTTTGTGCGGGCGCTGGCCGAGGACCACAACGGCCAGCTCTGGGTTGCCACGGACGACGGACTTTTCTGGGCGAAGAATGGCCGTCTGGAACGCGCCGATAAACCGCTGGGTCTGCCGGTCTTCAATGTTCATGCGGTGTTGGAAGATGGCACTGGCCGGATCTGGATCGGAGGCTCACGCATTTATTCGCTCAAAGATGGCCAGTCCCGCGAATATTCTCTGCCGGGCAACGACAGCAAGAATAAGGTGAAATCTCTGCTTCAAACCGCGGATGGGGTTATCTGGGTGGGAACGGTTGGCGGTCTGTATCGAATGCTGCCTGATCAGGACCGCTTTGAGCCAGTGCAGGGAGTTACCGGAACTATCCGCTCTCTGCGCGAAACTCCCAGCGGCGAGCTATGGGCCGGCGCAATTGGCGAGGGAATTTTCAGGATTCGAAGGAATCGTGTAACTCGCCTGAAAGCGCCTACGCCATTGATCAGCAATACCGTGCTCGCAATCTTTTCCGATACCGATCACAATCTATGGCTCGGAACCCAGGCGGGGATGATGCGCCTCAGCCGGACCCCGGTGCGCGTATTGCAATTATCAGAGGCCGCGGACTCCGACTTTGGCACCGTCGCTCTGGATACGGATGGCTCACTATGGGCGGCATCGAATCAGTTAGTGCATATACAGGGAGGAAACGCGTCCCCATTCAGATTTCGCGAGTTGCCGAATGTGCGTGTGCGCAACCTGCTGCGCGGCCGCGATGGATCGCTGTGGATTGGAACCGACGGCAGCGGCGTCTATCATCTCTCGGCGCATGGAAGCACAAACTTTACTACACGCGAAGGTCTGGTAAATAATTTCATCCGCGTCTTTCTCGAAACCAGAAACGGAAATCTTTGGATAGGTACGGACAACGGGATCAGTACTCTTGAGCGGGGAAAATTTCATAACTTCACAATTCAAAATGGACTGGCTTATAACAGCATCCGTTCTTTGCTGGAAGATCGCGATGGAACCATCTGGGTTGGAACCGAGCATGGACTGAGCAGGTATAAAAATGGAGCCTTCATTCACGATGCAATGACCGCCGCTCTGGGTGACGAGAAAGTCTGGGCGTTGCACCAGGACACCGACGGAGGAATCTGGATCGGTACCCGCGCGCACGGACTCTACCGCTATCGGGATGGCCAGCTATCGCACTACACAATGGCCAATGGGCTAGCCAGCGATAGCATCTATTCGATTCTCGAAGACAAGCACGGCCACTTCTGGTTCAGCGGCCCTTCCGGAGTGATGTTGCTGAATCGCGCCGACCTTGACGCGCAGGCCAGCAACAAACAGCAGTTGCTTTCATTGCGCATTTTTCGCGCCAACGAGGGCGGGAAGCCCGCGCAGTTTTATGGTGGCACGCAACCGGCAGGCGTATTGACAAGCACAGGCGAAGCGTGGTTTCCTACCAGCCAAGGACTATGGAGCATCCGCGCCAATGAGCTGGAGCATCCCTATTTTTCCAGTTTAAATATTGACGCGATTGCAGTCGATGGCCGCCCAGCTCCGCTGACTGAAAATCTTCGTCTGAATGCGGCTGCCGACCGCATTGAGATTGCTTACGAGCCGATCTTGCTGCGCTCACAGGATGGACTGCGCTTCCGCTACAAGCTGGATGGATATGACAGTGGGTGGACCTACGCAAATGCGCTGCAACGGTTAGCGACCTATACCAATCTTCCTGCCGGTCAATACACATTTCTGCTGGAAGCCTGGGAAACCGATCACCCTGATCATGTCGCGCGCGCTTCAATTGTGCTGATCAAAGCTCCTTACTTTTACCGCACGCCGTGGTTTATCGCGCTCTGCTTTCTGGCCGTTGGAGTGATCTCAATGCTCGCTTATCAGGTAAGGATGAAGCAGGTACGTGGAAGGTTTGAAGCGGTCCTCGCGGAACGTACGCGGCTGGCGCGCGAGATGCACGATACGCTGATTCAGGGCTGTGCCGGTGTCTCGGCGATGCTTGAAGCCGCTTCAAGCCGCGAAGCCGGAGATAACGAATCGCGACAGCACCTGATTGAATTCGCGAGTACGCAAATTCGCGCAACTATCGACGAGGCGCGCCAGGCAGTCTGGAATCTGCGTGGCGGCGAGCAGGCGCCAAACGATCTGGCCAGTTGTCTGCAGCAAATGTCAGAGCGGCTGAGCAGGGAATATGGTGTTCGCGTGCTTTGCCGCTCTTACGGAAAAACATTCCCCATCGCTCAGCAGCCTACCCACGAACTGATGATGGTCGCGCGCGAGGGAATGTTTAATGCGGTTCTGCATGGCCATCCGCAGGAGGTACTCGCGGAGCTGCACTTCTTTTCGAAAACTCTGGAGATGATTTTGGCTGATGACGGCATGGGCTTCGATCCCGCGGTTCTACCTGTGGGAGGCCACTATGGCCTGCAAGGCGTTCGCGAACGAGTACAACGGCTGGGCGGAGAAGTGGCAATCGACAGCAAACCGCAGCAGGGAACCCGGCTGAAGATCACTGTGCCGCGCGCCAGGCTCTCTCTTTAATCAACCGTACACGAGCCACACTGCGACAAAGATACTTTCAAACATCTATAATTCTGGCCTGATGACTCCGATCACGATACTTATAGTGGACGATCACCCAATCATGCGAATGGGCATTGCGGCGCTGATCTCCTCGTCGAAAGAGATGGTATGTATCGGTCAGGCCTGTAGCGGCGAAGAGGCGATAGGGCAGCATAGCGCGCTCAAGCCCGATGTAACGCTGATGGATTTGCGCTTGCCGGGCATCGGCGGCGTCGAGACCATTCGCCGCATTCGCCTCAAAGTGCCGGAATCACGCTTCATCGTGCTGACCACCTACGAGGGAGACGAGGATATTCATCAGGCAATGGAAGCAGGCGCCAGCGGCTACCTGGTGAAGGGGTTGCCGCAAGAGATGCTGGTAGATGCCGTGCGCCGGGTTCATGCTGGGGGACGCTATCTGCCGCCGCCGATGTCGCAGGCTCTGGCGGCGCGAACACCGGACTCCAAGCTAAGCGCCCGCGAGAGACAGGTGTTGTGCCTCGTCGCCAAGGGCCGGTCAAACAAGGAAATTGCCGTAGAACTGGGCATTACCGAAGCCACGGTCAAATGCCATGTCAGCGTGATCCTAATGCGATTGAATGCCAGCGACCGCACCCAGGCTGTGGTGACCGCACTTCAGCGTGGCTTGGTGCATCTCTAAGAAAAGAAAATTATTACCTGCTCTTTTCCGCATCGAATGCCCCGGAAAATAATTCTTTAATGATCCGACTTTCGTCGGATTCGCGTCGTTGAAGCGCGCGCCTACAATTCATTTGCTTTGGAGAAGTGGGTTTGCACCCGCCGGATTTATAAACCGAGTCACGCTTCCCGGAGCAAAGAAGGATGAAAAACGGCGGAGATCAAGGATTCCGTCAACGACAAAATGTAAACGGTTCCAGCCAGGCCTTGGCGCCTCCGCTCGAATCATTGATCGCGTATTGCTGGAGGCAATCGATGCGAATTACCCGATTCACTCTACCTTCTCTGTCTCGTGCCTGCCGGGCGCTGACTTTGGTGCTGCTGGCGGCCGTCGCCGCCTGCGCCATGGGGCAGGGCACCAGCGCAAGCCTGACTGGCGCTGTCACGGATCCCACCGGCGCCGCGCTGCCCGGAGCCACCGTAACGGCAACTAACATTGACACCAACTTCGCCCAGACGGTGAAGAGCAATGCCATTGGAGTCTATCTGCTCAAGCCGCTGCCGATTGGCAGATACACGCTGTCGATCAGCGCAGCCGGCTTTGACGCCTATCAGCAGAAGGGCATCATTCTCACCGTGGATCTGGCCGCAACGCAGGATGTGCATCTCAAAATCGCTTCCGGCAAGGCAGAGACGATCTCGGTCAATGCCGAGGCCGAGCTAATCAACACCTCTTCGGCCGAGCTGGGCACCACGGTCGGCGAGGCCGCGATCGCGGAACTGCCGCTGAATGGCCGCGATCCCTCTTCGCTGGTTTTGTTGGCGCCGGGCACGGCCAATGTCATTCAGCATGGCGGAGAAGGCATCCAGTCGGGCTTCTCGTTCTCGACAGAGACCGGCGCATCCTCCAACGGAGGACGCCAGGGCAGCACCTTCTACATGCTGGACGGCGTCTCCAATATGGACAATTACAACAGCCTCACCGCACCCTTCCCGAATGCCGATGCTACCCAGGAGTTCAAGGTCATCTCCAACAACTTCAGCGCCATCTACGGATTTTCTCCGGGCGCCGTGGTCAGCATCGCCACTAAGTCCGGCAGCAACAGCTTCCATGGTGGCGCTTTCTGGTTTGTGCGTAACAACGACCTGAATGCAGCGAATTGGTTCCCTCAAGGACAGGGCACAGCGGATCCATTGAAACGCAATCAGTTTGGTGCTTTTGTTGGCGGACCGGCCATCAAAGACAAGCTCTTCTTCTTTGGCAACTATCAGGGAACCCGCCTGGTGACGGCTTCAACCGATCTTGCCACCAACACCCCCACCGCCGCCATGTTAACAGGCGACTTCAGCGGTTTGGCGAAGACACCTGGAGTCACAAATCTCAACGGCCCATTTCATACCGTCAATGGCTTGGCCAATCAGCTGGATACCAGCATTGCCACTTTAGATAATGCGGCGCTGATGATCGCGACCACCGGTTTGCCGCGCTCCTCGACGCAGGCGGCCAATGGCGCAATGTATTACACCGAGGCCGCGGCCAGGAATAACTTCGACGAATATACGGCCAAGGCCGATTACAATCTCTCACCGTCGCAGCGCCTCACCCTTCGCTCGTTTACCGATCATTTGACTCAGCCATCGGGTGATACACCGGGCGACATGCTTTCTGTAATCAACGATACCGGCAGTTGGAGTTACAACTTTCAGGAGCGGATGGATTATTTCAATGACGTCTTGACGCACACATGGACGGTAAGCCCGACATTGGTCAACACCGTCTCCGCGTTTTGGAATGAGCAGAGCGCGCACAATCAGGCCGCGGTGCTCGACAGCAACGGGAAGCCGATGTGCCTCTCCCGTTACATCAACGTCAATGAACTGCCGGGCCAGTGCTTCATGGAAGGGTTTACCGTGAGCGACGGCGGCTTCAACGGCGGTTGGACGGAACCTTCCCAGGAAGTTCGCAACACCTACGGCTTCAACGACACACTCATCAAGACCTTCAACCGGCATACTCTTTCGGGGGGTCTCGATCTAATGCACCAGTTTGCCGAGGAGTACACGCAGTATCCCACCACGCCGATTGTCGGCTTCAACGGACAGTACACAGGCAGCGGACTTGCGGACTTCCTGCTCGGTTATATGCAGTCGTACAAACAAGGAGCAGGCGAGATTGCCGATGTGGCAGGATGGCAGTTTGCGCCCTATGTCCAGGACGACTGGAAACTGCGCCAAAACCTGACAATCAACATCGGCCTGCGCTGGGATCCAAACTTTGCACCCACCTCGGCAGGAGCTCGTGGCGCGGCGTTCGTCGCCGGTCAGCAGAGCACGGTCTTCCCCAACGCTCCTGTGGGCCTGATCTTCCCCGGTGATCAGGGAATGTCCTCTACTTTGATGCCAAATTCAACCGGATACTGGGAGCCGCGCCTGGGCCTGGCCTGGCAGCCAAAAAGCTTGCCGCACACCGTATTCCATGCGGGATTCGGCCTATTTACGGGACCGCTGGAATACTCCTCCTATAACCATGCGGCGGACATCGCCCCCTTCAGCCCAACCTTTAGCTTCAACGGCGGCAGTTGCGCCGGCGGATGCACGGTCGGAGCTGATAAGGCAATTACTGGAGCTTTGAGCTTCGATAATCCCTGGTCCACCTTTGCGGGGACAAGCTATACCAGTCCGTTCCCACCGTTCACATCCGTTTCCTATAAACCCCCAACCAACTCGGTTTTTGCCACTCCTGTTTCTGTAGGGCAGTCCTTCTCGCGCAACTTCAAGCTAGGGATCACGCAAAGCTGGAACCTCTCCGTCGAGCAGCAGATCAATTCGAGCACCGTTGTTCGGCTGGCTTACGTGGGCAGCGAGTCCTTCCACCAGACGGATGCGATCGACCAGAATGCCGCAACAAGTGATGTCCGCCCTTACTCTAACTTCACACAGATTCTTACAGACCTCAGCAACGGCACGGCAAGTTATAACTCCATGCAGGTCACTGTTGATCACCACCTGTCGCATGGACTCCAGGTGCAATCCAGCTTTACCTGGTCAAAGTCAATCGATGACGCCAGCTCGGGCAATGTATCCTTCGGAAGCCCTTATCTGGGAGATCCATTCAATCTGGCTTGGAATCGCGGTGTTTCGTCTTTAAGCGTTCCCGAGAACTGGGTCACCAACTTCATCTACCAGGCGCCAAGCCTGCTGGGGAGAAGTCAGCTGCTCCAACGGACTTTGGGAGGCTGGGAACTCAGCAGCATCGTCACCTACCAGTCCGGCAATCCCTTTACCGTCATGTCGGGAAACGAAGACAATTCCGGTTCAATGCAGTATCTTGATCGCGCGGATCGCGTTGCCGGTCAGCCCCTCAGTGCCGGCAAGGGCTCACACTGGGATTGGGTAAAAACCGGATACTTCAATCAGGCTGCCTTCACCTATAACACTCCGGGAACCTTTGGCGACAGCGCCAAAAATATCCTATTTGGGCCGCGCGAGTTTGGCGCAGACGCCGCGGTGATGAAGACCTGGAGCCTGCTGGAAAGAACCAAGCTGCAATTTCGTTGGGAGGCTTTCAACGCCACCAATCATCCCAGCTTCGCCAATCCGGCAGCTCCGTGGGGATCGTATGTGGGCTGGGCAGGTACAGGGCTTGCGAACAACACCATCATCCAGTCGGGAAACATTCCCGCGCGTATCATGCAGGGGGCGCTCAAGCTGACGTTCTGAAACGAAAGCTGACAGCAAGAAAACAAGCGGAGAGGCTGAATTCTAGCCACTCCGTTTGTTTTATATAAATGTATTGCCGGGGATTGACCGCGCCTCATCCGGGCTTCGAGCGTGAACTTCGGGCGAAATCGGTGTGAAATCGTTTTCATCAATCCAACTTTCGTCGGATTCGCGTTGTATCAACGGCGGAGTACGATGCGTTTTGTGGTTCTGTTGGCGTTATCGCGGCCTGGGGGGCAATTTATCGGCAGCCAGGCCGTCAACCGGTCGCGAACCCATTCGAGTTGACCTGAAAGATTTGAGTGCCAGAAGAAGGGAATTGAAATGAAAGATTCGATTCGCATCCTTGCAACCGGAACAGCTCTTGCCTTGTTGCTTTTGGCCGGGATTAACGTCGCAATGGCGCAGAGCAACGCCGCCACACTGACCGGAATTGTTACGGATAAAACTGGCGCAGTCATCCCGCATGCCAAGGTCTTGGTTACGGACGAGGCTTCGGGCGTCGAGCGCTCAACCACCAGCGACGACGGCGGGTTTTTCTCGCTGGTTGGCGTCCCGGTAGCGGTTTATGACGTGCAGGTCTCCGCGTCCGGCTTTTCCGCCCTGCAGCGCAAAGGCATCGCCGTCCACATCAACGACCAGATCGAGCTGAAGGGCATCGCTCTCACCGTAGCCGGAGCCAGCAGCTCGATTGTTGTCACTGCCGAAGCCAACGAGATGACGCCGACCACTTCCGGCGAAGTCAGCTACACCATAACCGACACCCAGCTCCATAACATGGATATTGAAGGCCGCAGCGCCATTGAGCTGCTGGGCCTGATTCCCGGCTCCGGCAACACCGGCAACTTCAACGGAACTTACAACAGCGCCTCCGCAGGATTCACCCAGAACTCCAGCACCTTTACCGTCAATGGCAACCGCTTCGATCAGGTTGCACTTGTCAGCGACGGTGCATCGGTCTCCGACCTCAACACGGCCGGCGCCGCGGCGGTTACCCCGAACGTCGATATGATCTCCGAGTTGAAGGTTGAATCCGCAGCTTACTCGTCCGCCCAGCCCAATGGGCCTGTTGTCGTCTCCGCCGAGACCAAATCAGGAGGCAGGGATTATCACGGCCTCATCGAGTTGACTGCGCGCGATCATGCGATGAATGCCGCCGATTGGCAAGAAAAATACAATGGACTGTCCGCCCCGCAAACTTCGCTCTTCTACCCTCAGGTGCAGGTCGGTGGTCCGGTATTGCCGAAGGCTGCTAGTTTGAGAGACAAGCTTTTCTTCTTCGCCGCCAGCGAATTTTCGCAGCAGCAAGTTGATCTGCTTCCGCGCAAATCGCAAGTCCCCGCCGAAGCAGGTTCACCGGGTTATAACGGCCTGGGCATGGCCAAAGGCGACTTTACCGATTCCGCCTATCTCACCGCGCTCTCTAACTCCACCAACGGCTATATGGGCTGGCCGGTCGGCAACCAGCCTTGTAGCGGCAGTTACTATAGCAATGCCTGCGTAAGTCAGGTTGGATATGGAAGCAACTGGGGCCAGATCGGCAGCGGCTCAATCGACCCTGCTGGACAGATTCTGATCAACGCCATCCCCGCGGCCAATGTTGACCCAAGCTTGCACAACGGCTACAACCTCATCACCGATTACACTGTCTCCCAGCCGCGCAACCAGGAGATTGCCAAGATCGACTATGCTCTCAGCGATTCTGAACATTTTTCAGTCCGCTTCAATCATGAGAATGAAAGCGTTCCCTCGCCCTACGGCCCTTGGAACCAGTGGGACATGGTTCCGTACCCCGCCGCGCAGACGGAAAAGGCTGCGTCCAACTCGATCAACCTCAACCAGACCAGCGTGCTCTCTTCGAGGCTGACCAACGAGGCATCACTTGGCTATACACGCTTTACGCTGAAGACCGTGCTAGGCGACCTGAATGCTGTCTCCACGACCGCGCTCGATTACCCCTACGCTAATATCTTCACGTCGAAAAGTGGTCTGGTGCCCAATGTGAGCTTTGAAAAGAACTTGGGTGGAATCTATATTGCTGGCGGCGAAGCGCCAACTTATCTAGGCGCGCAGAACAACATCACCTTTAACGACGGTTTGACCCTGTTGAAGGGAACGCATCTCTTCCGCGGCGGGTTCTACATGCAATTGGCCCGCTACAACCTGCTGACGGACGGAAGCGACAACGGATCAATCGACACGGAAAACTATAACTCTGCGACCGGTAACGACTGGGCCGACCTGCTGCTGGGCAACACCGCTAACTTCTCCCAGACCAGCGGAAACCTGCTGGCCAACATGGCGCTTAACCGTTATGACTTCTATCTCCAGGACACATGGAAGGCCTCATCTCGGTTGATCCTCAACTACGGTGTGCGCGTGGATCACATAGGCTGGTGGTACGACAAGAACGGACATATTGCAGTATTCAATCCCTCGGCGGACACCTCCGCATCGACTGCGAATTACGCCAATTTTTCGGGAATTCAGTCCCATGCCACCACGCCTTCGGTTCCGCTCTCAGGTTCCAAGCCGCTGGGCTTCCAGCTAGCGCCCTCCGCCGGTTTTGCGTACGACCTGGCCGGTGGCGGCAGAACCGTTCTGCGCGGCGGATTCGGAACCAGCTACTATTCCGACCCCGGCATCAACGCTTACTCAGCGATCATGGCCCCGCCCAACTTCCAGGTCGTCAGTTCCTGGGCCGGTTCAACCGCCTATACACTCAAAGGCATTTCCGCGATGAGCACCACGAGCGTACCGCCAACTGTATGGGGAACGGCAGCGCCCGGTGATCATCGCCTACCGGTTACTTACTCCTGGAACCTGGCGGTTTCTCATCTCTTCTGGGGTGGCAACAGAGTTGAAACAAATTATGTGGGCAACTCTAGCCATAACCTTGTCGGCTACGGAATCCAGAATGCAGTTCCGGCAGGCAGCGAAACTGGCCCCTGGTATGGAACCTACTATGATGAGCAGGCTCGCCCCTATCTGAACTTCGGCGATATCTCCACTCATTTTCACAACCTGAATTCGAATTACAACGCCCTCCAGTTGACCGTCACCCGGCAGAAGGGATGGTTGAATTACTGGGGCAGCTACACCTACGGTAAGGCTCTGGCCTACAACGCCGAGGACGCCTTCGATATGAAGCGCTGGTATGGGCCAACGCCCTTTGATCGCTCGCAAATTGTCAGTTTCTCGTATTACCTGAACTTGCCGGATTTCGGGAAGAAATATCTTGGTGACAAGAAGCTAGTCAATGCAGTCACCAATGGATGGAAGTTCTCTGGCCTCTTCCAGGCAATGGCTGGCGGTCCATTCCAAAATGCGACGTACAACGGCAATGAGTACGCGGTTAATCGCAACACCATAAGTATCTGGACGGAGGCCGATCCCAATTATCAAGGCACAATCCCAAACTTTGGACCCAGTTCCGGCCTCACCTCC
>CAZHKN010000141.1:0-12864 GCA_964532725.1 uncultured Occallatibacter sp.
GGCGCGCAGAGCTGTCACAATCTGCGTGCTGGCCGCGTCCAGCGAGGTCTCGTCCTGCTGCTCGGGCAGGCTGATCAGCACCTCGTTATTCGAAGGCACATCGTAGTTCTGAATGCTTGCGTCCTTGATGCCCGCCGCCTGCATCGCCGCGCGAATCTTGTCGGTATCCGGCGCGCTAGTGAATTGCACCTGAACTTGAGTACCGCCGCGGAAGTCCACGCCCAAGGGAACCGGGCTGCCGGTGCGCGCATAATGCACGCTCATCGCAACAATGCCGGCCACGCTGAAGATCAATGAGAAGCCGAGGAAATACCACTTCTTTCCCAGCCAGTCCACATTCACGCCACGAAACAATTCCACTTGATTTCTCCGAGCTTTCAGCTACTAGCCTTCAGCTTCCAGCTCAATCCTTGCCTGCACCAACGTTGATGCCTCCAGCGTCTAAAAAACTGACAGCTAAAAGCCAGCAGCTAAAATCTGCTCTTAAATACTGACTGCCTCGCCCGGCTTCATCTTATTCAGGTGCGAGTCGAAGATCACCCGCGATACAAAGACCGCTGTGAACAGGTTGGCGAGCAGACCAAAGGTCAGCGTCACCGCAAACCCCTTCACCGGACCCGAGCCGAAGAGAAACAAAATCGCCGCAGAAACAATCGTCGTCACGTGGGTGTCGATAATCGTCAGCCAGGCATGGCCAAAGCCCTGCTCCACCGCCGCCGACGCCGCTTTGCCCGCGCGAACCTCTTCGCGGATGCGCTCAAAGATCAGCACATTGGAGTCAACGCCCATACCAATCGTCAGAATCACTCCGGCGATTCCCGGCAGCGTCAGAGTGGCATGGCTGAAGCCCATGAAGCCCAGCAGGATAATCAGGTTCAGCAACAGCGCGAGGTCGGCATTGATGCCCGAGCCGCGATAGTAGACGAGCATGAAGACCATCACGACCAGCACACCGACTACCGCCGCCACCACGCCTTGATGAATCGAGTCCGCGCCCAGCGATGCGCCCACGGTGCGGTCTTCCAGATAATTCAGCGAGGCCGGCAGAGCGCCGGTGCGCAGCATCTTCGAGAGCGTTTCAACTTCTTCCGGGGTAAAGCTGCCGGTAATCTCGCCCTCGTCACGGATGGCGCTCTTGATATTCGCCACTTCGCGCACCGTGCCGCCCATCACCACGGCCATGCTGCGGCCCACGTTCTTGCTGGAATAGTCCCAGAACTTGTCGCCTGCCTCATTGGTCAATGTAAAGTGAACCTGCCGCTGGCTGGTATTCTGGTCAAGCCTCGACTCCGCTGTGCGGAAATCGCTGCCTGCCACCACCGCAACCCGATTCAATACATAGACCTGATCCGGGCCGTTGGCCACGGTCGCCGATCCATGCACCAATTCCTGATCTGGAGGCAGAGCGCCATTGTTGCCCGCCAGCGCTTCCTGCTCGTTTGTGTAAGGACCACCGACAACCGGATGAATCTCCAAGCGAGTAGTATCCGTTAGCCTGGACTTGATTTTTTCTATATCGTCTTCGCCGGGCAGATCAACCAGGATCTGGTTCTTGCCCAAGCCATATTCCTGAATCACCGGCTCACTCACACCCAGCGAATCCACGCGCTCGCGGATCGTCTCTATCGACTGCTGCACGGTCTTCGCTTCCAACTCTGTCTCAATCGCCGGCTTCATCGTCAGCGTCCAGGCATTATCCGCTCCGCCGCCGGTCACGTCGTACTCGTTGCCGTACTTGGTCTCCAGCTTAGAGCGCACGGCATTCGCCTTGGCCTGATCCGTGCCTTCCAGCCGAATGACTTCCGGCTTGTTTGGATCGGGCTTGTAGGCCTGCGTAAAGCTCAGGCTGTCGGCCTTCAGATCCTGCTGGATGCGGCCCACGGTGTTGTCGGTCTCGGCATTCACCGCCTCGGCAACCACCACTTGCAGGATCAGGTGAGCGCCGCCGCGCAGATCCAACCCCAGGTGAATGCGCTGGGTCAGGGCATCCGTGAGAGCCTTGCCCGAAAATCCCGCGGGGATTCCGAGAATGCCATAGGCACAAAACACCAGCACCGCGAATATCAGGGCAATCTTGCTGTTGAGATTCTTCTTCATCTTCCCGTTTCTCTTGTTTCCGCTGCTATCACGCTAAATTCAAAAACCTGAACCTGCCACAAAGCCCAAGAAGATCAAAGGTCCGGAGGGCCTCACTTCGCATCGTCGGTGGTGACCGACGCAATCGCGTTCTTGGCCACTTCCAGCTTGACGCCATCCGGCGCCACGCGAATCACGATGACGTCGTCCTTGAGGGAGACAATGATTCCGCGAATGCCGCCCGATGTCGTCACGCGGTCCCCGGCCTTGATGCTCGCCAGCATCTCCTGCCACTGCTTTTGCTTTTTCTGCTGAGGGCGAAAGACCATCAGATACAAAACCGGAATAAACAGCAAAGGGAGCAGCATCGTAATGCTGCTGGCTCCTCCGGCAGCTCCGCCGCCCGACACCGGACCCGCCCACATCGCTAAACTCGTTTCCACGTTCATCCTTTACTTGCTCAAATTCTTTCTAAACTCTTCGGGAGCGCGCAACACAGAGTTCCGCAATCCAGGCCGCACGGACGCACACGGCTTTCCATTCCAACTGAGTAAAAATTTGTCTCCGGGAACGACCCTGGCCGCTGGTTGACGCCGGCTCAGGCACTGCAAGGAGAGCAGCTTTGCCGCGCGCCTGGAAAACTTTTCCTGGCCCGCCGCGCATACCCCACCTACCACTGTTTCCTGTTCGACACGGCTCTCAGTATGGCCAAAAGAACCGGAATCTGTCTGCAATGCGGACAAAATCCTGCCCCGGCTCAAAAAGAGCGCCTACAAGATAAGATACGCGCTGACGGTTGCGTGTCAAGGAGTTCATACCGCGTTTGCGCGCGCACGGCGAGCTCTCTCACCGCGAGCTCCGCGCCCCTAGCCCACTATCCGCAGCCTTTCCAGGTGCTTATAGAGGTTTTATAGCTCAAATACTCTTTCCTTAGCGGCGCGGGTTTCTGATCAGAATGGCGCTGGATACTTCTCCAGGCCTCACTCGATTCCCGCCCCTGGCGCGCCTGGACACACCGCCCTGCCGCAGCCGGAACGGAACCGGAGCGCAGAAGGAGCGTCTCCATGACCGACCCTTTGTCCATCTCCCTCTTGCTCATCCCCGTTACACTCGCCGTGATTTTTCTGCTCTGGGTACTGTGGAGAGTCGAACTCGATATCCGCCGTACCCGCGCAGAATCGAACACCTGCCCTGCGCCAACTCCGCCCATGCCGGTTCTGCACCGAGAGACCCCGTTGGCGAGCTGGCCGTCGGCGAACGCAGCGAGGACGGTGACGCATTAACAGGGAGTGGATCCGTTTGAAATCACATACCCCAGGGGCTAAAGCCCTGGCCATTATTTTGTTGCATTTGCGGCATGACTGAAGTCATGTCCTGATAGAAAACCTCGGCGAATTCGAGTTTTTCGCAGCGTGTAAAGCCTGTATCCTTCAGCCTGACCCTCTCCCCACTATTCCGGTGACCGGCTGACTCGCTACTTCGCCGGCGTCTCGGCCTCGTCTCCGGCATCCTCCACCAGCACCGCCGAGCCGGGCACTATGTCGAAGCTGGTTGCGTCTAGTCCAGTTGGATGAAAGGTCACGCGCAGCGGCTCGCGCTGCCACTCGGCAGGGGCACAGGTTGGATCTGCATGGTTTTCCGGGTCGAAAGCTGTCAGCTTCTTGGCAAGCACGGGCTTGCGCGCCGCCACCTGGCTCACCACCGCATAAAGGCTCTTGCCGCTGGCCGTCACGCCGCAATAGGCCGCGTAGTCCCTGAACCAGCTCGCCTGGCTGACCGAGGGATCAAAATCCGGCAGCTTCAGCGCGACAATGTGCCCGGTCACGCGGTCCACCAGCAGCCACGGCCCGCGTTGCCACACCCATCGGCTAGCCGAAGCCGTGGGCTTGTCTACGCTCTTGTCCGGTGATTTGTCGGTGGGCAATGCATCATTCAGCCGGATGGCCCGCCGCACCACAAAGCTGCGGTCGGTCACGTCGTGCGGATCTCCGGTTGTCCATTCCTTCATCGCGCCATCCACAATGAGCGCGCGAATTTTGAGCGAGTCCTCGCCGGGGGCAGCTCCCGCCGGGTCGCCAACCTTCGAGCAAGGCACCTTGCGCGCAGCACCCAGAATCACCGTGTGGGATTTACGAGGAGCTGCCTGAAAAACAGGCGCGAAAACAATCACTGCTGCTGCCAACCCAACCGCAATCCATCCACTCACTCTCATTGCGCCGCTCCTCGCTCATCGGCGCAGACCAGTGGAGAAATTCAGTGCGCGGTTCATATACGCGCAAGTGCCGCACAATAGTTGGATTCCCGGCCGCGCAGAGCGGGACTTACTATCCCCCACGCCTCTTCTCAGCCTACGTTCTAGCCCAATCGTTCAAAGCCTAGCTCGACTCCGTAATCACCACCGGCAACGTGGTTCCAATCGTCGTCGTAGGTCCACCGGGAGTCGGCGCATATGTCACCCAGAAGACGTTCCTGTTATCGAAACTCCACGTCGTCGGTGCGGAAATTGTATTCAACACCGTTCCATTCGGCGAGTAGATTGTAACCGTTGTCGTCATGCTCTCCTCGATTCCGATTAGAAGTGAAAAGTACTATAACGTTCGCTCACCGCGCCGAAGGCTATTGGCCGCACCGCAGGTGCTCTACGGCCCGCGCCACGCGGAAGGCCGTTCCCTCATTGAAGTGGCTAGCCAGCACCTGCATCCCCACCGGCAGACCTGTCGAAGTTGCTCCGCAGGGCACGTTCACGCCGCAGATTCCCGCCAGACTCGCCGTCACCGTGTAGATATCCGCCAGGTACATCGCCAGCGGATCATCGGCCTTTTCGCCCAATTTGAAGGCCGGCACCGGCGAGGTCGGTGTCACAATCGCATCTACTTCGTTGAAAGCTCGCAGAAACTCCTCCGCCAGCAAACGACGCACCTGCTGGGCCTTCAAATAGTACGCATCATAGTAACCGGCGGAGAGGGCATACGTCCCCAGAAAAATTCGCCGCTTGACCTCCGGGCCAAATCCCTCGTCGCGCGAGTGCCGGTACATGTCGGAGAGGGTTGTGGAGTTCGCCGAGCGGGGGCCATAACGAACACCATCAAAGCGGGCCAAGTTGGCGCTGGCTTCGGCCGTGGCGACAAGGTAGTAGGTTGGAATGGCATAGCGCGTGGTGGGTAGCGAGACCGGCTTCACCGTGCATCCTGCCGCCTTCAGCGCTTCGATTCCCTTTTCGATCTCCGCGCGCACCTCTGGGTCCAATCCCTCGCCAAAATACTCGGCGGGGATGCCGATGCGCAGTCCCTCGACTGGTTTATCGCTTTCGGCGGCATAATCGGCCACCGGAACCGCAGAGCTGGTCGCATCCTTCGCATCTTGTCCGGCAATTACTCCCAGCAGCGTCGCGGCATCGCGCACGTTCGCGGCAAACGGCCCCACGCGGTCCAGCGAAGAAGCAAAGGCAATCAGCCCATAGCGAGAGACGCGGCCGTAGGTGGGCAATACGCCGACTACTCCGCAAAAACTAGCCGGCTGGCGAATCGATCCGCCCGTATCCGTGCCCAGCGTGGCCACAGCCAGGTTGGCAGCAACAGCCGCCGCAGAGCCACCGCTAGAGCCGCCGGGGACGCGCTCGGTATCGACAGGGTTGTGCACCGGCCCATAGGCCGAGTTCTCATTCGACGAGCCCATCGCGAACTCATCGCAATTGATTTTGCCCAGAATTACCGCTCCCGCCGCTTCGAGCTTTTGGACGGATGTGGCATCGTAGGGGGGATGGTAGCCCTTGAGAATCTTCGACCCCGCCGTAGCAGGCGCGCCCCTCACCACCAGTACGTCTTTCACGCCCACGGGAATGCCCGCCAGAGCGGGCAGAGGATCGCCCTTGGCCGCGAGCACGTCAACCTGCGCCGCCTGCTCCAGCGCCCGCTCTTTGGTCAGCGAGAGGTACACATTCAACTGCGGATTGATCTGGGCGATTCGCTCGAAATACCCGCCAGCTAGGTCAACAGCCTTGGTGCTGCCGCTCTCAATCCCGGCGCGCAACTCGGCAAAGGTCTTGGGCTTCTCCACATAGCTTTTCTTCATCGTCGTCGACAATCGAACAATCTCCTTGCTGGTCGTCCTACTGTTGCCGTCATCCTGAGCGCAGCGAAGAACCTGCGTTTCGAATCATCACTGGGCCCCCCAGATCCCTCACATTTGAGGACCTGGAAAACCACTCGTCTCATGGCGCGCAAGCGCCGTTGGCCGCACCGCAGGTGGCTAGCGCTCAATCACTTTGGGGACCTTGAAAAAGACCTGATCGGTCTCCGGCGCCTCGGCCATCACCACCGCGCGGTCGAGCGAAGGCAGATGAGTATCGGCGCGCAGCACGCTCGCTCCCACCGCATCCCGCAACTCGCTCACCTGAGCCAGCGGAGCCACGCCCTTCGTATCCAGCTCATTCAACTCGGCAATGTAATCGAGAATTGCATTCAGATCACCCAGCATCCGCTGCGCCTCATCCGGCTTCAATCCCAGGTTCGCCAGCTCAGCCACCCGCTCCACATCCTGCATTGTCACTTTCGCAGTCATTCGTCCCGTTCCCGTCCCGCGTCGCGCAATTTTGCCTTCGCAGATTCTCTCCATAGATCAAAAGTCCGGAAGACCCCACGAAAGTTGAGTATATCCGGTTTTCATTGGGAGTCTTCATGAACGCCCTGGCCACAAACTTCGTGCAAACAGCAAAAAGGCCACCCACCGGGCAGCCTCTTCGCTAAATTTTTCGGACTCTCTTCCGGTTAGACCGTTGCAGTCAATCCGCCGCAAAAGCTCAAGCGCGCCGAAGGCACAGGTGGCGCAGGCGCTACCAGCGGCCCCAGGCGCGGCTGATGTAGTCCGCAAAGGTCATGCCAACCAGAACGAGGAAGGTAAAGAACCCAGCGCCTACAGTGAGCTTGGTCAGCTTGGTCGCATATTTCACATGCATGAAGAACAGCACCACCAGCGTGGCCTTGGTGCAGGCAATGGCTAGCGCCAGGATCGGATTCCAGAAGATCACCAGCCCTGGAGCAATATGCCACTCCCCCATGTCCACATACGATGCCCAAACAGTTGCGGCCGTACCCACCAGCAGCGCGCATAGAATTGCCAAGTATATCCAGGGGCTGACAATGTGATGCTCCCGCTCGTGTTGTTCAATCTCTCCGTGATCGCTCATACGATTTGTCCCTTTAGCTGTCTGCGATTGTTCACTGTATGCTGTCCACTCTTCCCCGCCCTCAATGCCTGCTGATCAGATACAGCAGCGGGAAGAGGAAGATCCACACAATATCGACAAAGTGCCAGTAGAGGCCGAAGTTTTCGACAAAGGTGACGTGACCTGTCGTGTAAGCCCCTGCCTGGGCGCGGAAGATCATGAAGCCCAGAATCCCAATGCCGATGATCATGTGCAGCGCGTGCATTCCGGTCATCGCAAAGTAGAGCGAGAAGTAGACCTCGGTGTGGCGCGCCATGTCTGGAGCCATCGGCTTATCGCCCGCCGCCTTCGCCGCCTCGTCCGAATCTGGATTCAGAAACGATTGCAGGCTGTAGTGGAAGCCCGGCACGTGGTGCTTCTCAATCTTTTCCTTGTACTCAATGGACTTGATGCCCAAAAATCCCGAACCAAGAATAAACGTGCAAATGAGGAAGAAAACCAGCAGGCCCTTCTTCTTCATCTCCGCCGACCAGACGCCCATGGCCATCGTAAAGCTCGACAGGATCAGCAGCAGGGTGTTGCCAAAGCCTAGAGGAATCGACAACTGGTGAGAGCCGGCGACAAACGCCGGGTAATACCAGTTGCGATAGAGCATATAAGCGGTAAACAGCCCGCCGAAGAACATGACTTCGGTCAGCAAGAAGAGCCACATCGCAAAGTTGGTGGCGTCATTCTGCTGCGCGTAAGTCTCGAAATGGTGGCGCTGATACGGCGGATGCTGGTGATGCACCGCTGCCTCTGCGCCGGTTGCGGTCGCGTGGCTATCCGACACTGGGCACCTCTTTCGCATTCAGGGCTGCCTGTTCTTTCGCTTCCAGCCACTCATAGTCATATACATCGTGATCCATGATCGGCAGCTCGGGAAAATTCTCCGTCAGCGGCGGCGACTGTACCTGCCATTCGAGGCCCGTCGCGTGCCAGGGATTGTCGCCGGCAACCGCGCCGTACTTGAGCGACCAGACAAGGTACAAGACCGGAAGCAGATACCCCACGCCCAGAATCGTTGCGCCCGCGGTCGAGAAGACATTCAGAATCTGAAACTCGGGCGGGTACGATGCGTAGCGCCGCGGCATGCCTAGCGTACCGAGAATGAACTGCGGGAAGAAGGTAAAGTTGAAGCCGATGAAGGTGACCACCGCGGCAAACTGCGACATCTTCTCCGGATACATGCGCCCGGTCATCTTGGGCCACCAGAAGTGAATCCCGGAGAGGAAGGCCATCAACATGCCGCCCACCATCACAAAGTGGAAATGCGCGACGATGAAGTAGGTCTCGGTCAGGTGAATGTCGGTACCCGAGGTGCCGAGGAAGACGCCCGTCATGCCGCCAATGGTAAACAGCCCCATGAATCCGAAGGCGTAGAGCATCGGAGTTTCAAAGGTGATCGATCCTTTATAGAGAGTGAAGGTCCAGTTGAAGATCTTGATCGCCGAAGGCACCGCGACAAGCATCGTCAGGAGCGAGAAGACGATGACGGCGTAGTTGGAGATGCCCATGATGAACATGTGGTGGGCCCAGACGAAGAAGCCGAAGACCGCAATTGCGACGGAGGAAAACGCAACTGCCGTGTATCCGAAGACTCGCTTGCGGCTGAAGGTCGAAATCACCTCCGAGATCACGCCCATGCCGGGCAGAATCATGATGTACACCGCAGGGTGCGAGTAGAACCAGAACAAGTGCTGGAAGAGCAGCGGGTCGCCGCCCTTGGTCGGATCGAAGACGCCGATTCCAATGGTGCGCTCAAGCGCTACCAGCACAATCGCAATCGCCAGCACCGGCGTGCCCAGCACCATCAGGATGCTGGCCGCATAGTGCGCCCACACAAACAGCGGCAGCTTGAACCAGGTCATGCCCGGCGCGCGCATCTTGTGAATCGTGACAATGAAATTGAGTCCGGTAAAGATCGAGCTGAAGCCGGCGATAAAGACCGCGAGGCCCGTGGTCAGCACATTGGTGTTGACATAGTGAGTCGAAAGCGGCGTGGTGAAGGTCCACCCGGTATCCACGCCGCCGGTCATCATCGTGTACAGCGCCAGCATTCCGGCGGCCATGTAGAGATACCAACTGAGCAGGTTGATCTTGGGCAGCGCCAGATCCTTGGCCCCGATCATCATCGGGATGAAGAAGTTGCCCAGCGTGGCCGGCACCGACGGCACCAGGAAGAAGAAGATCATGATCACGCCGTGCATCGTGAACACCTTGTTATAGGTGTCGGTCGCCAGCAGGCCGCCATTCGGTGTCAGCAGTTGCAGCCGGATCAGGCCCGCCAATGAACCGCCGATAAAGAAGAAAAACGTGATCGAGATCAGATAAAGAATCGCGATGCGCTTGTGGTCGCCCGTGAGCAGCCAGCTCAAAATGCCGTTCTCCTTGGTCAGGTAATTGACCTTGGGAACTCGCGCCGTCGCTTTATCGGGAAGTGTTGCCAATGCGTTGCTCATTTTTTCACCGTCCCTTGAGCGGCGGGCGCAGCCTTGCCTTCGCTCTCCGGCAGCAAACCGGTGGTGTTCAGCGTCTGCTCGACGCGATAGTTGGAGTTGAGGTTCTTGATGTATTCCACCAGCGCAATCACGCCCTCTTCACTCACCTGCCCCTGATAGGTCGGCATGATCGGCGCAAAGCCCTCGGTCACATGCTGCGACGGGTTCAGGATCGACTCTCTCAGATAAGCGTCATCGGCAGTTACACTCTGGCCATTCGACAAGATGAGCTTTGATCCGTAGACATTGGCGAGGCTAGGCCCGCGCGCATCGGCGCGTCCGTTGTGGCAGGCATTGCAGCTCAGGCTAGCGAAGAGCCGTTCGCCGTTCTGCGCCAGCGAGACACCGCTTGTGGACGAGGCCAGCCACTTTTGGTAATCCTCCGGCGTCATCACCACGATGTCGCCAATCATATGAGAGTGTTCTGTCCCGCAATACTGCGTACAGAAGAGATGATAGGTTCCCGGCAGCGTCGGCTCAAACCACACCGTCGTGTAGCGCCCGGGAATCGCCTCACGCTTCACGCGAAATGCGGGAATCGAGAAGCTGTGAAAGACATCCTGCGAGATCAGCGTCAGTTGCACCGCGCGCCCGGTAGGAACATGGAGGGAATTGATCTCATGCTGCCCGCCCGGATGCTCGGCCTTCCACATCCACTGCTTGCCGACAACATAAATGTTCATCGCGTTGGCCGGCGGCGTGTACACGCGGAAGTAGATCAGCGCGCCCCAGACAAACATCACCAGGAAGAGGCCCAGAGGAATGATCGTCCAGGTGGCTTCGAGCAGTGTGGAGCCTTCGATCTGCACCGCGACCGGATGGCGCTCTTTGCTGTAGAGAATTGAGAAGCTGGTGACCAGCAGAATCACAATCGTGAGACCGATCAGGCTGACCAGGACTATGAAGAAATACAGCGCGTCCATCTGCGGCGCGATCTTCGACGCCTCCGGCGGAAACAGCGCGAAGTTCGTCATCCACTTGACGAGAAACTGCCAAAGTACTGGACTGATGTGATCCATTCCGTTATCCGTTCACCTTTGTTCCTGTCCCTGAATCTGTGCTTGCGTGATCTCTACCTGTCTGGCCGAGGCGGTAGTCTCTGCGAAACATCACAAACATGAAGCCGCCCAGCGAAATCACCGTAAAAAATCCGCCCAACTGGACCACCCGCGCAATGATCAGCGTGTGCTTGTTCACTGTCGGATCGTAGTGATAGCAGTAAGTCAGGATGTTATCCACCGGCGATCCGATGCGGTTGGCCGAGGCCTCATTCAATCCCAGCCGCATATCCTTGGGCGAGTACTCAACGCCCATGTAATACTGCGCCAGCTTGCCCTCCGGCGTTACTATCTGAATTGAGCTGGCATGGGCAAACTGCGTCAACTTTCCGTCGGGTCCTGGAATCTTCACGTAGCCGTAGCCCACGGCCTTGGTCAGCGCGTCGATATTCGCCTGCGTCCCGGTCAGAAAATGCCAGCCGTCGGCAGATTCAGGATGCCCGTAGCGCTTTACATAGCTGCGCTTTTTCGCCGCGGCCAGATTGGTTCCTTCGCTGGGATCGATGCTGACCACGATCACGTCGTAATCCTTGCCGGGAACGAAGTTCACCATCTGCAGAGCGCCGGTCAGCCCATTCAACTCTTCCGAACAGAGCATCGGGCACTGGTAGTAAACCAGAGCCAGAATCGCCGGCCGCTTGCCGAAGTAACTCGATAGCTGGATCTGCTTGCCCACGTCGTCCGTAAAAGTCAGGTCGAGCGGCAACTGCCAGTTCAGGTGCTGGGCAATGCCCACCCCGTTCAGGATCGCAGGGGGCTTGTCGTTCGTTGGACCCATCTGCTTGTCGCCATAACTGGAGACCTGAGCCAGCAGCGCCAGCGGAGACAATACGAACAGAGCCGAAGCAGCCATTGCCGCCTTCCGCCAACTCGTGCGCATTGTGTTTTTGCTCAGCATTTTCTCCGCCCCACGCCTTTTCAGCTAACTTGCTGACTCGCTGTCTTGCTACTTCGCCTGCTTGCTCTCCGCTGCTGCGAGCCGCGTCTGTTCCTGCTCATAACCGGTGCGCGCAAATCCGCTAGTCAATGGCTCGGTAACCGTCGGCTCTTTGTCCGCCGTCAGCAACGGAGTCTTCTCGGCCGCCGGCGCGACCGGTAGTCCCCGCTGTGCAATCAGCGCCATCGCAACAGAGATCGGAATCCGCACCTTGCCCTGCGCCTTGTCCGCCCAGCTATAGTTGTTCAGCAGCAAATCTTCGCGCGCATGTAGGTCGGCAATATCCTGATTGCCGTCGTCGGTCTGCAGCCGCGGCGCGGGGAACTGCTGGGTCATCTCTGCCATCTTGTTCTGCATCTCGGGGTTGTTCGGCAGATTGCCCAACTGTCGAACATCCGCCGTCGTCGCCCATTTATTTGTCGGCCCGTCTTCCTTGGTCAGGTGCGCGTTGATCACCTTGCCGATCCCATAGCTCAACACGGCGGAAACCACCACAAACGCCGCAAGCGAGACTAGAAACGTGATGATCCCAGTTACATGCGCGTCACTCTGTTCGTAGCCTTGAGAGGCGTCAATCTCTTCAGGCTCCTGCCCATCGTCATGATTATGCGTGTGCATGTTCAGGCTCCAGGATCTCCGCCACATGCGGATCGTTCGTTTGTACAAGGGGGCGCGACTGCAAGTTCGCGCAGTAATACGCAACCCAGAAAGAGGCCATCGCCACCGGCACGGCTACATACTCGAGGATTCCCCAACTGAAATGCAGGTTCCGCGCCGCGTCCTTGAAGTTCGGCTCAATCAGCCAGAAGAGATCGAAGGCCTTGGCGAAGACCATCCACTGGCAAACCAGCACCAGACGCTTCTTGTTGCGCTTCAGGTCGCGCGAGAGCAGCAGCGTAAAGGGAATCAACCAATGGAAGATAAAGTCGAGGGTAATGATGATGCCCCAGTGGCCGCGAATTCGATCCAGGTACCAGGGAATCTCCTCGGGCAGGTTGCCGCTCCAGATAATCAGGAACTGCGCAAAGCCCAAATAGATATTCAGCATCACAAATGCAAAGGTGAACTTGCCCAGATCGTGCTGCTCGG
>CAZHKN010000142.1:0-12782 GCA_964532725.1 uncultured Occallatibacter sp.
CGTTCCACGATCAGGCCGGCCTCGATCACCAGAATCTGGTCGGCGCGGCGAATCGTCGACAGCCGGTGCGCGATCACAAACGTGGTGCGCCCCTCCATCAGGTGATTCAATCCGCCCTGGATCATCGCCTCGGATTCGGAGTCGAGCGAACTGGTCGCCTCATCCAGAATCAGAATCCGCGGCTCGGCCAGCAACGCCCGCGCGATTGAAAGCCGCTGGCGCTGGCCGCCGGAGAGCTTCACGCCGCGTTCGCCCACAATCGTGTCGTAGGTCTCCGGAAAGCGCTCGGCAAATTCGTCCACGCGCGCCGTGCGGCAGGCAAAGAGAAACTGCTCGTCGGTCGCGTTGGGGCGCGAAAAAAGAATGTTCTCGCGAATGGTTCCGTCGAAGAGGAACGAGTCCTGCAACACCACGCCCAGCTGCGAACGGAAGGTATTCAGGTCAACCTGCGCCAGGTCCACGCCGTCCACCACCGCGCGGCCTTTCGACGGCGTATGAAACGCGCACAGCAGGCTGATGATCGTCGATTTTCCCGAACCCGATGAACCCACCAGCGCTGTCACCGTTCCTGGCTCGGCCGTAAAGCTCAATCCGTGCAGTACCGGCTTCTCCGGATCGTATGCGAACTCCACATTCTCAAAATTTACCGTGCCTTTGATCGGCGGCATCTTCACCGTGCGTCCAGGGCTTTGGTTCTCTTCGAGCTCGGCCATGATCTCGCCCGTGCGGTCGAGTCCGGCAAAGGCCTCCGTCAGTTGCGTGCCGATGTTCACCATCTGGAAGATCGGAGCAACCATGATTGCCAGAAACACGTTGTATTGAAAGTAGGAGCCAACAGTCCATGTGTGCGTCAGCACATTGTGCCCACCGAGCCACATCACCAATGCCGACACAATTCCCAGAACCGTTGTCGAGGCCGAACCAAGCAGGCTGGTCATCGTCAGCGACTTCATCACGTTCTGCAACAGGCGGTCGACGCCTATGCCGAAAACGCCAGCCTCACGCTCTTCCGCGTGATACCCCTTGATCACCCGCACCCCGCCCAAGGACTCCGTCAAACGCCCTGTCACTTCGGCATTGATCTTGGCTCGCTCACGAAAGATGGGGCGAATGACCTTGAACCCATATTGCAGGACAAAGACAAATGCCCCCACGATTGCGAAGACTGTAAGAGTGGTTTTCACGCTGCTATACAGCAGAAAGAAGAAGACGATCACGGCGGTCAGCATTCCGCCCACGAACTCCACCAGGCCCGTGCCAACCAGGTTACGAACCCCTTCAACATCGTTCATGATGCGCGAAACAAGCGTTCCTGTCCGGTTTTCGTCGTAATAGGCCACGCTCAGCAGCCCCACATGCTGCTGGACCTGGGAGCGCAATTCGGCAATCAGCCTTTGCCCGGCCTTTGAAAGCAATTGTGTCAGCGAAAAGGAGGTGATTGCCTGTACCAGAGTGGCCGAGACAACAATCAAGATAATCTGGGGCAGAAGGTCTGGCCGGGGTTGCGTCGCAGAAAATACCTGATCAATCAGTCTCTTCGAGATAAAAGGCAGCACCAGGCCCGCGAAGCGGTTCACCACCATCAGGCACATGCCGCCCAACAACAGCCAGATGCGCGGCTTCACCAGCGCCCAGATCTGCGGCCACAGCTTTTTCAGGCTGGGCTTGCGCTTGGGCAAATCTGTTGCGCCCGCTCGACCGCCGCGCGCGAGCGAAGGACGCTCCGCCTGCCGGCTCATTCCCATTGCTGGCCCGCCCATCGAACCCATCTGCTAAACCTTCCCCGAACGCCGCGCCGCGATGAAAGAACGCACACACAGCAGTACATATACAAGCATCAGCACGGCCATAATGAGTTTTGAGGCCAGCGCAATCAGATCCGGCGTCAGCCCCGCCGAAGTGGCATGGAGATAACCTCTTAAAGCCTCAATGGCCCCGCCCAGAAATCCCAACAGACCGATGGTCACATTGATATGCATGAAGAGCTTGCGCCGCTTCTCATCCGGGCTGATCGCGAGAAACCCAAAAAGCCCGAGCGCCAGGCCAAACCATGCAGGAATCAGCGCCGTCGGATGCGCGCTGCCCGTGCCCACAAACCCCGCCACACCCAGCACCACCATCAGCGCCGCAAAAACCAACGTCAATTTCGCCATCGATAAACCTCTTTAGAAACTTTCCTCTATGAGTCTACTGGAAAGGATGAAGGGGCCGGCTGATTCGATGCAAATATCCATCTGAATCTGTGCGTCCAACCAACACCGCTGTCATCCTGAACGAAGCGTACTTCAGCGGAGCCGCAGGACCTGCATTTCTACTTTCGCGCTCGTAGCGTCTTCAGGTTGGAAGAAAAGCTCGAATCAATTAACGCCTAAAGTTTTCTGACTTACTCATTAAAAAGATGCTTACTTTTTGTGAACAAAACGCAACCCCGTCAGCTTCGCCGAAACAGAAGCAACCTTCACATCGATCAGATTCTTCTCTCGCAGCACCGTCCGGATCGAAGCCTCGGAAAGCGAATGCCCTGCTCCCTTGCGGAAAATAACCCAGAGCGGCCTGCCAAAGTTTGCTGGCGCGGTCGCAATCTTCGCAACTGCGTCGAGATCCTTCTCCGTCTCAATGCGCGTAATAAAAATATCCCCGGCATGAGAAGAAACTCGGGATGCAACCTGCAACGCATCCTGCAAATTTCCATCGTCAATCTCGCCGTAGAGTTGCACCGACGTTGTCGCCACGATTCCCAACTTATCCGCCAGCGAAGGAGGCGGAGTCTGCAAGGCCTGCTGCCATTTCAAGGCTGCTGCTTCTCCGATCGCCAGCGCGATCTCGTCGCCGCCGGCCTTGAAGCACAGGCATCCATCACGCACCGATACATCCACAATCGACGAACGCGGAATGCGCTTCTTCAAATCGCCCCGCAGGATCAGCTCTCCTGCCTCAAGAACAGCCTTCACCTGAAACGAAGCGCCCGAGCATTCGCACAAGCACGCAGCTTCTTTTCCCATGCCGCCTCCTCATCTCATCCCTGTCGCCGCCTGCTTCAGATCCGCCACTACCTGTTCCACCGTCCAGTCATTGCCGGGGTAAAAGCTAACCACTTTCCCGTCGGGTCCAATCAACGTCGTCGAAAGCGTGTGGGTAATCGTCGCATCCGCCTCATTCGTCATGCCCAGATCGAAAAACTTCGCCATCTCCAGCAACACAGGCTTCTCCGGCACGGCGAAATCCCAATGCGCGAAGGCCTCCTTGGCATCGCTGCCGATATACGTCGCTCCATATGCCCGCAGCCGCACGGGCGAATCATTCTCCGGGTCAAAGCTTACGCAAAGCAAATGCGTCTTCGCCAGCAGCTTCGAATCGCTCTCCAGTTGCTTCTCGATTTGCGCAAAGTTGCGCGTCACGCGCGGGCAAAAATCCGGCATCGGGCAGCGCGTGTAGATGAACGTCAGCAGCAATGCCTGCCCCTTGAACTGGCTCAGATGAATCGCGCGTCCATCCTGATTGCGCAGCTTGTAATCCGCCACCGCATCGCCCGGCGCGGGCACATGATAACTGACAGCGGGCCGGTAATCGGGCTTGCTCTGCGCGATGACGACAATATGATCAAGCAGCACATCGGCGTCATTCGTTGGCGAAACCAGAACGTCCGCGGTAATCAGGTCGCCGGGATGCAGTTCGCCGAGAATATTGGCGTCCTTCACTTTGTAAGGCATGGTCATCGCATCCATAAAACCGGGAATAGCCCCGTGGTTCAGCGTGACCTCGTTCCTTGCAGCATCGGTAGCAACAACTTTGCCGCGCAGCTTGTAGACCTTGTAAGCAATCGCTGCGTCATCGTGCGCAGCCTGCTGCCCCGAGCGGCATCCAGACAGAACAACAAGAGTCATCAATGAAAACAGAAGAATATGGCGCATTGATAGCTAGTTTACAACCGCGCCCTTTTTACGCAGAAACATCGAATCCGAATCAAAAAATAACCCGGCCGCTTCTCTACTTCTTCAAAAACTCCACCACATACGGACCGACCTGATCGGCGCACTGATACGGAGTCAAGTGCCCGCAGCCGGGAAAAATCTCCAGCTCCGACTGCGGAACCAGGCTGTGCATCTTGTCGCCCTGATGCAACGGCATGATCTTATCCTCCACGCCCCAGACAATCAGCACCGGCATCTTGAGCTGCGGCAGCAGCGTATCCGTCGCGTCGTTGCCGGTCATCATCGATGCCAGCGCGCGGCGAATCACCCATCCATTCTTCTTGGTAATGCGAATAATATCCCGCGCAACAAAATCCGGCACCCGCCTGGGATGGGGATCAAGCAGCACGTTCAGTTCACTTACTTCAAAAGGCGTCTCCGGCGTAAACAGCCGCGTATCCCAGTCCGGTTGCTCGTCAATGCCTGCCGCATCAAAGAGCATCAGCCTCTGCACTCGTTCCGGATGCTTGGCAGCCACATGCTGCACAATTGCTCCGCCCATCGAGATTCCGCCTAGCGCCACTTGCTTCAAATTGAGAGCATTCAGAAAGCCCGCCACGGCCTCTGCCTCATCGGCCACCGAATACGAAAAATCCGCGGGCTTGTCGCTCTGCCCATATCCCGGCAGGTCGGGCAGATAAACGCGATAACCGGCCTTGATCAGCGCGGGAGCAATGTCCAGCCACTCTTCGGCGCGCCCGCCCAACCCATGCACCAGCACCACCGGAGCGCCGTTCGCCGGACCCAGAACGTCATAGTGCAGACGCATCCCGGAGACCGTCACCCACTGGCTCTTGCCGCCTTCCTGCATCAGATGCAGCGGCATGACTACCTTGAAAAAAACCACGCTCACCGGGCAAAACCACACAACGGCCAGCACCGCCAACACCGCCAGCACGGCAATGCTCTCGAAGAGTCTTCTTGCTATTCTCATCCCTTCCATCGTCCTTCCGCCTGCAGTGTCCGAGCTCGCTGCCAGCCAGCTTCTATCACGCGCACAGTTATTGGATCGATTTGCAAAGAGTTATCGCCAGTCCACTCCGCGCGCGCCACCCAGCAAACTTCAGCCGCGTCAGAACCGGCCTGTAAAGAAAGATCTTCGCCTGGATTCTGCACCTGGCAAAGATAATCCGCGATCACATAATGGTAACGGACCCGCTCGCCTTCCCGGTGGATGCGGTCGAGTAATTCGATAAGTTCCAGCGGTTCGACAGTAAGTCCGGTCTCTTCCCTCACCTCGCGGATAACTGCGTCCGGCAGGCTTTCTCCAACTTCCAGTAACCCGCCGGGCAGCGACCAGTGGCCTTTCAACGGCTCGCGCCCGCGCCGGACGAGTAGCACGCGAGGCAGGTCGCAATCCTCGTCCACAATCACCGCGCCCACGCCAAACAGCGGTGACACCGGAAACTCTCGTTGCATATTCCTCCGAGGTAGCTACACGCAATCGTCTTTGCGTGAATCGCCTGCCGCCGCAACTACTTTGCCCGGCAGTGCATCTTTCGCAGCAGCGTATCATCCAATATAGACGGCAGAAATCGCAATAGCGGATAGATGGGAGGAATCGCAATGGCGGAATTCACGCTTTTTATTGATGGAATGCACTGCGGCTCCTGTGTGCGGCGCGTGAGCCAGGCGCTTTCGGCGGCTCAGGGCGTGGTGGTGAATGAGGTCCGCGTGGGCGCGGCGCGGCTCAGCTCCCTGCAAGACCCTCCACCGGTGGAAACAGCGCTGGCCGCGCTGGCTAAGGCTGGTTATACAGCCCGGCTCATCCAGTAGATCACTATAAATGGCCAGTCTTCTTACAGAATCGCTTACCTTTCCCGTGCTGGGCATGACCTGCGCTTCCTGCCAGCATCATGTAGAAGCGGCATTGCGCTCAACCGCTGGTGTTCAATCCGCGCACGTCGATCTGATTGCCAACCGCGCCAGCGTGCAGTTCGACCCTGCAATTGCCTCGCCTCAATCGTTGGTTGACGCCATTCGCGCATCGGGCTACGACGCCGTCCTTCCCCGCTTCGGCAATTCCTCGGCGAATAGTTCTTCTGGCGCAGCCGATAAGGGCGCGGAACGCAGGGCCTGGGCCACATTGATCGCAGGAGCAATCGCCATGCTGTTGGCGATGCCATTGGGAACAGAGATGGGCGCGCTCGATCACCTGCTGATGCGTCTTCTGCCGGGCCTCTATGCTCTCCCTCCGGATATTGTCCGCTGGCTGCTGCTGATTCTTACGGCCATCATGATGGCCTGGGCCAGGCGCGGCATCTATCTCAGCGCGGCGCGGAGCCTGCGCCACGGCGCAACCAACATGAACACGCTGGTCAGCCTCGGTACCGGTGTGGCCTTCCTCTACTCCGCGTACGCAACCATCTGGCCCGCTCAAGGCCGTCAGGTTTACTTTGATGCAGTTTTATTGATTCTCGGTTTTCTGCTGCTGGGCAAAGGGCTGGAAGCCCGCGCCAAACGCCGCGCCCTGGCTGCGCTGGACTCGCTTTCCCGCTTGCGCCCCGCAACGGCACGCCGTATTCTCGATGGCGTTGAAGCCATTGTTCCCCTCGAAGAAATCGCTGTGGGCGACAAAATCTCCGTGCTCCCCGGCGAGCGCTTCCCGGTCGATGCAACCATCCTCGAAGGCCGCACCACGGTCGATGAGTCCATGCTTACCGGCGAAGCAACACCGCTGCCGCGTGAGCCGGGCGGACAAGTACTGGCCGGCTCCATCAACTACGACGGCGCGGTAGTCTGCCGAACAAAATCTCTCGGCGAAGCAACCGTGCTGGCGCAGATTACCCGCATGGTAACTCAGGCGCAGGGTTCGCGCGCGCCAATGGAACGGCTCGCCGACCGCGCCAGCGCTATCTTCGTGCCGGTGGTTCTGGCCCTCGCCGTGCTCACCTTGATTGCATGGCTCCTGATTGCTCATTCACTGCCCATGGCGCTGGCCAACACTGTCGCAGTTCTTGTCATCGCCTGCCCCTGCGCGATGGGCCTTGCAGTCCCAGCCGCGCTCACTGTCTCCGTGGGCCGCGCCGCCCAGATGGGAATCCTCTTCAAAGGCGGCGAGGCGATGGAGCGGCTGGCTCACCTCGACGCGGTGGTTCTCGACAAGACCGGCACGCTGACCGTTGGCAGGCCCGTACTCGAAAGCCTTCACCCACTCGACGGCCACAGCGATGACAATCTGTTGCGCCTTGCGGCAGCCGCTGAGGAAAAATCCAACCATCCCCTGGCTCACGCCATCGTCGATGCGGCGCGGAATCGAAACCTCTCCTGGCCGCCTGCCCAAGAGGTGCAGATCATCCCCGGGCGAGGCCTCACCGGCAAAGTCGAGGGATACGACTGCCTGCTGGGCAACGAAGCCCTCTTTGCCGAGTTTTTTATCCCGCTTCCTGTCGATGCGCCTTCCGCCGTTGCCGGCGTCACGCGGCTTTGGATGGCGCTGGACGGCGCGATCTGCGGCTACTTCGATGCCCGCGACGCGCTACGTCCCGATGCCGCGGAGGCTATTGCAATGCTCCGCCACTCCGGACTGCGCGTGCTGATGCTCACCGGCGACTCCGCAGAAGCCGCTGCGCCTATCGCAGCGCAGACGGGAATCAGCGAAGTGGAAGCAACCCTCGACCCCGGCGGAAAACTGGCCCGGATTCGCGCCTTGCAGCAAAGCGGCCTGCGCGTGGCGATGGTGGGCGACGGCATCAACGACGCCGCCGCGCTGGCCCAGGCCGACGCCGGCATTGCAATGGGTTCAGGAGCCGATCTGGCCCAGGAGGCAGGCGACGTGCTGCTGCTGCGCGCCGCTCCCTCCGCCATCCCAGCGGCCATCGCTCTCTCCCGCGCAACCCTCCGCATCATGCGCCAAAATCTCGCCTGGGCCGCTGCCTATAACCTTCTCGGCATTCCTCTGGCCGCAGGCGCGCTTTACCCCGCTTTCCATATCCTGCTCAGCCCCTGGCTGGCGGCAGCGGCCATGGCCCTCAGTTCCGTGAGCGTGCTGGGCAACAGCCTGCGCCTACGCCGTTGGTCGCGATAGCAGTCTTCCCTAAACGGAACCCATACCTTCTCAAACCTTCCCAAATCGGCTCTCACCGCCGAAGATCCCAGCACTTTGGTTCCAGAAGCCCCCGTGCAATCCCCCTACACCGCCATAATTCTGCAAGAGACAACGTAAGAACATCCGCCCATACCCAGGTTGCGAAGGGAAAACACAAAGATGAGTTTCGACGTCCATACCTTGTGGCTGGTAGGAGCCATCTTCGCTTATGGCTCCGGCATCCTCATGCTCATCGTCCGCAGGGAGTACCCGGAATACCTGAGCCGGGTTCTGCTCTACGTCGGCACGGCGAGCCTTTGCCTGGGAACCGGCTGGGCGATCCTCGCCGCTCAGCTTTGGATCGGGCAAGCCATCTTCCAGATTTCCGCGCGCTCCCTGATCGCGCTTTGCCTGAGCCTGGAATATCGCGCCGTAACCGAGTTGAAACGGCGTCCGGCCTCAATCCCCTGGGTTGCCGGACCACCTGTTGCGGCTGCGGGAATCTGTATCTTCTTCACATGGATCTTGCCGAACATGAGCCTGGAGATCTTTGTTTATTGCATCTTTCTGCTGTCCATGATGCTCCTGATTGCGCAATCGCTGATTCACGCCGAAGAAGGGCGCCGTCAGTTCATCGATCTCTTGGGCGCAGCTGTATTCCTTCTGCTGGCCGCATGCGTGGCCGTGGTCCTGATCGACTTTATCCGCGCAGGCAGTTTCACCGCGCAGTACGATTTCAATCGCCCCAGAACCGTCTATCTAACTCTGGCCAGCATTGTGGTGAATGGTATTTTCTTCACGGTCTTTCCATTGATGGTCTCCCAGCGCCTCAACCGCGAGATGAAGACCAAGGCCATGCATGACTCGCTCACCGGCCTCTACAACCGCCGCGCCTTCGAAGAAATTGCCGCCCACGAATTCTCCGGCTGCGAGCGAACCGGACTCCCGGTTTCCCTGCTGCTATTCGACCTCGACCACTTCAAGCAAATCAACGATACCTTCGGCCACGCGGCCGGCGACGCCGCGCTGCGCGCCGCGGCGGCTACCTTTCAGATCAGCCTGCGCGAGGCGGAGTTTCTCTGCCGTTGGGGAGGCGACGAGTTTTGCGCCCTGCTCCCCTATGCCAGCAGCGGACAGGCGCAAGTCGCCGCCGAGCGCATCCTCCGCGCATTCCGCAAACTTGATCTTCCGCTGGGGAAAAAGACGGTTCGTCTCTCAGTCAGTGTCGGAATTGCCACTGATTACGAAAATTCCAGCGACCTGGCTTCGCTGATGAAGCTGGCCGACGCAGCCCTCTACCAGGCCAAGCAAGCAGGCCGCAACCGTTTTGCCTGCGCGTGGGATCGGCCGTCGTTACTCGAACAATCTGCACACAGACAGCCTCTGTCAGATACCCGCCTCGCCATCGGAGAAGCCCGGCGGAAAACCCCAAACGGCTTCGCTGCCTCTCGCCCGAACTAACGCCTTTCGGAATCATTCGCCATAAAATCCCCCGCGGGCCGGCACGGTAAACTGGCTGTAGAGAAATCTGTGCGCATCCTCACCCGTTACATCCTCGGCGAAATCCTCTCCCACACCTTCATCGGTTGTGCGCTCTTCACCTTCATCCTCTTCATGAAGGAGCTGCCGCACATCCTCGAGATGGTGGTGCGCAACAGTTCCACCTTCAGCAACGTTTTCGAAATCTTCCTCTTCACGCTGCCCAATTTCTTCATGGTCACCATTCCCATGGCGGTGCTGGTAGGCGTGTTGCTGGGCTTGAGCCGCCTCGCCGCCGATAGTGAAGTCATCGCGATGCGCGCCTCCGGCCTGGGCATCGGCTATTTCGTCCGTGTCGCCGCCATCGTCGCCGTCGCCGGAACCATCCTCGGCCTCGTCAACTCCCTCTATCTCACTCCACGCGCCAATCAGGCGATTCTGGAGATGGAGCAGGAGCTGGCCACTTCGCAGGCCTCCTACGAGATTCAGCCCCGCGTCTTCGACGAAGATTTTCACAACTACGTTCTCTACGTGCAGGACGTGCGCGGCGGAACCGGCGCTTCCAACTGGCGGCAGGTCTTCATGGCCGATGTCACTGACCCCGCCAACCCCAAGATCACCACTGCCGCCTCGGCCTTCGTCGTCAACGATCAGTCGCAGGAACTGCTCATGCGCCTCAACAATGGCGCAGAGCACGAAATCGTCAACGGCCAGGCCCAGCAATACAACATCTCCTCCTTCGCTTCCACCGATCGCCCCTTCGTCCTCAGCCAGCAGAACGATGTCCATCTCGGCCGGCTCGACACCGCCATCTACGCGCTGCCGCTGGGTACACTGAGCGGTCATTTCCACGACAAAGACGGCCGCCGCTATCTCATCGAGATGCACAAGCGCTTCGCCTATCCAGCGGCCTGCCTGGTGCTGATGCTGGTCGCCGTCCCTCTCGGCGTCACCTCGCGGCGCGGCGGCAAAAGCTCCGCCTGGGTCTTCACCATCCTGCTCGTCATCTTCTACTACGTCCTCTCGGATATCGGCATCGCCCTCGGCCGTCAGGAAAAGATTCCCGCCTTCCTCGCTGTCTGGTCCGCCAACCTGCTCTTCGCCGCCGTCGGCATCTTTCTCCTCTGGCAGATGGCCACCGGCGGCAGCATCCTCGCCGCCATCACCGGTTGGATCTCTCGCCCACCCCAGACCTCCTCCGAAGGCAACACAGCAAAATCACTGCCTGCGCCTCTGACCTGGTTGTATAAACGCTGGCGCGCCTGGGCCGAGCGGCCGCAGCGCACCGCTTCGCGCGGCGTCATGCTCCGCATTCTCGACGAATACGTTGTCCGCGAATTTCTCGGCACCTTCTTCACCGTGCTCACCGGCTTCGTGCTGATGATGCTCGTCTTCACCGTCTTTGAACTGCTCGGCGACATCATTCGCAATCGCATCGCGCCCTCGATCGTCGGCGCGTATCTCATCAACCTCACGCCCAGCATGTTGTATCAAATCGCCCCGCTGGCTGTGCTCATCGCCGTCCTCGTTACCTTCGGCGTGCTCAACCGCAACTCCGAGCTGATCGCCATGAAGGCCACCGGCATCAGCCTCTACCGGCTCGTTGTTCCCATCGTCTCCATCGCCGCCATCCTCGCCGTCAGCCTCTTCCTCTTCGACGAGCTCTATCTGCCCCAGGCCAACCGCAAGCAGGAGGAGCTGCGCAACCTCATCAAAGGCAAGCCCCCGCAGACCTTCCTCCACCCCGAGCACGATTGGATCTTCGGTCAGCCCCGCCCCGGCGAGCCGGGACGCATCTTCTACTACCAGTTCTTCGATTCAGAATCCAACCAGTTCGCCAACCTCTCCGTCTTCGAGTTCGACCCGTCCACCTTCCAGCTCACGCGCCGCATCTTTGCCGCCCGCGCAACATGGAATCCTGGCTCGGGGAATGCTGACTCCGGGAACGCCGACACCGGCTCCGGTTCCGGCGCATGGCTCTTCCAGAACGGCTGGCTGCGCGATATGAATGGAGCCAACTCCACCGGGTTTAGCGAGTTCAAAAACACCACCTTCGTCGAGATTCACGAAGACCCCGGCTACTTCAAAAAAGAGAGCCTGCAATCCCAGGAGATGAACTTCGGCCAGCTCGACGCCTACATCACCGACCTCAGCCAGAGCGGCTTTGACACCATGCGCCTGCGCGTCGAGCTATGGCACAAACTCGCCTACCCGCTCGTCTGCCTGGTCATGGCGACTTTGGCCATTCCCTTCGCGCTATCGATGGGCCGCAGCGGCTCCCTCACCGGCATCGCCGTCGCTATCGGAATAGCACTGGCCTACTTCACTGTGGATGCCTTATTCGGCGGACTCGGCAAAGTAAATTACTTGCCCGCAGCCTTAGCCGCCTGGTCCCCCGACATCCTCTTCGGCCTAACCGGCGGCTACCTCCTCCTCCGCACACCAACGTAAGGTCTCTGTTTTTGGCAACCTTTTGCTACGTCGATCAAATCTAGAAGCGGTATTACACCGACCCTGGCAATTAGGAATCGTTCCGCTTCGGAATTGCCAGGAACTGCGGCGGTCGGGAGCGGGTTTATAAATCGCTGGTGTACCCAAGAGCGGAATCAAAACCGTCAGCGATTACGTCTAAAATATGGGAGAATTTTGCCGATATGCTTATAATGGTGTCCTGTGGAAATCCGTTGGATGGTCGGCTCGGTTGGCGCGGTCGTGCTCGTGCTTGCCTACCTACGTTGGAGAATTCCTATCAATCTCGGTGTGGTTTCCACGCTGAAATGGGTCCACAAATTTGTGCTCGACCCAAAAACGTGCAGAGTCGCTGAAACATTTTGCAATGAGGTTGCCGTACTATGGTTTGTGTTTCCATTGCTGGACGAGATTTATGAGCACGCAAAGCACCCCGACGATCCCCTGCTCCACGACCCTTTGCTTCATAATGCGTTTTGGGTTTCGGGATTGTTTTTCATTTTCGCCATTGTTCTCTCACACATCGCGGGGAGGCAAGAAAAGGAGGACTAAGACATGCAAGAGGTGATTATTTGGACAGTAACCGGCGGTTCATTAGTCTTCGTACTGGGCCTTATTTCTGCCTTTGAGGCTCGAAGACAGCGCGAATCAAAACCGCGTGTGCGGGTTGTGGTGCGAGAGGCCGCAGATAATTCTTCAAAGAGGATTAACACGCCTGTGAGCGCAATGAGTATGGCTGCCAGTGGCGTAGCAAATGGAGAGGAGAACCTTGCGTCTGTCGGCAGTAGTGCTCGCTAGGGTACTGGCGTTTATCGAACCATATGATCTTGCCCCGA
>CAZHKN010000143.1:0-12683 GCA_964532725.1 uncultured Occallatibacter sp.
CCAGCAATTGCGCCGAAGCGGAGACAAAGATGATCTCCGTGCCTTGGAACATCTCGCGGGCCACCTCGGCGGCGCCCAGTTGCAGCGTGTCCGGCCAGCGCAGCGTAGTGCGGTCAAGCAGTTGCCGGGCGGCCTCAAGCACCGCCGGATTCAGCGGCTGCTGCACCATGCGGGCCGACTCCAGACGCAGGCTGTCGAGAGCAGCGGAGGCATTTTCCGCCGATACAGCGCCACTGCGCTCACGCCTGCGGATGGCCGCGTAAACCTCCAAGGGCGTGGAGGCGGAGATCAGCTTGCGGTTATCCTCAACGGCTTCCATCAAGTGGATCAGCGCATCGGTACCCGGTTCCTGTACAAAAAGTTTGGCAAACGCGGTTGATTCCAGGAAATAGCAGCTCACTGGTTCCCCCGTTCAGCCTCGATGGCCTCGGCGATGGACTCGCCGTTCGAAGCGACAGGGTGGAATCGCTGCGTCTCTTCGGGGATGCCCGCCTCGGCGCGGTTGAGGCGGATGGTGGTAGTGGGATAAGCAGGGGTTTTAGGGTTGGCGATCTTGCTGGTAAGCACGACGCCACGCTGGATAGCCTCGGCCAGCACCGCCTGGCGCGACTCCGGATGCTGGTTCCAGCGGAAAGCTTTGCGCGGCAAGAAGGAATCGCGGAACCATTTGAGAGCAATAAATGCATGGCCGCCACGCTCGGCTTCAGCGAGGGCGGCGCAGAGTTCCTTGACGCGGGCGTCGATGTCGGCGGGAATGAGAGCCTCCTGTCCGTCATCGTCGGAATCATAGCCTGATTCGATATTGCGGGAAGCGCCGCGGATAGGGCGCGGAGCGGATTCGCCGTCTTCTACACGCTCGAAGTAGATACGTACCTCGTCTTCTTCGGGTGACCAGCTTGTGGCGGGCGCATTGCGGCGCTTGCTGCGGCCATTTTCGCCGCAAAGTTCTACGATGGCCTGATACCCCGGAGGGGCCAGAAAATTCAACGCCCGCGCCAAGCCGGGATCGGAAGAAAAAGCCATTTCATTCAAGGCTTCTTCAATGACCTCTTCCGCATCGGGAATAGTCAAATTGCTCAAATCTACGCCGCTTTGCGCGGCCTTTGCCAATTTCATTTTTTCTTCTCCGAAATGCGTACTCTTCACTGATCAAGGTTGCACCCGCTCCATAGGCCCCAGGCCGGCTTCAGGGAGTAAGGTTGCAACGCATGACGGGTAAATGAAGTACTGCGATAGTATTAAAAGCCTGCGCCATGGCAGTAGGATTGTTTGTGGCTATCCGTCCCTTTTTTTGGGCCTTTTGGCCTTTCGCATCTCTCAAATGGCTGTAGGCGAACCATCGCTATCAATAAGCCTTCATCTCGGAAAGCCATCACGCGCTTGTTTTCTACCCTACAGGGATTTGAGAAAGACTCCAGCTAATCCCTCTGTTCCAAGCTATGCGCCAATTATAGCCCATATTTTGCCCCGCCAACGCTGCACTCCGATACGCGCCTGTATTTCATCTCGCATGAGACTCGAAATTCCCGCTGCGCGTCCCTTTCCCGAAATAGCTGGGAACTGAAGCTAATTTCCCCCCGCGCTCGTCTTCGTACAATGAAGATATGCGCCGTTTTCTCCTCATTTTGATTACACTTTTTGCTAATAAATCGTTGTACGCCGAGAGTCCGGCCTTCGATCTCTCCGGTCCAAAAGTAGATGTCCACGTCAAGCGCGGCGATAGTACGCTGCCCATCTCCGAAGTTCCCAACCTGTTGGCCGGCGACCGGCTCTGGATCCATCCTGATTTTCCCGAAAGCCAATCGGCGCATTACATTCTCATCGTCGCGTTTCTGCGCGGAGCCACCAACCCCCCGCCGCCGGAGTGGTTTACCCGCGTGGAAACCTGGAGCCGGGAGGCGCATGAAGAAGGAGTCTTCGTCACCGTTCCAGACGAGGCGCAGCAGGCGCTTTTCTTTCTTGCTCCCGAGACGGGCGGCGACTTCAGCACCTTGCGCGCCGCCGTGCGCGGACGTCCCGGCGCATTCGTGCGCGCTACCCAGGATCTGCAGGCTGCCAGCTGGGATCGGATGCGGCTGGATGCTTATCTGAATGAGGTTCACGTTACATCGCAGACCGACCCCGCCCTGCTGAAACCCCGCGCCGAACAGGCGGCCCGTACACTGGGCATCAAGCTCGACCAGCAGTGCTTTGACAAGCCCAGCGACCAGCAGGCCCCCTGCCTGGTGCAGCATACCGATGGCCTGGTGCTGGACGACGCCAACGCTCAGTCGCTCGTGGCGCAAATCGCCAACGGTTCCACCGCGGACCTGATGAACCAGATCAGCTACTCGACCATGGGCGGAGCAGGCGCCTACAGCCCGTATGTCGGCGCAATCGTAGATACGGCGAAGATTCTTTCCTCGCTGCGCACCGCGCACTTCCAATACATTCCGGCGCTCGCCTTGCCCACCAAGGACACGCTCAACCTGCGTCTCAGTGTGCCGCCCTCCTTCCGTGATCCGAAATCCGTCGTCGTGGTAGCTTTGCCGCCCATCGCGGCGGCAAAGATGCCTCCGCTGCACCCAGTTAATCCCACGGAGATTTTTTGCGCCGGAAAGCCGAATCTTGTTCTGGCAGCCGACGGCGCGCCTCTGGTTTTTGCCACACAACTGGGGCATGAGCTGAGCCTGCGCCTGGAACCCAAGAGCAGCGAAGTAAAGGATGGCGGAGCAAAGGCTGCCGAACCGAAGACCGCGCCGATCGACTTACCGGTAAAGGCAGATGCCTCGCAGGGTGGCCTCGTCCTGACCGGCTCAGTGCCCACGCTGCACGCGGGCGAGTGGACCGCCACGCTGCACGGACAGTGGGGCTTTGATCAGTGGGAAGGGCCGCGCTTCCGCCTGCGCGCTGCACAGTCCGGCAACTGGACATTGGCTGCGGGCGATCAATCCGCGCTGGTGGTAGGACGCGAAGACACCCTGCACCTTGAAGACGAAAGTACGCTCTGCGTCGATAAAGTCGAGTTGCAGGCGGCCGGCGCGTCACTGAAGATCACCTGGAAGTCTCCCAAGCCGGAGCAGTTGGAAGTTTCCGTGCCGATGAAGGATGTTGCTCCCGGCCCGCTGACGCTGCTGATCCATCAATTTGGAGTCGAAAAGCCGGATAGCATCGCATTGAAGGCGTACGCGGAAGCAGCGTCGCTTGAAAAGCTGACGCTGAACGCCGGAGACAGCGAGGCGCAGCTCAAGGGAACCCGGCTCGACGAAGTTGCCCAGGCGATTGTGGATGGCGTCACGTTGAATCCCGCGGAGTTGAAGAGAATTGATGATTTTGACCAATTGACGCTGCGCGCGGAGAGCGATACATCCGGCCTGCAACCGGGCAAACCCTCCACTGCAACCGTGGAATTGCGCGATGGCCGCCAGTTGAAGACGCCCGTCACTGTGGAGCCGCCGCGACCGCAGATAGAGCTGTTGAGCAAGGGCGCGCAGGACGACGCCTCGGCCCCGCCCTCGCCCGTGCATCTGAGCAGCGCGGATGACCTGCCTCTGGAAGGCCGGCTCGTTTTCTTCCTCAAGGCGCGCATGCCCAGGAATTTTCCCCGCACCGAAAAGGTGGAAGTGGCCGCGACCGATGGCAGCTTTCACACTGTGCTCTCCCTCGCCGACAATAGCCTGATGCTGGAAGACGCGAAAACCGCGCTGGGCGTTGTCGAGCCGCTGGCCCGCTTCGGCGCTTCAGCCTTCGGGCCGATTCAGGCCCGCGCCGTCTCTGCCGATGGGGTAGCCGGGAGCTGGCTCCCGCTGGGAACGCTAGTGCGGCTGCCGGGATTCAAGGAACTGCGCTGCCCGCACACCGTCACCAAGCCCTGTACATTGACGGGTAGCAATCTTTTCCTTGCTGCATCTATCTCCGCGACGCCCGAGTTCGACAGCCCCACGGATGTAGCGCTGGACTTTACTGGAACCCAGTTGGCGGTTCCTCATCCTGTAAATGGATTGCTTTATCTCAAGCTGCGGGACGACCCGCAGACGGTGCAGACCCTGACGCTGGCTATCACTCCAGCGGCTGCTTCACAAGCCGCATTGCCGCAAACCGCTCCGCCACTGGCTCCGGCACCGGCACAAACGCCCTCCACGCCGGATAAGGCGCAGCCGTCAACGGTCACAGGACCGTGACTTTTCTAGTGGCTTTCGTGACCGTCTTCCTTGGTGCTGGCGCCAAAAAAAATCGCCGCGAAGAAGATGGTGACGATCAAGGGAACGATAAAGAACGGGGAATTGATATCCATGACAAGGACTCCTAAGGCACTGGAACTAGAGTAGCAAAAATCGGTCAGCCACGACCGCCGCCCCCGATCTCAAGGTCGCGAATGCTGAACAGTTGAACCATAAGAGCTATTGAACCGTATCTTGATTCCGGTGTGGAATTCACCAGAGAGGCTGTGGATTCAGGCAGTGGCCGCCCGCAACCGGCTTCTACGGCCTGTCACCCGATACAATCAAAAGATGAGTCGCGGCGGGTTGCCGCATCATCTTTCGAGAGGACACAACCGCGACCAATGGTGCGCCGCCGCCAGAAGAGCAGGAAAAAATCAGGGGCCGGCGCGGCGTTTGCGCTGGTGCTGTTGCTTCTTGTCGTGGCTGCAGGGGCGGCGGTAGCATGGCTGCTTCTTGTGCCCTACGGGCCGCAGAGCGAAACTTTTGTGGAGTTGCCGCCGGGTTCGTCAACGGTGCAGATCGCGACGCAACTCGCAGATGCAGGCGTAATCCGGAACCAATACGCCTTTGTGCTGCTGCGCTGGATCAAGCGCGGCAAGCTCAAGGCCGGCGAATACAGATTTGAGGGCGATGCAACGCTTGTCGAAGTCTATGCCCGCATCGCGCGCGGCGATGTCTACACCAAGGCGGTGACCATTCCCGAGGGCGCAAGCATCTTTGAGGTTGCGGCAAGGCTGGAGCAAGCGGGACTCGGTGACCGGCAGATTTTTCTCAATGCGGCGGTAAGTCAAAAAGGACTTGTGGCGGATCTCGATCCGAAGGCCAGGAGCCTGGAAGGCTTCCTTTTCCCGGATACCTATCTCTTTCCGCACAAGACCACGCCCGCGCAGATTTACGCTACCATGGTGCGGCGCTTCCGGGCCAAGGCCGAGCAATTAGGATTAAGTGGGGATATTCACAAAGTGGTGACGATGGCTTCGTTAGTTGAGCGGGAGACGGCGGTGGACGCAGAGCGTCCGCTGGTAGCAAGCGTCTTCGAAAATCGGCTAGCGAAAAAAATACCGCTGGGGACTGATCCTTCCGTTATCTACGGACTCGAACTTGCAGGTAAGTGGCGCGGCGCAATTTACAAGAGCGATTTGAAGCTCGATACACCCTACAACACCTATCTTCATGCCGGATTGCCGCCCGGTCCGGTCGCCAATCCAGGAGTTAAATCTCTGCGCGCGGCCATGGAGCCGGCCCACACCGACTATCTTTACTTTGTGGCCGCCGGAGCCAATGCCCAAGGGGCGTCACACTTTGCCGCCACGCTCGACGAGCACAACCGCAACGTGGCCGACTACCGCCATGCGGTGAAGCAGGCAGGTGGGCGATGAAGATGCTTCGCATCGTTTTGCTTTTGGGCGCGTCGGCGTTGCCGGTTCTGCTTACCGGCTGTTACTTCACTACCCGCAGGCTGCCGATTCCCAAAGCTCCGCTGGTAACTCAGACGGTCGCGGCGGATGAACTTGTCGGGAAACTCAACCAGCGCTGGGCGGCTCTTCAAACCCTGAACGCCACGGTTGATATCAAGGCCAGTAAATTGAAGACTAAGGAGGGACTGGAAACCGATTACACCAGCTTCCGTGGTCTCATCCTGATGCGTAAGCCGGGATTGCTGCGCGTCTACGGCAGGGTTCCGGTCATCGGCACCTGCCTCTTTGATATGGCCAGCGATGGCAAGGACTTCACACTTTACATCCCGTCGAAGAGCAAGGCCATCAAGGGGCCGAACGCGCTGCACAAAAAATCCGCAAACCAGGTGGAAAACCTGCGCCCGGGCTTCTTTTTTGACGCGATGATGGTGCGCGGATTGGAGCCGGACGATCTCTATCAGGTCACGGCCGAGACTGTCACGAATGAGGACGATAAGCGCAAGAATATTTTCTCAGTGCCTCAGTACATTCTGAGCATCAGCCGGCGCAAGCCGGGCAGCCAGGAGCTGGAGCCGGTGCGTGTGGTGCGCTTCCATCGCGATGATCTGCTGCCCTATCAGCAGGACATCTACGATGCGGACGGCAATCTTGAAACGCAGGTCCTCTATGAGAATTATCAGGATTTCGGCGGCAGCAAATATCCAGCCAAAGTGACCATCATGCGTCCGCTCGAGGAGTATCAGATTGTTCTCACAGTTGAAAAAGTCGTCGAAAATATGACACTCACCGACGACCAGTTCACGGCTAAGGTTCCCGAAGGAACGCCGGTTCAGCAATTGGAGTAGAACCCCGCCTCACAGCCGCTGTTTTTATTTACTACTTAATCAATATCTGCCACAGGCAGCGCTCCTGAGCGCCACCAACCCCACTGCGCGTCTATTCCCCTGTGTGCTAACATCCGGCCAAGCGCCATCCCTCCCGGACAATAAGGAATCTTTCATGGAAACCAATCTGCGTCCCCTTTCTCTCGGCGAAGTCCTCGATCGCACAGCGCACCTTTACCGTACCAACTTCCTGCTTTTTTACGGAATCGCTGCCGTATATGCCGGTCTTTTGCTATTCCTGGGGCTTTGCAAGGTAGGCGTCGAGGCAATAATGCGCGCGGCCCACATGAACAGCATGGTTCAGGCTCTGAACTGGATATTTATTCTTGTTATTTATCTGGTTATCTTTCTCTTCGGCGCCGTTCCGGTTGCCGCGACCACCCGCGCTGTTGCGTGGTTGAACTTGGGGGAACCGGCGACAATCCGTTCTGCGTATGCCAGCGTTCTGCCGCGTTTTTGGCGCTACCTGTGGCTGATGACCCTGAAGACCTTTTTTGCCTGGGGTCCGGCAATCCTGCTTTATACGCTGATCGTGGTTGCGATGATCCTTGCCGGCTTTGGAAATATCTTGCTCCACCCTGAAGCAGCGCCCACAGGAGCTGGGAACGAACCCACGACTGCATTCTTCGTCGGCATCGGGATGATGATTCTCTGCTTTCTGCTGCTTATCCCCGCGTTTATCGTTGGCGTCTTCATGGCCTTGCGCTACGCCCTTGCGGTTCCGGCCTGCGTGGTTGAAAACCTGACGGCCCGCCAGGCCCTCAAGCGCAGCATCCATTTGACCAAGGAATCGCGCGGAAGAATCTTCATCCTCTGGCTGCTGGTCTTCATCATCGAGATAGGCCTGGTGATGATTACGCAGATATTCTTTATGATCGCAGCCTTCAAACACCCCTACGATGTGCCCGCTTGGATGGAAGCGCTGTCGCAGGTCATCGGTTTCTTTACCAATGCCTTTGTCGGTCCCATTCTGGCCGCAGGAATCACTCTTTTTTACTACGATCAGCGCATCCGCAAGGAGGGATTCGACATTGAGTGGATGATGCAGGCCGCGGGCCTGACTGTGCCCGCGCCGGAGACGAGTTTCACCGCGCAGGCCGGTCAGCCGATTTCGATGCAAACGCTGCCCCTTGCATCCGCTCCGGCGCAGGATGCCCTGATTGAGCCTGCTCCCCAATCCGGGAGCGCGCATGAGTGAGCCGTTGCGCCCGCTTGACCTGGGCGAGATTCTTGACCGCACGGTTCAGATCTACCGTTCGCGTTTTCTCGTCTTCTTCGGCATCGAGACAATCCCAACTGGCACGCTGCTGGTTATCGTTGGCGGTATCGCTCTCTTTTTTGCATGGGCGAGTAGAAGCAGTTCCGGCTCAAGCTCAAGCAGCCCCGCAGCCGTCCTTCTCGCCGGGGTATTCCTCGTTCTGCTTGCGATGGTTACTCTTTGCGCCCTTGCGGCAGCTTCTGTACTGGGCACGGCGGCAATGAATCACGCCGCCGCGGCGGCTCATTCCGGCGGCAGCATCTCAATCCGCGGCGCATATAAAGCCGCATGGCCGCGCGGATGGCGCTATATCGGGCTTTATCTGCTGCAGGGATTCATTACCTGGGGCATCCCCGTCGCCGCATCGTTTTTGCTTCTCATGCTACTCCCAATCACCATGGCCTTTGCCGGCGCGGGGAGCGGCGCAAGCATCTTCTTTGGCTTTCTGTTTTTTCTTCTCTTTGTTGCCGTGGCCGTCTATCTGGTCATGGCCGTGATCCGGCTGTGCCTCGCTTTCCCGGCCAGTATCGTCGAGCAGCGCGGCGTATGGGACTCGATCAAGCGCGGCAACTCGCTGAGCGAGGGAACGCGAGGGCGTCTCTTTGTGCTTTATCTGCTGGTCTGGGTGCTGGACCGCATTCTCTCAATGGCCGTCATCGTTCCCACCATCATCATCCTTGCCGTGCTGCCGGGAATGAAGAATCCCAATCAACAGGAAGCACTTGGCACGGTCTTCATGCTGGTGGTTTACGGCTCGGCCTTCGCGGTGCAGGCCTTTACCAAGCCGGTCACAGGCATCGCATTGATGCTCTTCTACTACGACCAGCGCATCCGCAAGGAAGGCTACGACATCGAGTGGCTGATGCTGCAGGCTGGGCTGGCGGCCCCGGTTGAGCCGCAGCCGGTGGCCGTTTCGTGGGCCGCTGCGGCCGCCAATGCACCGCGGCTACAACCGGCTGTTGCAAATGCCGACGCCCGCACAGCAGAAAAAAATGTCGAGGAAGAACCTGCGGCTGAGGCCAAGCCGGCAATCGCGTCTCCAGCGCAGGAATAATTGCTTCGAGGGGAACCCTTATGAACGAGATACCGAATGTCGCTACCCTGAGCCCGCAACCGATGAGACCTATGGCCTTCGGTGAGATTCTTGACGGGATTTTCCAGCTGCTGCGCCGGAATTTCTGGCTGTTTATCACGATTGCCGGCATCCCAGCCGGAGCTTTCATCGCCTGCTACGCGCTGATCGTTGGAGTCATCTTCTCGACCACCGGCTTCCATCCACACACTCCACCCAATCCGATGGCCATCCTTGCGCTTCTCGGACCGGCGTACTTGGTCATTCTTCTTCTGATGGTCGTTGTCTACCCTCTGTTTGCCGCAGCTGGAAGTTATGCGGCTACCTCAGCCGCAGAGGGCAGGAGAGTCACCGCGAGGGAATCTTATGGCGCGGCCTGGAGGCACGCCGGAAGGTATATCTGGCTCTATGTCTTGCGCGCGCTTTATGTCACAATTCCGATGCTGCTGGCCTTCGCGCTCATCGCCGCGGGCGTTTTTCTGCTGAGCCGGAGCGAGAGTGTGAATGCAGGAGGCATTGTTCTGATTGTTCTGGGCGCGCTGGGGTATTTGGGCGCTCTGGTTTTTGCCTTGGTAGTGATGTTGCGCTGGGCTTTGGTCTTCCCGGCCTGCGTTGTCGAGGGGTTGACTGCTTCGGCTGCGCTCAGGCGCAGTAGCCAACTGACAGTCGGCGCAAAAGGACGGATTTTTCTGGTGGCGCTGGTAATTTACGCTTTCACGATGGCCTTGGAGATTGCCGCGATGATCATCTTCGACCTCATCGCGGCCGTGGGAGCTCTGGCAGGGATGGCACTGCATATTTCCCTACAGTCTCCGGTCGGCTATCTCGCGGCTGGACTCTTTGCGGTTTGCACTCTTGTAGCGATGTTTTTCTATCTGGCGCTTATCTGGGCAAGTTACTCAATCGCTTTCTCGATTCTGTATGTGGACCAGCGGGTGCGCCTGGAGGGCTACGACATCGAGCGCATGATGCAGGCCGCCGGGATGTACCAACCTCCTGATACCGGAGAGCCTGCATGACGGTGAGGATTTACCCCATCGCCATCACCCTCTTCTACTATGATCAGCGCATACGGCTTGAGGGGTACGACATCGAGTGCATGATGAAGGCCGCGGGACTGGACCACGCTGCGACTCTGCCCAGCGGAGACGGGCAGCCATTGCCCCAGGCCGCCGGGGAGGGCCACGCATGAGGCTTCGATTCCTCCTCATTGCCGGCGCGGCGCTGGCGGCTGCTTTCACCTCTTCGCAGGCCCGCGCCGAGCCTCATCCTATCGCCAAACCCAACACCCCGGCGGTGAACGCAAGCCATGATCGGGACGTGACGCTCGACGAGTACCGCGCCCACCTGGCCGCGCTCGGCGCAATTGTGGACGCCTGCGCCAAGGCCCGCGACGCCAAGAGCTGCGACTTGGAGTTGGTGGGCGGAAACGATCTGGTTCCGCTAGGCAATGGAGCCAATGCGGAGCGCAGGCCGGTTCGCTACAACTGGCTGCGCTTGCTGCTGCTCAAGGCGCAAAAACCCGATGAGCCGGTTGAGAAGACCAAGCCCCCGACAGGGCAGCAGCAAAGTCAGGCGCAACTGCTCTTGCATCAGCCACAGCCGCCTACCAGTCAACTGCTGGAGGCTGCCAAGACGCGTCTGGCTCGTGATCTGGCGCAGATTGACAACAAACCGGTGACGGTTGCCCCGCATCCCGCCGAGCGAGCCGGGTTGAAGAAGATTCTTGCTGGTCGCGAGTTTGCTGATCTGGAGGAACAAACACCCAAAGACAGCTTTCTGGAAAAGCTCGGCAACTGGATCAACAAGGTCTTCGGGTTTCTGGGAACCGTGACCGAAGGCGCCTCGTGGATTGGCCTGGCCGTAAAGATCGGTTTTATCGTTCTGGTTTGCGTGGGACTCGTCTGGGGGCTACTGCAACTGGAGCGCCGCTGGCGCGTCCGGCTCATACCGGAAATGGGCAACATGCCTGCTCCCGGCGCAGCCTCGGCCCGCGACTGGCAACTCTGGCTCAAGGATGCCCGCTCCTCGGCTACTGCCGGACAATGGCGCGAGGCTATTCACTTTGCCTATTGGGCGGCCATCTCAAGGCTTGAGTCCAAACGCCTCTGGCCCGCCGACCGCGCCCGCACCCCGCGCGAGTACTTGGCGCTGGTCGGCGCGGACGACGCCCGCAAGCCGGGGCTGGCCTCGCTGACTAGCAGCTTTGAGCGGACGTGGTATGGCGGCCGCGCGGCCAGCGAGACCGACTACCGCGCCGCGGAGCAACTCGCCGAGAAACTGATTGCGGGCGCAAGCAACACCGGCGCAACGGAAGGCGGGGCGGAATGAAATTTCTCTCCTCGCTCGACGCCAAAGACCGCAGCCTGCTGCTCTGGTGCGTAGGCATTGCTTTCGGACTCTCCATCGCCATTGGCTCACTGATGCCCAAAGCCAATGACAATAAGAATCCGCTGCCCTCGACCTATCTCTCCGGTCAGCATGGGGCCCGCGCCGCATATGAGATGCTGCTCAGCACCGGCTATCCCGTCGAGCGCTGGGAGCGCCCTCTGAGCGAACTGGCCGCCAATGCCGGACCGGGTACTGTGGTGATCTTCGCCGAGCCGCTTACCCGCGAAAGCGCCGACGTAATTGCCGTGCGAACAATTCTCGAGCACGGCGGGCGCGTGCTTGCCACCGGCTACCTGGGTGGACGGCTTCTGCCCGGCGAGGCCGCTAGTTTCCCTGAAGAGTTAACGGATTTTGCCGCCTGCAAGCTCGATCCCGAGGGGCTTGACCCGCTCTCCGGCACAGGCGAGATCTGGATGAAACCTTCCGCAACCTGGACGCTGGGCAACCCCGCCTATCGTGTGCAGTACAGTTGCGATACCCACCCGGCGGTAGTGGAGTACGACTGGCAGAAAGGCCACGTGGTCTGGTGGGCGGCTTCAACGCCGCTGGAAAACGGCTCCATCACTCGCGCCAAGAATCTTGATCTCCTGCTCAACTCGTTGGGCGAGCGCGAGGGCCATCACTTCTACTGGGATGAGTCTCTGCACGGGGACATTCGCTCGGTGTGGAGTTACGCCGGAGGGCCGGCGCTTACTATGCTCTGGTTCGGGATGCCGGTCCTCGGCCTGCTGGTGATCTTGAGCTTTAGCCGCCGCTCAGGGCCGGTGCGCGATCTGCCTCCGCCGGCGCGGGCCACGCCCATTGAATTTCTGGAGGCGCTTGGCTCGCTCTATCGCAAAGCCGGCGCCGCGGCCACCGTGTTGGCCATCGCCTGGGAGCGCTTCCGCCGCCAGACGATGAAACTCTGCGGCCAGCGCGGCAGCCAGATCAACGCCACCGATCTGGCCGCTGTGATCCGGCGCCGCTTTCCCCAGGCCGACCCGGAGCTTGAGGCGGACTTGACGGCTTGCGAGCAAGCTACCTGGGGCGAAACTGTCGAGCCGCGGCAGGCGCTGAAACTGATTCAGACTCTGCACCGCCATCGCGAGATTCTCAAGGCCGCGGCCAAGGCCAGTGGCTATCAAGTGAAATCTGATTCCATTCATTCCAGTCCGCAGGAAAGGGCTTCATGAGCGACGAAATCCAGCAAGAACCCATACAGGATGCAAACCAGAGTGCGAAAGGCCCAGCGGCCCTTGCAGCGACCAGCCAACTGATTGCTCACTCGCGCAACGAGCTGGGCCGCGTTATCGCCGGCCAAAGCGCAGTCATCGAAGAGGTGCTGATCGCCGTCCTCTGCCAGGGCCATGCGCTGCTCGAAGGCGTTCCCGGCATTGCCAAGACACTGATCGTCAAGGCGCTGGGCCGCCTGCTCGGCCTCGGCTTCCAGCGCGTCCAGGCCACGCCCGACCTGATGCC
>CAZHKN010000144.1:0-12621 GCA_964532725.1 uncultured Occallatibacter sp.
AGCGGGTCACTCGCCTGACGATTGCCGAGACTATTTGCGAGGCCACGGCGCACGCCGCCGACGACCTGGACCTGCGCGGCATTGCCCTCTTCACCGAGTCGGGAACCACGGCCCGCCAGCTCTCGAAGTATCACCCCAGCGCACCGATCTTTGCGCTTAGCCCGGTCGATGTGACGATCAACCGGCTTAACCTGCTGTGGGGCACCACGCCGATTCGCTGTCCCAAGGTCAACTCGACCGAAGCGATGGTGGATCTGGCGGAAAACCTGCTGGAACAGGGCGGCCATGTGCGGCCGCGCGAGGTGATCGCGATTGTTGCCGGAACCCGCACCAAATCCGGCTCGACGAACTTCCTCCGCCTGCACATTCTGGGCGACCACACGCACCGCGAAGCAATGTGGCCCGCTGCCGAGCTGGAAGAAGCCGCGCCCGCGCCGACGCCTGCGCCGGCCGCAAAAGCAAAGCCTGCAAGAGCGAAGGCAGCAAAGGCTCCGGCGAAGAGAAGGTAGACCGCATCGCTAGTTGGAAGCAGCGAAAACGCTCCTCTCGGTTGAGAGGGGCGTTTTTGCTGCTATCTGCTATCGCTTCATGGTTGTTTTTTGGCTGGAAATGGCTCTATTTAGGACCGGTGGCGCCCAGTTTTATGCATGGACACCCGAGCAGCCTGCCCTATCCCCGGTCCCCAAATGCGACCGGTGGCGCCCTCAGTTAGTTTGGGAAAAGTCAACGGGGACCGAGGCCACCGGGGATCGGGAACCCGCCGTATTACGCGCAACTGGAGTAAAATCTCGTTCATGGGAGGGGATCATGGTCATTGAGCTTCCAGCGGAGTTTGAAGCCGGGTTGAAGGAGCAGGCCTTGTCGCGCGGAGTTACCGTAGATGCCTATGTGCGCGATGTTGTCGAGCGCGACCTGCGCGGGGCCGAGGAAGAAACTCGCTCCGGCAAGCCCTTCGAATCTGGTTGGGGAATGTTCGCCGCCTTCGGACCTGCTCCCTCCGCCGAAGAGATTGATGAGAACCGCGCGGAGATGTTTCGCGGCTTTGGGGAGAGCTTTTGAGCGCTGTTGGCTGCGGGTTGGGGTTTGTGCTATCCCACCCAGAGTGTGAGTTGGTTTAGATTTTAGAAACTTCGGATGCGACCCCCGGCTTCAAATCAGAGCCACATTTTCCGCCTGAGCGCCCTCGCGAAGATCTCCATCAAGGGTGGCCAGCGGGAATCGCAAACGCTACGCCAGTTCCAGATAGGCTGCATCATAAGCGGTAAGGCGATGCCGCTCGGCCAGTTGGCGAATATCCCGCATCCGGCTCAGGCCGCCGCTATCGTCAATGGCAAGCGCAAATGAAAAGAGCCGAGCCAAAAATCCGGTGGCGAAGGCGTCGGAGATTTTCCCTCGCTTCAACCCCTGGATCACGGCGTTGAGGACTTCGACAGGCCAATGCGCCGGAACCGCGATCTCTTCTCCGGCCTCGGCGCGCCGAAGCAGAGCTTCTGTGGCAGGTCTAGACTCGCCGGGAAAACACCAAGCCAGGCAAACGGATGCGTCTGCCACAAACGCGGCCATCCCTATTTGCGGCCTTCGTCAATCAGCTCGCGAATCGTCCCGCTGCCCAACCGGTTCTCCGCGCGCGTGGTGCGAATCCATCGTCCGGCTTCTTCGGGCGAATAGGGGCCAGGTCTGAGGCGGCGCAGTCCATCTCCCGCGCCGATTTGATCGGCTTCGATCAATCCGCGAAGGTATGCCTCCACGGACCTGCCGCGCGACTTGATCTGCGCGGCGAATTCATCGGGAATGGAGACCGTAACCTGCATAGAGAAATCGTACCACTGTTTTCATCCCACCCGTCACCGGTCCCCAAATGCAAGGGACCGGTGGCACCCTCAGTTTAGGTTTGAAAAGATCACCGATACGGGGGCGAACTGCCGGCGAAAGGCCCGCGGCTAAAGCCATTTTTATTTGATGCATCGATTCAGGGGCCTGAAAGGCCCCTGCTCCCTCCGGGTACCTGCGGTTTGGGCATTGCCACCTGCGGCGGGGCGGGCTGGGGTTCGTGCTATCCCACCCATTCCCCGATGAGACTGTGGAATGGATGGGGCATCCAGCCACCTGCGGTGGGGCTGCCCCTCAGTTCGGTTGTGAAAATTCACCGGCACCGGAGCCACCCGCCGGCGAAAGGCCCGTGGCTAAAGCCACTTTCATTTGATGCATCGATTCAGGGGCCTGAAAGGCCCCTGCTCCCTCCGGTCCCTGCGGTGCGGGCATTGCATGCAGCAGCCTGCGGCGGGGCGGGTTGGGGTTTGTGCTTTCCCACCCATTACCCGGTGAGACTGTGGAATGGATGGGGCACCCAGAGTGTGAGCTGGTTTAGATTTCAAAAACTTGGGGTGCGCCCCCCTCCCCCGCCAAATTCGATTGGCCTCTACAGCCTCTTGGCAAGCGCATTCAGATTCCTTTTTAGACTTGCCAGAACTACCGGGTCGGCTTCCTCCGATACCGCTTCTCCAATGACGCTGGCCGAAGATGCTACACCTATCTCCGTAAGCGCATCGCCTGCGGCCATGCGCACCGCCGGCTCTTGTGTTCTGTCGCGTAGCAGCTTTTGGATCACCTTCACAATCAGGCCGGTCTGTTCAGGAGTGGACTCTCGATATAGAGCAGGAAGAAGTGTGAGCGTTGCGCTGCGATAATCCTTGTCGCGGTCATTAGTTAGTGAGCTGAGAAAAGTGTCAGTGCAGCCTGCGACTGAAGAGTTAAGAATCTCAAGCATCTGTGCAGCGGCGATTAAGGCATTGATCGGCACGGTAGTGTCCGCGCACATTTTCTGGAGATGCTCAATGCCTTGAGGATCGTGTAAGCCTGCCAGTGCGGTTGCCAATCCAACTCGTGTCGGAGGGTTCTGTTCCACAGAGAGGGCGTGTTCGATGGCAACCGTCGAATCGACATAGTGGCTGCTTTCCAATTGATACGCAGCCAGGACCCGAATTCTCGGGTTAGTATTACTCAATGCGCCGAGGAGAGATGGTTCCGAAAGATCAATACCAAGAGCCGTTAGCTCCTCAGCTGAAGTTCTGCCGCGCGAGTTGCTATTTACGCCGCTATTCTGTCCAGAAGCCAAAATGGCGACACAAAAGCACATGATTATCCCAAACAGACGTGCTGGGCGGTTTTGCGACATATTCCCTCCCTCTTCTACGGCGTCTTTGTGACTGTTACATTCGTGACAGCATTGGAATCGACTTTTCCTCGCCAGGTTACCCCAGGTCTCGATTCTTGAGACCTGGGAAAGCACGAGTCTAGGCGCGCGCAAGCGCGGTCTGCCGCACCGCAGGTGCCTATTTTGCGGCTAGCTGGCGCAGCACATATTGCAGGATGCCGCCGTGTTCGAAATACTCGATCTCTTGCGGGGTGTCGATGCGGACCACTGCGTGGAGCGTCTTCTTTTCGCCGTTGGGGCTGGTGGCTGTGACGGTGAGGGTTTTGCCGTTGGCGAATTTTTCGGTCAGCAGGTTTGTCAGGCCGGGAAAGTCGTAGACCTCTTCGCCGGTGAGGCCGAGGGACTCGACAGTTTCGCCGGGCTGGAATTGCAGCGGGAGGATTCCCATACCCACTAAGTTGGAGCGGTGAATGCGCTCGAAGCTTTCGGCGATGACCGCGCGGACGCCGAGAAGCTTTGGTCCTTTGGCTGCCCAGTCGCGCGAGGAGCCGGAGCCGTACTCCTTGCCGGCAAGAATGACCAGCGGGATGCCGCGCTCGGCGTATTTGACCGAGGCGTCGTAGATGCTCATGCCTTCGCCTTCGGGGAGCAGGCGCGTGACGCCGCCCTCGGTGCCGGGCGCCAATTTATTGCGGAGTCGAACATTGGCGAAGGTGCCGCGGACCATGACCTCGTGATTGCCGCGGCGGGAGCCGTAGCTGTTGAAGTCTGACGGCTTGACGCCGTGATCGGCGAGATACTTGCCTGCCGGGCCGCTGGCCTTGATGTTGCCGGCGGGGGAGATGTGGTCGGTGGTGACGGAGTCGCCCAGCACGGCGAGGACGCGCGCGTTGAGAATGTCCGTAACCGGCGCGGGGGTTTTGGTGATGCCGTCAAAGTAGGGGGCCTTGCGGATGTAGGTGGAATCCGGCTCCCATTGGTAGACATCGCCGGTGGGGAAGCTGAGGCCCTGCCAGTTGGCGTCGCCGAGGGTGACGGTGGCGTACTCTTTGCGGAAGCCCTCGCTGCTGACGCCTTTCTCGATGGCGTCGATGACCTCCTGCTGGGTGGGCCAGATGTCTTTGAGGTAGACGGGCTGGCCGTCTGCGCCGGTGCCGAGGGAGTCGGCCTCGAAGTTATGGCTGATTTTGCCGGCGAGGGCGTAGGCGACTACGAGCGGCGGGCTCATGAGGTAATTGGCGCGCACGTCGACATTGACGCGGCCCTCGAAGTTGCGATTGCCGCTGAGGACGCTGACGGCGACGAGGCCATGCTCGTCGATGCTCTTGGAAACGTCGGTAGGCAGCGGGCCGGAGTTGCCGATGCAGGTGGTGCAGCCGTAACCCACCACGTTGAAGCGCAGCTTTTCAAGATATGGAAGCAAGCCTGCCTTCTGGTAGTAATCGGTGACAACGCGGGAGCCGGGGGCGAGAGAGGTTTTAACCCACGGCGGAACGGTGAGGCCTTTTTCGACAGCTTTTTTGGCAAGCAGGCCGGCGGCGAGCATGACGGAGGGGTTGGAGGTATTGGTGCAACTGGTGATGGCGGCGATGACCACCGAGCCGTGATCGAGATACTTGTCGGGATCGACGCCGAAGCGGGCCTGAACGGTGGTGGTGACGCGGGCGGGATGCGCATCGACGAGTCCGGCATCGGTGACGGCGGAGCGATCCCAGGCGGTCGCGGTGCGGCTGCCAAGGGGCTTGGCTGTAGGCGAGAGCAGGGCGGGCAACTGCTGGGTGAAGCCGGCGGCTGCATCCTTGAGCAGGACGCGATCTTGCGGGCGCTTGGGACCGGCGAGGCTTGGCTCAACGGTGGCGAGGTCAAGCTCCAACGTCTGCGTGTACTCAGCTTCGGGAGAGCTCGATGTATGGAAGAGCCCCTGCTCTTTGTAGTAGGCCTCGACGAGTGCGATTTGTTCTTCGCTGCGTCCGGTGAGGCGCAGGTAGCGGAGGGTTTCGGCATCGACGGGGAAGATGCCGCAGGTCGCGCCGTACTCGGGTGCCATGTTGCTGATGGTGGCGCGGTCGGCGAGAGGTAGCTCCGCTATTCCTGGTCCATAAAATTCAACAAACTTACCCACAACGCCGAGTTTGCGCAGGGCCTGGGTGACGGTGAGAACGAGGTCGGTTGCGGTTGCACCTTCGCGGAGTTTGCCGGTGAGCTTGTAGCCGACGACCTGGGGCACGAGCATGGAGACAGGCTGGCCGAGCATGGCCGCCTCGGCCTCGATGCCGCCGACGCCCCAGCCGAGGACGCCGAGTCCGTTGATCATCGTGGTGTGGGAGTCGGTGCCGACGACCGTGTCGGGGTAGGCGACGGTTTCTCCGTTGATCTCGGTGGTGAAGACGACGCGGGCCAGGTATTCGAGATTGACCTGATGACAGATGCCCATGCCCGGCGGAACGGCGGAGAAGTTGCGGAAGGCGGTTTGGCCCCACTTGAGGAAGGCATAGCGCTCGCGGTTGCGCTGGAATTCGAGGAGGGTATTTGCGGCGAGCGAGCCGGCGGCTCCGAACTCGTCCACCTGCACCGAGTGGTCGATGACCAGCTCGGCGGGGACGAGGGGATTGACGCGCTCGGGGTCGCCGCCGAGGGTCTTGATAGCGTCGCGCATTGCGCCTAAATCAACCACAGCGGGGACGCCGGTAAAGTCCTGCATGAGGACGCGGGCCGGCATGTAGGCGATTTCGCGGCTGGGTTCGGCTTTGGCTTCCCACTTGGCGAGGAACTCAATGTCGGCGGCGGTGACGTTGACGCCATCTTCGCGGCGGAGCAGGTTTTCGAGCAATATCTTCAGGCTGAAGGGAAGGCGGCTCAGGTTGAAGCCGCGCTCACTCAGGGCGGGCAGGCGATAGATGGTGTAGCTGCGATTGCCGGCATTCAGCGTCGCACGGCTGGAAAAACTGTTCATCGGGAAAGCCTTTCTATCCGCGCAACGCGGATGGATACTCGAGATTCATTGCGAAACCTCCGGCCAGCGGCGGTTTCCTCGGCGGCGGACGCTGAGCATCCGGCCTGCGCCAAAAAAGATTTCAACGGGATAGATTACCAGCGGGAAGGTCGGTGTCCACGGTCATGCCGGCCACGGCGGAAGCGTTTAAGCCGGGGCGTTCCCATTGCCGGAATGGCGTTGAGGATGCGCATCGAAGACAGATACATTTTAGCTTGAAAGCGCAAAGGCTGGAAAATAAAAACGAAGGGACCGGCAGGACCATTGCAATTCTCTTGCGAGCATCTTCCCATTTGGAGCAAACGGGACTATCGTCAAAGCAACCCCTCGGGCAAATGAAGTTAGCTGGAGAATCAACCAGCGAAGACAAAAACAGATGAAAGCAATCAAATTCCCCAGCGCCGTTGTGATTGAAAATTTGCCTTGGTGGGCGCGCGCCTTGCTGGGGGTCGGAGCGGCGTGCTTTGCCGAAGCGGTCAATTATTCAATCGTCCCGCTACGCGCCTTTCCCTTCATTCTGGTCTTTCCCACAATCATCTTCAGTTGCTGGTATCTGGACATGTGGGGCGGCCTTTCCTGCGCGCTTTCTGACGTAGTTTTGCTGCGCATCTTCATCATCGACCAGAATTTTCGTTTTCCGAACAACGCCATCAGTTCGCAACTGCGGATCACCGTGTTTCTGGCAATTACCATCCTGCTGGGCTGGGCGATGCGCAGGCTCGCCCAGCAGCGCGCTCAATTGAGCACCCACGAATTGCAGGAGCGGCTATTGCTGGCCAACGCAGAGCGGCAATTGGCCGAGGAGCGGGCACGCATCAGCGAAGCAGTTCGGGATCGCGACGAAGTATTGCAGCTTGCCCTGCAAGCCAACGGAATGGGCCTGTGGGTCTGGGATCTGGAGCACGGCACCAGCAATCGCTCGGATGAGATGTACCGGATGGTTGGCCGCACTCCGGAATCGGTTACGCAGGCCTGTTCGGCCTGGTTCGATTTAATTCACCCGGATGACCTGGAAGCTGTGAAAGAGGCTGTAGGTCAAACCCACAGCATTGGCAAGGATTACCACATGCAGTATCGCGTGGTGCTGCCGGACGGGTCGATCCGTTGGCTGGAATCGCAGGGAAAATGCCAGCACGAAAGCGATGGAACAATCCGGCGAGTGATTGGCGTGATCGCCGATGTGACCAACCGGAAACTTACGGAAGAGGCCATGCTGCGCGCCGAGAAGCTGGCCATTGCCGGCAGGCTGGCGGCCTCGGTGGCGCATGAGATCAATAATCCTCTCGAAGCAGTGATGAACCTGCTGTTTCTGATCACGCTGGCGGACAATACCGAAGATGCGCGAACCCACGCGCGCCATGCGCTGGACGAGTTGGTGCGTATTTCGCTGATCACGCAACAGACGCTGAAGTTTCACCGCCAAACGGGAACGCCAACAGTCATCCGCCTGTCGGAGATTGTTGTGGCGGTGCTGACGCTCTTCCGCGGCAAGCTGCGTTCGGCGCAGATCGCAAGCGCGGTGCGCGGAAAACAGGAGGTAAGCGTTGCCTGCATGCCCAGCGAGATGCAGCAGATCTTCGCGAATCTGGTTTCAAACGCCATTGAGGCCATGCCCGGCGGAGGACAATTGATCGTTCGCCTGCGCCCCTCGCGCGATTGGCGCGACGGCACAACGCTGGGCATGCGAGTCACCTTCTTCGATACCGGCATCGGCATGAGCCGGGCTACGATGCGGCACATCTTCGAGCCGTTCTTTACCACCAAAAAGGAGACTGGCACGGGCCTGGGCATGTGGGTGGTAGCGCAGTTGGCGGAGCGGCGCAATGTGCATGTGCGCGTCTGGAGCACCGAGCGTCCCGGATCGAGCGGCACGGCCATTACCGTCTTTCTGCCTCTGGTCAGCCCAACGGATACTGCCCCTGTTGAGTCGCATCCTGAAGAACGAGTCGCCGCTATACTGGAGATGTGAACCCGCCGAACAGCGAAGACCCTGAACAACCGAGTTACTGGACTGGCCTGAACGGCCTCTATGTGCACTTCACTGCCTGGCTTCTGCGCAGGATGCCAACGGAACGGCAGCGGCTGTTGGCGGTGACGGTTCTGGCAGGAGGATTATGCGGATTGGCCGCCGTGGCCTTCCACCGCTGCATCGGATGGGCAGAGATGCTGCTGATTGACAACGCCAATAGCGCATCCGGGCATAGTTGGATCTGGTGGACGATCCTCACGCCCGCATTTGGGGGGCTGGTCGCTGGCCTTGCCCTCTACTATTTTGTACCCGCTGCGGCGGGCAGCGGCATTCCCCAGGTGAAGGTCGCCTTTGTCCGGCGCTTTGGCCTGATCTCGGTCAAAGAAACCGTCGGCAAGTTTGTTCTGTGCGTCATTCAGATCGGCTCCGGGGCATCGCTGGGCCTGGAAGGGCCAACGGTCCATATTTGCGCCGGGGTGAGCAGCGCACTGGCCCGTGTGGCGCGTCTCAGCCCCCTCAACTGCCGCAGGATGGCCTCTGTGGGCATGGCCGCGGGGATTGCCGCGGCCTTCAACGCACCCATTGCAGCGATCACATTTACTCTCGAAGAGTTGATTGGCGACCTGGACCAGACAATGCTTTCAGGGGTGATTGTGGCGGCGGCGCTGGCGGCGGTGGTGGAGCATTCCGCGCAGCGCTCCACGGACCCGGTCTTCCATATTCAGCGATCGTACACGCTCACCAATCCTTCGTCGCTGGTCTGGTATTCGCTGCTCGGCCTGTTGGCGGCGCTGGTTTCGGTTGCATTTACGGACGGCCTGCTGTGGCTGCGCGGGCAGTTCAAACGGCTGACCGGAGTTCCAAAATGGGTGCATCCGGCCATTGGCGGCGCGGCTACCGGAGCAATGGCCGTGGCCGCTCTCGAACTATATCACCTGAACGGAATTGCCGGCGACCCCTACAAAACCCTTACGCTGGCTCTTACCGGCACACTGCCGCTGATGACGATGATCGTGCTCTGCCTGCTCAAGCTGGCGTCAACGGTTTGCTCTTACTCGAGCGGCGGAGCGGGCGGCATTTTTGCTCCCGCATTGTTCATGGGCGGGATGCTGGGCGGGGCAGTGGGATACATCGATGTGGCTGTTTTTCACCACTCCACCGACTCGATTGCCGCCTTTGCCGTGGTGGGCATGGGAGCTGTCTTTGCCGGCATCATTCGCGCGCCGATGACCTCAATCCTGATCATTTTTGAGATGACCGGCGGCTACGGCCTGGTGCTGCCGCTGATGATCGCCAACATGAGCGCTTTTGCCCTGGCCCGGCACTGGCGGCATACGCCAGTCTATGAGGCGCTGCTGGAGCAGGATGGCATCCGGCTGCCGCATAAATACAAGCCGCGCACTCTGCCTGAAACTGAGTCGCAGCCCGTCTCAACGGCCGCGGCGTCTCCGATGGCTCTCGACGAAGATTGAGAGGTAGCAGGGCATTACTGTTTTGGGTCGCGATCCGGGGGAGAATCGGGCTGAACTGTTTCTCGATCAGGCGCTCGATCCGGCACAGGCTCGCTGGCCTCGACGGGCTTCTCTTCAGCCGGCGGCTTTTGCGGCATGTTGTATTGGAAGAGGAAGCGAAGCTCAAGATACGGCCCCTTGAACTCCTCGGGCAGCGGTGGGTAATCCGAAGTTGTGATTGCGTCCCAGGCCGCGCGGTCCAACACCGTAGCGCCGGAGCGGCCTTCCTGCTCCATGCTGCCTTCCATGACGCGCCCATTGGGAAGAATCTTGAAGCGAATCAGGGCTTCGCCGGCCAAGCGGGTTGGCGGGTTGACCTCTTCGGGAATCAGCGGCGCCCAACTGGCTTTGGTGATCTTCTGAAGTTCGAGAAGATAAGGCTTGAACTCCACGCCCTGCGTATCGGAGAGGATTTCGATTCCGCCCGCCGGCCGCTTCAGCTTTTCGCCGCCGACGACGGGAGCAGGCGCAAGGCGCGGGAGTCGCGAGGCAGAAACCTGCGCCTGGGTGGCGGAACCGGCCAGAAGCAGTGCAATCGAGAGAGCGGAAACGCGGTTTCGCATCGAGAAGCACCTCTGAAAATCTATACAGACAATACGGAACGGACAGCAGCGGCGCAACAACCTTGCAATTGCATCGCTCTATTTGTCAATGTCCATGTTGTACCAGAAGCTGGCGCGCAGCTCGAGATAATCGCCATGAAAATCTTTGGGCAAGGGCGGGTAGTTGGAACCGGTGAGAGCGCCCCATGCCGCGCGGTCCAGAGCAGTGTCGCCGGAGCGGCCCTCGAGCACCAGGCTGCCATCCATCAGCCGCCCATTGGGCAGCACCTTGAAGCGGATGACGACGACGCCTTTCTTGTTCAGCGGCGGGTTGACTTCGTCCGGGATCAGCGGATCCCAGGTTCTTTGCGTCTCCCGGTGCCAGTGTTGAAGCCAGTTGCTGAAGTCCACGCCTTGCGTGTCCGAAAGGACTTCCAGGCCTCCGGCCCCGGCGCCTGGATGCAGTGGCATTCCGCCTTGGGGGAAATTGCCGACTCCCTCTCCGGGATTGTGCGATGCGGCCTTCATGGCATTGCGCAACTGGTCGGCAGGGTTCTGGGGGCCAAAAGCAAAGCTGGGCCGCGCGGGGACGGCTGCGGGGCGCGGCGTTTGTACTTCCGGCTGCGGCGCGGGCGGAGCTGGCTGAGGCGATTCTGCTGCTGGAGGAGGAGCCGGCGTGGGTTCCGGCGTGGGCACAGGCGGCGCAGGCTTGTTCAGCTCAGCCAGTGTCTGCTTGTCAATCTGCATCGGCTTGGGCGGAGCCGGTTTAACTGGAACCTTGGGCGGCGGCGGACGCAGGGCATCCGGAGGCAAATCAAGATATTGCAGATCCTTGCGGTTCTTGATGGCCTGAATGGGATCAATCACCGGCGGCACTTTGAAAACATACTTGGGAATCCAGGTAAAAGCCGAGAGCAGCGCCAGGTGGAGAAGAATTGCCAGCCAGATGCCCTCGCGCAGCCTTGCCCAGCGCCGCTCGTCCTCGAGCTCGCTGATCATCTCCAACAACTGGTGGGTGTCGTGGTCTACCCAGTGGGAGGGAGAAGCGGAGAGAGCTACAACTCGAGGCGTGGGCCGCGCCGCGGGGGAAGCATCCGTGTGCGCGCCGTTCTCCGATTCCAGAGCCGGCTCGACAGCCGGCTCCAGAGTTGGCTCCGCGACGGCAACTGAGGAGGACTCTGAGAGTCCTTTCAGGCCGTGCCGACTCCCATACTTTGGCGGTTTGCTGCTGTACATTCCTTCTGTTGAAACCTTCCCTGAAAACCTGGCTGGAGATCCCACCGAAGGCGGCGCATCTTGCTCTGCCGTCCTTCGTTGCTTCTATCTATTCTCTCATCTTCCCGGAATTTGATCCCGTGAGCGGCTCGCCGCACCGCAGCCAAGCGTCCGCGTCAGAAAGCGCGCCAAAGAGCGGACTGGATCTTCAAACCGCCGCAATGCCCGGACCGTACAATGGTTCTTTGTAGATGGACGGATGAACTGCCGGAAGGGAACCTGGTTTGAAGCAGTTTTTTGTGAAGATGCTGGCCAAATGGAAGCTGGTGATTCTGCCTGCGTTGCTCAAAATGGGCTTCTGGGGCGTGGGCTTGGTGGCGCTGCTCGATTCCTCGTCGATACCCGTGCCGATGGACCTGATTCTGGCCGGATATGTTTGGGCGGACAAAGGACATTTCTGGCTCTATTGCCTGTTGGCCTCGGTCGGCTCTGCCATCGGAGGCCTGGCGCCATATGGGCTGGGCCGAGCGGGCGGCGAACTTTTCCTGCTGAAGCGCATCAACCGCGAACGATTCGAAAAGCTGCGCACCCGCTTCGAGCGCCAGGAGTTTCTGGCCCTGATGATTCCCTCGATGCTGCCCCCGCCCACGCCGTGGAAGGTGTTTGTCTTCGCCGCCGGAGTCTTCGAGATGCGAATCGCGCCCTTCATGCTGGCCGTCTTTTGCGGCAGAATGGTTCGCTGGCTGCTGCTCTCGCTGCTGGTTCTGAAGCTGGGGCCGAGTGCTGTAGATGTCGTCGCGCACCATGCGCTCACCGCGCTGGCGGTTGTGGGCGGGCTGGCGGTTGTGGGTTTTAGCCTCTGGTACTGGAGAAAGAAGAGCACGGGCAAGCTGGAGGGTTGAGGGAATTTTTCTTCTCTCGCCTCGGCGAGCAAACCGCTCTAGTGTCCTGTCTCTAAAGTTCGAGTAGAAAATCGTGCGACGGAGTCGAGGATTTGGTCGGCGGTTTTGTGCCAGATGAAAGGCTTTGGGGCTTTGTTGTGGTGTTGGATGAAGCTGCGGATGGCGTTTTCCAACTCTTTGGTGAAACGATGGACGCCGCGCCGGCGCTGTTTCTCAGTCAGCAGAGCGAACCAGCGTTCGACCAGGTTGAGCCAGCTTGCCGAGGTTGGCGTGAAGTGCAGATGAAAGCGCGGCCTCTTCGCCAGCCAGTCGCGAATCAGTTGCGTTTTGTGAGTG
>CAZHKN010000145.1:0-12599 GCA_964532725.1 uncultured Occallatibacter sp.
ACGCCAGCATTCTTCACAAATTCGCCATGCTTCCCCGATCCCAGCGGCACGGGGAGCAGATATCGCATCCTTTTGTCGCTCTCTACGCCCAGTCAAAGAACTACGCGCACAGAATCCCTTGCATTGACCCACCCCGGCTCGCCGGCGGGCAGGCAGCGTGAAGAAAATCAATCAGAGCGCCGACTCCGCTCGCAGCACCGCTTTGTGAATCTTTTGCTAGGCCTGCTAGGTGAGATAAATTTCCTTGTCACAATTTGTTACGAATTGCCGGCCAACCACACTACTATGGAGATACCGTCCCCACAATATTTCTTGCTACGCACGGAATTCGGACTGTAGTCTTCAATCGCGCACCGTAGAGTTCCCCCCTCGTTTTCCCGCTGACGAATCAAAGGAGTGTCACTATGAACGTTTTTCGCCTCACAGCCGCTGCGTCGGCTTTGTTTCTGTTCGCTGCTTCTCTGTCTGCATTGCCGACTCACACCTGGGTCTCCGCCAATGGCAATGACGCCAACAGCGGCACCGCAGTCTCTCCCTACGCCGACTTTGTGACGGCTGTGGCCAATACCGCCCCGGGCGGCATCGTCTCAGTCATCGGCCCCGGTGACTACGGTTCTGTGACCATTAGCCAATCGATCACCATCGACGGCACCAACGGCGGCAGCATCGGGTTTACCGGCGGCGAGGGCATCTTCATCAGTGCCGGAACCAACGCCAACATCGTCCTGCGCAACCTGACCATCAATGGTGAAGGAGTGGGTGCTGATGCAATCTTTATTGCCAGCGGCGGCACAACCAACATCATCAACGTCGTCATCGACGGCTGCCATATCGAAGGCTTTACGCAGATCGGCGTCGGACTGGGTAGCGAATCTCCTATGTATGTGACGGTCAGGAATACGACGATTCAGGGCGGAGAGATCGGCGTCCGCACCTTCCAGAACGGCACAACGACTCCTGTAACCAACGACGATCATGTATCGCTGGATCATGTGACGATTCAGGGAGCGACCGTTGCCGGGGTCTTCACCCGCAACGGCAATATGGATATCAGCAACTCCAACATCACTGGAACCCTTGGATCAGGATCGTATATTGCTGGAATTGAAGCGGATACCTATGCCACGGTGAATGTGCAAAACTCCATGATCACCAGCAACGAAGAAGGCATATGCATTTTCGCCAACTCCACGGCCATCCTCAACAACACTACCGTCGCAGATAACTCCACTACTGTCGCGGCCTGCGGCGGGGTGGTCTCGGGAATTGCCGCCGCTGGACCATCGCCAAAGCTATAGTCAGAAGCTACGCCCCACTCAAGATCGTTGGGATGGCGAGCAAAATGGAATCCCCAGGTCTCCTTCGAGAGGCCTGGGGATTTTCGTTGTGCGTACAGATGACTGTAATTCAAACCTGAAATGCTAGAACCTGTTTCATAAACCAAATTCTTTGACTCGCGAAGTGCATTCAACCCGCTTTGATGCGGGTTTCACAGTCGGCAAATTTGCAGAGTGCTATTTATGAGACAGGTTGTAGTCAGGAACAATCAGAAGACCGTCAACCGCACACGCAGCAAAATATTCTCGTCTGATTTTAGATTCAGGCCGTAATCTGTCTGGTCGCCATTCCATATGCGCGCAGTCTTCCACTTTCCAGTCGCATCATACTCGCCTTCTTCTACCGCGAGCCAGTAGCGTTTTTTCTCCGGCGCGTAGGTGGGCTTGAAGTCCACACGAAGATGATGCCCGGCTACAAGGAATTCATCCGGTCCAAGTTGGGCGATCACAACCCCGCCGTCCGCAGGAGTGTTACCCTTGGGCGGCATCCAGTCGCCAAACGAGGGCAGACCGTACTGCAGCACGGCATCCCAGCGGTCGAAGCTGAGTGTCTGGCGATGGTTTTCAGGGGCTTCGCTGGCACCGCGCACCTTGCCTTCAAGATTCCATTCCGCGAGTTTGCCGGCAATTGGAGCCAGCAACTCAAACTGCTGCGCAAAGGGCTTCAACGCGCTTGGCTCCATCGCCTCCGGTCCTTCAATCTGATTGCTGTAGCGGCTAAAATCCAGGCCGAACGGCGCCCAGCCGATGGCTCCGTTGCCGATAGCCGCATAAACATAATGCGCATAGATTGCCGGGTTGCCCGTCTCGGGAATCAGCAGAGGATTGTCCTTGCGATTGTAGAAATCGATGGACTTCATGTACTTCGCATACTCCGGTATGTAGATATCCGGCGCGATCAGATCAATCGACGGCGCGGCAATCTTCCAGAGACCGATCTCGTTATCCGTAGGCGCGCCGGACTCGTAGCTGGGCGCATGGCCAGGATTGAATGGATCGCGCAAAGCGGCGTTCACATACATCGGCAGAGGATTTTCTGCCTTACCCGCCGCGGCTACCTGCTCGATATAACGAGCGATGAACCAGGTCTGGAAACGCTCCCCCGCATCCTCGCCAAAGACCTCGTTCCATGTGCCGGATTGCTTGCCCAGTCCCTTGACCAGCTTGTCAGGCACTTGCTCTGCAAAGGCTTTCTCGGCGCCGGGCGAGTAATCGCGCACCGCACCCCAGACGCCGGATTCGTTTTCGACCTGAACGAATAGCACCGTATGCTGCGGATCGGCCTGCTTGAGATGGCGCATCAACGCAGTGAAGGCGGCTTTGTCGGCATTGAGCCAAGCTGCGTTGAGAGTTCCATCTGCGGCAAAGATCGACGCAGAATCAACCGTCTTGCCGTCTTTATTGACCAGGATGGGGTACTTCTCCTGATGCAGCTTGATCCACTCCGGCGTGTAGTGCGGGCTGGCGTTCTTCCATGTGCCAAACCAGAGCAGCACCAGATGGACTTTGTGCTCGCGCGCCTGCTTGAGGATCAGGTCCACGAGGCTGAAGTCGAATTTTCCTTCGGCGGGTTCAAGCTGTTCCCAGTAGATGGGTAGTTCGACGGTGTTGGCATGCAGGGTTTCAGCGGCGGGCCAGACCTTGCCCAGATAATCGGGCCATGCGCTGGAGTTGTTGGCCTGCACACCTAGCATCAAATAGGGCTTGCCATCGACCAGCAAGGCGTAGTGGCCGTCTTTATTGATGATTTTGGGCAGCGGGGCGGATTTCGTTACTGCGGCTACGGGCGCAGTCTGAGCAATTACCGCCGGAGCGGCTGCAAACGTTTCCATACTCGACAATAGCAGCGCTGCGGATAGAACTGCGCGCCCCGAAAAAACTGTCTTCCTCATTGTGCTTCCCTTCCACTCGCGAAACAAAATCGCCCTACCAGACACCCAAGTATAACGCCGCAAGTAAAACACCGATCCCCACAGCATTTACACTGGACTGTTACGGAGACCCTCATTTTCATGGACACTCGGCATGGATAAATTTGTCATTCGCGGCGGTAATCCGCTGGTAGGAACCATTCGTATCTCCGGCGCAAAAAACTCTGCGCTGCCCTGCATGGCCGCGGCCATTCTGACCGAGGAAGAAGTCACCCTCGAAAACATTCCCCAGGTGCGGGACATCGAAACCGAGCGCCGCCTGCTGGCCTCGATGGGCGCGGAGGTGGAGCTGGGCTATGGCCGCGCGCAGCACCGCACCACCATCAGTTGCCGTACGCTTTCCGACCCCGAGGCCAAATACGAGATTGTGAAGACCATGCGCGCCAGCTCGCTTGTTCTTGGTCCGCTGATTGCTCGCGCGGGCATGGCGCGAGTAGCAATGCCTGGTGGCTGCGCGATCGGCGGGAGGCCCATCGACCTGCACATCAAGGCTCTCGAAAAGATGGGCGCGGTGATTACCCAGGAGCATGGCTACCTGGAAGCACGCGCCGAGCGGCTCAAAGGCGCGCATCTGGTCTTTGACAAAATCACTGTCACCGGAACGGAAGATCTCCTGATGGCCGCGGTGTTGGCCGAGGGCGAAACCTTGATGGAGAACTGCGCTCGCGAACCCGAGGTAACCGACCTGGCCGCTCTGTTGACGGCGATGGGCGCAAAGATTGAAGGCGCGGGAACCTCGACCATCAGGGTGCGGGGCGTTGCCAAGCTGCATGGCGCGCGGCATCGCATCAATCCCGATCGCATTGAAGCAGGAACATTTCTCGTCGCTGGAGCCATCACCGGTGGCGACTTGATTGTAGCCAACTGCAACCCCTCGCATCTGGGCGCGGTAATTGCGAAGCTAGAAGAAGCAGGTGCACGAATCGATCTGCTGGGGCCGGATTCAGTCCGCGTGCGTGCCGACGGCAAACTGCGCGCCGCCGATATTTCGACGGAGGAATATCCGGGTTTTCCGACAGATATGCAGGCGCAGTATATGGCGCTAACCACGCTGGCCGAGGGCGTAAGCGCAATCAAGGAAAACATTTTTGAGAACCGCTTCATGCATGTGCAGGAACTGGTGCGGATGGGCGCGAACATTAAGGTAGACGGACGCACAGCGACGGTGCGGGGAGGAGCAAAACTCTCAGCAGCGGCAGTGATGTGCTCGGACCTGCGCGCTTCGGCCTCGCTAGTGCTGGCCGCGCTGGTGGCGGATGGCGAGTCGATTCTGGACCGCGTCTATCATATGGATCGAGGCTATGAACGCATCGAAGAAAAGCTGCGCGGAGTAGGCGCGCAGATCCGGCGCATGGGGAATGTTTTCACGCCTCGCGAGGATGAAAGCGACGACGCATAGGGTATTTCGAGATGAATCGGCTTTGCTGAAAGTCACTCTTGCTGGAACCTTCGAGCCGAAGGCTGTCTGCGTAGACCACAGAACCCAAGCGAGCGAAAAGCGAACATCCAGCCGCCACCGCAGGTGGCGGTCAACGCCAGCTTACGGCGATGTGCCAGCGCAAGCTCCGCTCGGCGGACTTGCTGAGTACACGTTCGTACTCGCGCAGTTCGGCCAAGACGGGAGATGTCTCTGAACCCAGCGCCGCTGGCGACTCGACCAGAAAATCAATCAGCGTCATCACGGTATGCAGGCCATCCAGCGCATCGAACCATTGCGGCTGTGGCAGGTGGCGCGCCCAGCCGGGTTCGCCTGCGCCCTGCTCCAACAGCAGCGCCATCGAGTTTTCGTCGGCGGAAAAGTACTCCAGCAGCGGACGAGCTTGCAGGCTGACCGCCAAACGCTCCAGGGCGTCTTCGTTACGGGCCATGGCGTGGCCCTTTACGAAGGTGTCGAACCCTGGGTCCTCCCCTTCAACTACGATGTACAAACTGGCTGCCATATCGTTGTGAGTCTATTTGAGATGGACCCCAATGACATCGGAAATCCAGGAGGGGGCATCCAAATAATCAACCATGGACTAGATTTTTGGTTACATTCGTTTGCTGTCAGGAAAAAATGGTGTTACAAAAGAGTGGTACCGGCCCCTTCAAGTTGTCGATCAGAATTTAAGCTTTGGCTGTCAGAATGGTTCATTGCCACTCGGCGAGATTTCCGAGCTATCCCAGCGATGCTCTAATGCAATGACCTGATCCCGCAAGAGGTACGCTTGTTCGATTGGACCAAACTCCCGGATGTGGCAGCGGTCGCCCTGCTGACCTGCGCCTTCGCCTCGGTAGCGCGGCGCAACCCGACACCCATCTCGGGACTGTGGCTCACCGGCTGGATCATGATCGCCGCGCACTTCTGCGCGTCGATTCTTGCACCGGCTCCGGGGATATGGGGAAAGCTCACAAGCATTCTTTCGGTTTCCGCTCTGGCCTGCGCTGCGGTTCTCTTCAAAAGCGCAGCGGTCCCCTACCGCAGCCGGCGTTCCAGCAGTTGGATGCTGGGTTCGCTCCTCGGCGCCTACACGCTGTATATTGGGCTGCTGATCATGGGTTCCGCTCCGGCTTGGGCGCTCAACGTTGCGGCGATATTGATTGGCGCATTGCCATTGTCTGTCGCGTTGGCGGTATTGCATAAGTTCAGTCATCCGCTGCGCTGGGTGACGGTCTCGCTCAGTTGCTTGCTTTCAGTATTTCTCGTAGCAACTCAGAACAGGACTGGCGGAACTGACACCGCGCTGGAAGCCCTTCTGTTTGTTGTCTACTTCGGTTGTGCCATACATTTCTGGTTGGCCTACAAGCGCGCCACTACTGGCGCTTTCATTACCATCGCCGGATTCTTCCTGTGGTCGTCCGTCTTTGTCGTTGGCCCGCTGATCGAGATGTTTTTTCCCAGCGTCCATCTGGAAGGCGAGGTCTGGAATCTGCCTAAATACGTAGTTGCCGTGGGTATGATCCTGCTGCAACTAGAGGATCAGATTGAACACAACAAGTATCTGGCTCTGCACGATGAGCTGACCGGACTCCCAAACCGCCGCCTCTTCCAGGACCGGCTCACCAGCGCTATTGAGCGCGCCCGCCGCACTGATACCCGAACCGCTTTGCTGCTGGTTGACCTGAACCGATTCAAGCAGGTAAACGATACCCTCGGACACCATGTCGGCGATCTGCTGCTGCAGCGCGTGGCTGAGATCTTTTCCGCCCGAGTCCGCCGTTCCGACACTGTAGCCCGCACCGGCGGAGATGAATTTTCCGTGATCCTGGAGGAGCCGACCAGCCGCGAGGATGCCGATAACGTTGCCCAGTCGCTGATGGAATTACTCGACCAGCCACTGCACCTGCAAGGAAACCTGGTAAGGACCGGCGCTAGCGTCGGCCTCGCATTCTTTCCGGAAGATGCGCAAGATATGGAAGCCCTTTGCATTGCCGCTGACCTGAAAATGTATGACGCCAAGCGAAGATCAAAAGAAGTTTCAAGATTGGAGTCCGAATCTGCTCCCAGGCTGCATGCGGCCAAGATCGAACACCAGCTCTTGCAAAGCTGATTCGCGTTTTATCCCCTCCGCCGCCCCGCCAGGCACCCGCTACTTCGACTGCTTCAGCCAGTACCTCATCGCAATCTCAGGTCGAAAAACTCTTTATCGCAATCAGAATGAAAAGACCAGTGAGATTTATCTGCTCCTTATGAATTTTCTACGCAAAATCGTTTAAATTGGAAGTGGAACTGTCCCTTCGCGGCCCCTCATCTCGCCCGTGGGATGTTCATCTGCTTTCTCGCACCGGCTGGCGTCCTCTCTGCTCCGGCTCACGCAAGGAACTCAATTTATTTGTCTTACCGGGCTGGCGGCCGGAAACCCGCCGCACGACCTATACCGGGAGCCGAACGTCCATGGATCGCACCAAACTGCTCTGTTTACCCTCCTTCTTAGGTTTTTCAGTATCTGCCTTTTCCCAGGCCCCAACCACAATCTCCAGTACAGCCCCCGCAACACAGGCCCAGATCACCGCGCTGCAGCAATCGGTGCAGAACGCGCAATCCTCGGCGGACAACGCCTGGATGCTGGTCTCCGCCGCGCTGGTGCTCCTGATGACTGGACCCGGCCTGGCTCTCTTCTACGGCGGCCTGGTGCGCCGCAAAAACATTCTCTCCATCATGATGCAAAGTTTCGCCATGATGGGCCTGGTGACGGTTTTGTGGGCGGTGGTGGGCTATTCGCTGGCCTTTGGCCAGGGTACCTGGTTCATCGGGAATTTCCAGCACATGTTTCTTCAGGGCGTTGGGCTGACCCCAAATCCCAATTACGGTCCGACGATTCCCGAGCAGACTTACATGATCTACCAGCTCATGTTTGCCATCATCACTCCCGCGCTGATTACCGGGGCATTCGCCGAGCGGATGAAGTTTAGCGCGATGGCGCTCTTTCTCTCGCTCTGGCTGCTCGTGGTCTATGCGCCGATGGCTCACATGGTCTGGGGCGTCGGTGGCCTGTTGAACTCGACCGGTGGCCTGATTCCCAGCTTCGATTTTGCCGGCGGCACGGTAGTCCATGTCACCTCCGGCGTCTCGGCGCTGATCACCGCGCTCTACTTGGGCAAACGCCTCGGCTACCCGCACACCAAGATGCAGCCGCACTCCATGGTGCTCAGCTTCATCGGCGCATGTTTGCTCTGGGTCGGCTGGTTCGGCTTCAACGCTGGCAGCGCGCTGAACGCCAGTTCTCTAGCCACCAGCGCCTTTGTGAACACGCACTTTGCAGCAGCAGCGGCAGCAATTGGCTGGACTATCGCTGAGTGGATTCACAACGGCAAGCCAACGGCGCTCGGAGCTATCTCCGGCGCGGTTGCCGGTCTCGTCGCCATCACCCCAGCCTCCGGCTTTGTGCAACCCACGTCCGCGTTGCTGATCGGCCTCATCGCCGGCTTCTTCTGCTTCTTCATGGTCTTCATGGTCAAGAGCCGCTTTCGTTACGACGACTCGCTGGATGCCTTCGGCGTGCATGGCGCGGGCGGAACGCTGGGCGCGCTGCTCACCGGCATCTTCGCTTCAAGCGCCGTCAACGCCGCCTATGGCAATGACGCGTCCGGCAAGCCCATCCCCACCGGAGTCATCGACGGCCATTGGCATCAGCTGCTGAATCAGGCTGCGGGCGCGGGAATTGCCTGGACCCTGGCGATTGTAGGTACACTGGTTCTACTCTTTACAGTAGACAAACTCGTCGGGCTCCGGGTTTCTGCCGAAGATGAGGCGCAGGGCCTGGATCTCTCCCAACATGGAGAAGAGGGTTACGATCTGAATTCCTAAACCGAATTTGTGGGGGTGTTGATTCCAATCCGCGCCCTCGCCTGATAGGCTGACAAGCGAAGAGATTTCACGAGGCATTTGAGCAATGGTTAAAATCGAAGCAATTCTCCAGCCCTCCAAGCTGGATGCTGTAAAGGATGCCCTGCTGGAAGCAGGCATTGAAGGAATGACAATATTGGAGGCTCGCGGCCACGGCCGCCAGAAGGGCCACACGGAGTTTTATCGTGGCCGCGAGTACACGGTCGATCTTCTACCCAAGGTCAAGATCGAACTGGTGGTCAACGACGATCTAAAAGAGAAGGCCATTCAGGCCATCAGCAGCGCCGCCCGCACTGGCCGCATCGGCGACGGCAAAATCTTCATCAGCCACATCGACGACGCCATCCGTATCCGTAACGACGAGCGCGGAGCAACAGCGCTGTAACTTCTCCAATCATTCAGGATGCCCCGGCTTCGCGCAGCTATATTGCGTTCAAGCTGGGGCCTTTCTGTCTTCCTCTGTAATTTTGTTCTTGCTTTATTGCCGAAATGGCGTTTGACCGGTAATGGGCCGCGTGACATACTTGCTGGCATGGTTACCGTTGCGGCACAGCATTCCAATGTATCTTCTGATCGCAAGAGACTGTTGTTGTCTCTTGCCGGAGCTGTCTTGATCTCAGCCGCCGGTTTTGGAATGATTATCTGGATAACATCTGCGCATTGGCTTATGTTCGCAGAATGGTTGTACCGGCTTTATCATATGGGATTGATGATTTTGCTTCCGATCCTTAGTTTTTTCGCGTCGCTGATAATCACTCGATGGGGTACACGAAAGCAGCGAGAAATGCAAAAACGGAATGCTAATCCACGACAGCCGGTGCTTCCGCTTTAAGTATTTGCTTCAACTTCATGCGTTTCAGGTCTTGTGTGTCCGCATCAGGATGCGTTCGCCCATCTCTCCAGAAAATCCAGCAACTCCACAGGCGGCTTGAGCCAAAGTTGGGCCGCAGTTTCCCGCCTCGTCCGCCTCACCAGAATACTTAGCCCATTCGTCAGCTTGTTGACCGCGCGAAAAGCCGCCTCGTCCGAGAGATCATCGCCCAGGTATGCCACGGGAAAGGCCGCTGCCAACTCAGCGCTCGTCTCCGCCAGAATCGCCTCCACCGCACCGCCCTTGTCGCGTCCCGCGCGGAGTTCCAGCCCAGCCTCGAAATCAAGCAGCGTCAATCCCTCCATCTGTGCAAGCGGTTCAAAAAGCGCTCTCGCCCGCTCTTCAATGTGCATGGCGGTTCGCGGCGAGTGGCCCCGCCAGTGAATCACCGCACCGTTGGCCTTGTCTTCGTAGAGCCCGCCCAGACTGTCGCATTTGAGGCGCGCGCGCAGTTCATCGAGCTTTGCCTGTGCCGGCGAAGGCGCCAGTTCCAGTTCTCGCCGTCCATCGGGATATATCCGCTCCGCTCCATGCAAGCCCCAGACCTCGATAGGCGGGTCAAGCCCCAGCATTGGAGCTATCTCAGCAGCAGGACGGCCGGTGATCACTGCCATGCGCGTCCTTCCCTGCTGCTGGATCCGCACCAGCAGCTCTCGCGCACCCGCCCACGGCCTCGATTTAAACCTATCGACCCGGAAGGACGCGAGCGTACCGTCGTAATCCAGCAGCAAATGGGGTCTTGCTCCTCCGCCAAATGAAGAGAAAAAAGCGTCCAGCTTCTCGTCCGATTCAGGGTTCAATCCTTCCCTCCCTCCTCTTAGTGTACGGAAGAGGAGGGCCATCTCCGCTCCATGCGCTATTCTGTCCAGAGAGCGGCAAGATCGATAGATGCTCCGGCAAAACATATGGCGATAGACAAACTCGAACAATCCGCCAAGGAACTTGTACTCACGGTCCAAGAATATTCCCTGTTCGCGTACCGGGCTGTGACCAATCTCTTCCGGCCACCGGTCTATTGGCCGGACTTTCTCCTGCAGGCTGACATTATCGGCGTCGGTTCGCTCTCCATTGTCGTGCTAGCCGGCATTTCCACCGGCGGCGTGCTGGCTCTGCAATCCGCAGCCACGCTGACAGCCTTCGGCGCAACTGCGGTAACCGGCCAGTTTGTCAGCCTGACCATGATTCGCGAACTCGGTCCAGTGCTGACCGGCGTCATGGTCTCCGGTCGCAACGCTTCCTCGATGGCCAGCGAGCTCGGGTCGATGGTGGTCACGGAGCAGATTGACGCCATGCGCGCTCTAGGCGTTGACCCGGTGCGCAAATTGGTCACCCCGCGCATCTTTTCCTGCACCTTCATGCTGCTTTTTCTTACCATCGTCGCCGACGCCTGTGGAATCGCCGGAGGAGGCGCGGTTACCGTCTTCATGAACCACCAGAACGGCACCCAATACTTCTCCATGGCCTGGGAACACCTGCGCTATCCAGACATCCTGCAAGGACTGGTCAAGCCGCTTTTCTTCGGCTACATTCTCTCGTCGATCGGATGTTTTTATGGCATGAGAACCAGCGGCGGAACCGAGGGCGTAGGCAAATCCACCATTCAGGCCGTGGTCTCCGCTTCGGTCATCATCATCTTTGTTGACTTCTTCATCACTCAGGTAATGCTTTCTCTCTTCCCTGCGCCATGAATGATTCCAAAGCTTGCTCCCAACTCGACCCCGAATCCGGCGAGGCCACGGAAAACGGCACAACTGCTGCTGCCCCTGGCCCGGTGGTGGAGTTTCGCAATGTCACCATCGGCTTCAACGGCCCGCCTGTCCTCAAAGACATCTCGTTTTCAGTTGCGCCAGGGGAAACACGCATTCTGCTGGGGCCAGCCGGAGTCGGCAAAAGTGTCCTGCTCAAGCTGGCCAACGGCCTGCTCCAGCCAGAGAGAGGCAGCGTCCGTCTCTTCGGCGAAACGATCTCCGGGATGCGCGAGGAACAGATGTTTGCCCTACGCACTCGTACTGGGATGGTTTTCCAGGAAAGCGCGCTCTTCGATTCGCTCACCGTCCGCGACAACGTGGCCTACCAGCTCATTCAGGAGGGCGTGGCAGAGGCCCGCGTCGACCGCCGCGTCCGCAAGGCGCTCTGCTTTGTCGGCCTGGAGCAGACTTTCTCGCTCTACCCTGCGAGCCTCTCCGGCGGAATGCGCCGCCGCGTGGCCATTGCCCGCGCCCTCATCCACAAGCCGGAATTCCTGCTCTACGACTCACCCACCGGAGGACTCGATCCGGTCACCTGCAACACGATTATTGAGCTGATCGTGAAGGAGCGCGACGTCTACAAAGCGCCGTCGATCCTGGTGACCCACCGGCTCCAAGATGCCTTTACTCTCTGCACCCACCGCTTCGACGAAGAAGCAAACGGGATGGTTCCCCTGCCCAAAGGCCAGACCGACCCCAATACCACCTTCCTGATGCTCGACGAAGGCCGCCTGATCTTCGACGGCTCTCTGCATGAGCTGCTCAAAAGCGAAAACCCCTTCGTGCGCGAGTTTCTGGAGTAGGTATTCCTATTTACCAGTTGGCGATGTATGCTATACATCATGAAGCGGACCCAGCTCTATCTCGATGATGACCTCTGGGAAGCTCTTCACCTGCGCGCCCGCCTAAACAACACCACGGTATCCGAGCTGGTCAGAACTGCCGCGCGCGACAAGTACATGGGCAATCTTGAAGAACGCCGCGCCGCAATGCTCGGCATCGTAGGACTGTGGAAAGACCGCACTGACCTTCCCGATACGGAGACCTATATCCGGAATCTGAGGGATGATGACCGCCTGGAGCGTTTGGGAATCAAATGAGCGTTCTGCTGGACTCGGATATTGTGATTGAAATTCTGCGTTCGCGGGATCCAAGGATTCTTTCTGAATGGAGTTCTCTGGCAGCTACTGCGTCTGAAATTCTGTTCTCTCCAGTTACGGCAGCGGAAGTTTGGGCAGGTGCACGCCCCAATGAACTTCAGACTGTCGCGCAGTTCTTCCGCCTCGCCAATTGCATACCGGTCGAATATAACATCGGGCAACTTGCAGGTGAGCTTCTCAGCCAGTTCAGTAAAAGTCACGGCCTTAAAATCGGCGATGCCCTCAT
>CAZHKN010000146.1:0-12585 GCA_964532725.1 uncultured Occallatibacter sp.
GCGTGGATGGCGGAAGAGCGAATGATCAGTCCCATAGGGATGCGCGTGCGTTCCTTCAAAAAAATTTGGCCGAGCAAATGGATTCGACGGGCCGCGGCGCGGCGCTCGTCATATAATTGCTCCGTTGAACGCATCGTAACATTGATGGGCGGGAATTGCCGGGCGCGAATTGAGCCATCGGGCCGTCCGGGGGGATCAATTTGCAAGGACTAGGACTGGAACGGCTTCAGAGGCAATAATACCTCATGACCTGGATTGACTGGATCATTGTTGCCATCGTGGCCGGAACTGTGCTTGGCGGACTGGCGCAGGGATTTTTCCGCTCGGTTTTTGGGCTGTTCGGGCTGCTTGCCGGCGTGCTGCTGGGCGCGTGGAACTATCAACGGGTTGCGGCCAAGCTCTTTTACCTGGTTCAACCCAGAGAAGCCGCCGACGCGCTGGGATTTTGCCTGGTGGCGCTCACTGTGATGGGCATTGCATTTGTGCTGGGGTTTCTGCTCTCAAGGACGGCCAAGCAGGTGGGGTTGGGTTGCCTGGACCGTCTAGCCGGCGCGGTCTTTGGATTCTTTCAAGGCATCCTGATGGTAACACTGGGGATTTTGGTGATTCTGGCCTTCTTTCCTTCGGCGCATGTGCTGGAGGAATCGCGCCTGCCGCGGATTTTTTTCGGGGTCTGCCACCTGAGCATGCACGTTACCCCGGAAGAACTGGCCAAGAGGGCGCGGGTGGGGATGAGGGAGCTGAATGAGCACTCCCCGCAGTGGATGAAGCCCAAAAACGAGTAGACTGTTTGAATACAGCGTGAACGATTTCAACTTTTCTGCCGCGCGGAGCGGCGCCGAATATGGCAATCTAATAGAGCAAGAGGTTAACGTGAGAAGAGAATTGGACAGCCTGGTGACGCAAATGCATTCGAGCGGTGTGCGCTACGACGACGCAGTGCGCGAGTTCAAGAAGCAGTATCTGCGCGAAGTGTTGCTCTCGCACCGGGGCAACCAGTGCAAGGCCGCCGACGAGCTGGGCATCCATCGCAACACGCTGAGCCGCACCATGGCCGAGCTGGGGCTGAATCTGGCCGAGGTCCGGGCCACGCTCAAGCGCCCGCCGCGGAGCGAACGGCCTGTGTTTGGAGCGGTGCGGACGATGTACCGCCAGGGGTAAAGAATCTCTTCGGGGATGCGGAGGGGTTGTGCGATTCAAGGCGAAGATCGATTATTCTCAGTTGCTGATTTTACTGATATTCGTCGCCATGGGCGGATTTACGGTTAAGATCGAAATCGAGAATTGGCTGATGCATCACCACACTTTCGACGACCTTTTCAACGACCCAATCGGCATTGTGAACAACTTATGGTTATTCGCAGTCGCCGTGACCTTTCTCTTTCCATTTCTCAGCGCTTCTAGGGCGTTCTGTTGGATTCTCGACAATGATGGTCTGCTCCTGTTTGACGGTCGTAAGACACATCTCATCCCGTTTTCTAATTTAGAAAAGGCTCTCCCGATCTCGGGAGAACGCGACTGGATTGCGCCAGGCCGGATCAAGCTTGAGTTCGACGGCGGCAAAAGTTACACGATTGCTCTCCGGGAGAGAGAGCGGTTTCTCGCGGAGTTATCAGGAAAATGCCCGCAGTTGGAGCGGAGAGAAACCCATGTCGGACTCTCGTTGCAGCGACCTTTGGCTTTCTGAGTCTTCCTGAGTGGGACGGATTTTTTAGGATTCGGAGGGGTAGTGCGATTCGAGGCAGGCGGCTTTCTTTCCCAATGGTCTAACATCATCTGTACACTTGCAATCACGGGGCTTTCCGGAGCTGGTGCTTTTCTCGGGTGGCTTTTAAATCATAGTTATCCACAAGGCATATTGTCTGCCATCTGTTTGTTCGCATTTATTGGCAGTTGTTTGGTTAGTTATTTTTTCGATCTCCCTCGGTACTCTGAGCTTCAAGAAGGTGGATTGCTGGTCTCGCAGGGAAAGAGGAAAACCATGATTCCGTATGCATCGGTAGAAAAGCTTCTGCCGATGTCCCCTTCGAAGAGCGTGTTCGAGGAAAACCGGTTTGTACTTCTGCTCAATGAGGGTAAATCTTATAAGTTTTCTATACAGGAAAAAGAGCGATTCCTCGATGAACTCTCCAAGAGATGTCCACAGTTGGAGAGAAAGGGTACTGATTATGGCTTGTCGCTGCAGCGGCCTCTAGCCTTCTGAACTTTCCATTCTGTCGCCATTCCGCCCGCCGGTTCCTCAAGTCGGGCCGGCGCGATATACGATTAAGCTTGGCGAGATGCAAGCGCGGAAGGGCGGTTTTACGTCCTGTTTTTAGTGCTGTTTGGATGGAAACGCCAGAGCGAAGCCGTGATACAGGAAAAATGAATCTAAATTCGCATACCAATATCGCAAGAACCAACCGGATGCAGCGTAGATCGCAGATTTGCGCGGCGATTTTTTGTTCTCCTGTGTTGGTTTTGGTATTTGCTATTGGCTCAGCGCAGGCGCAGAAGCCGGCGGCGACTGCTGCGCCCGCCCAGGCCCAGCCGGTACAAACACCGCAAACGCAGCCAACAGCGGTTTCTCCCGCTGCCGCGCCCAAGCCGGCAACCCCTGCGCCAGCAATTCCTGTGCAGGCCGCTCCAGTAACAGACAAAAACGCCAAGCCGCCCAAAAGCAGTGACCGGCGGCGCGCGGCTAAGCTGTATCTGGAGGCAGGAAAGCTCTTCGAGCAGCAGAAATATCCGCAGGCGATGAAGCTCTATGAGGCTGCGGCGCAACTGGACCCGACGAATCCCGACTACTCACTGGCTGCGGGCGTGGCGCGCAGCCATCAGGTGACGGCGTTGATCCAGGCGGCGGCCAAAGACCGCACTAAGGGCGACCCGGCGGCGGCGCGAGCCGCACTGGCCCAGGCGCTCGACCTGGACCGCGCCAACCCGCAGATTGCGCAGCATCTGAATGAACTGGGAGACGAGGCGACTGCAGGCCGGAGTACGCCGCTCTACGCCGAGGGTCCGGAGCTGCTCGGCCCACCCGAGGCGCTTGTACCCACGACCGCGTTGCAGAGCTTCCACTTGCATGTGGCCGAGCGGCAGATGATTGAGCAGGTTTTCAAGGCCTATGGGATTCAGGCCACCGTGGATGACAGTGTGCATTACACATTGGCGCGTCTGGACGTGGACAATGTGAAATTTGCCGATGCCATGCGGATCTTGTCGCTACTGACGCATACGTTCTACGTCCCGCTGGATGCGCGTCGCGCCGTGGTGGCTCTGGACTCGCCGGATAACCGGAAGAAGTTCGAGCATGAGGAGGTTGAGACGCTCTACCTCTCCGGGCTGAACGCGGCCGAGATGACCGAGGTGACCAACCTGACGCGGAATATCTTCGACTCCCGGCAGTCGGTGACCTCACCGTCGTCGGGAACGCTGACCGTGCGCGGCTCGGAGCAGACGCTGAATGCCATCAATGCAACGCTGCGCGGGCTGCTGGAGGGTCATAACCAGGTGGTGCTCGATGTGCGGCTGATTCAAATTGCGCATACCAGCGACCGCAATGCAGGCATCACCCCGCCAACCGCGATTACGGCTTTCAATTTCGGCTCGGAAGAGGCGCAGATCCTGAATCAGAACCAGGCGCTGGTGCAGCAGATCATCTCTTCGGGCCTGGCCCCTGCCGGAGATCTTGGCGCAATCCTTCTGATTCTACTGGCTTCCGGACAGGTCTCGAATTCCCTGTTCTCGAATGGATTTGCGATCTTCGGCGGAGGATTGACCCTCTCCGGCGTCTCCTTCAATCCGATCACGGCCAAATTGAGCCTTAACTCTTCTGACTCGCGCGAACTCGATGATGTGCAGTTGCGGCTCGGGGACGGCGAAGATGGAACCATCAAACTGGGCGAGAGATATCCCATCGAGACCTCTTCTTTTTCAAGCCTGGCGGGCAACAGTTCCAGCATCGCCGGACTAACTGGCGCGGGCACATCGAGCCAGCTGGGCGGGCTGCTCTCCTCGCTCAACAGCGCAGCTGCCTCGACCATCCCGCAATTTCAGTACGAAGACATCGGGCTGACGCTGAAGGCTACCCCGAAGGTGATGCGCGGCGGCCTTGTGGCCCTGACACTCGACCTGAAGATCAACGCGCTGGCCGGCTCATCAATCAACGATGTTCCAGTGCTGAATAATCGCGCGCTCTCAGGCGTTGTGACGCTGAAAGACAATGAGAACGCGGCGATCGTGACCGAGATTGACAAGCAGGAGAGCCGCGCCATCAGCGGAACGCCGGGGATCAGCGAGATTCCGGGGATGAATGACCTCACGGATAAAGATGTATCGAAGAACTATGCTTCGCTGCTGATTGTGATTACGCCGCATATCGTGCGGGGAACGCAGGCTGCGGGCCATACGCCGATGTTTCGCGTAGAGAAGGGAACGGCAGCGAGATAGCGGGTCAGCGAGACAGCGGAGTTAGCAAGTTAGCGTTGTTAGCATCCGAAGCACTGTCAGTTGAAGCCTCTTTCGCAAATACAACGAAGGGCAGGTCAGGAACGATCCTGTCTGCCCTTTACGGTTGATCTGAAGTTCAGCGTTGTGAACGGCAGTGAGATTGATCACGAGAATGATTTCGTCCGAGCTGCAGAGATGCTAGCCCCGCGAACAACGCTAACTCCGCTCTTACTTCTTCAACCCATCCAGCTTGATCTGGTAATCGATGATCTGCTTGAGGGTGTCGTACGGCGCGTTGGCTGGAACCTGGCGGCCATTGACCATCAGCGTGGGCGTCTGGTTGATGTCCAGATCCTCGGCTAGCTTGGTGGAGTCTTCTACCGTCTTGCCGGTGGCGGGCAGGGCCACGCAGGCGGCTACCTTAGCCGGGTCCAGGCCGGCCTTGGTGACGCCACTGTTCAGCGTCAGGGTCGCGCCATCGGCGGTGCTCAGGCCTTCCTGTCCTTCAAAGACAGCGGCGGCAAAGGTAAAGAAAGCATTGCTTCCACCCAGCTTGGTTACACACACAGCGTATTCGGCGGCTGTAACTGCCTGCGCATGGATGCGGGCCAGCGGGAAGTTCTCAAAGACGAAACGGGCCTGGGGGTAATCGACGGCCAGCTTATCCATGTTGGCCTGCGCCTCTTTGCAATGCGGGCATTGGAAGTCGGCAAACTCGACGATCTCCAGATCCTTTGAGGCCGAGCCGCGATACGGCCCGTCGGCGCGCTTCTGCAATTCGGCGCGCTGTTCGGTGTAGGGGTGTTCGCCGAAATTGATAATCTCGTCGCCGGCGATAATGTGCTTGCCGTCGGGCAATACAAAGAACTGGATGCCGGATGATTTTTGTTTGCCGGTCTTATCGCCGACCAGAACCACGACCTTGCTGATGCCTTCAACGGGAGTCTTCAGAATGGCCTGAACCTGCCAGACGCGGCTGTCGTCAAAACCCCAGCTGGTCTGCATGAAAGCGTTCACCGTCTCTTTGGTCGGCGTAGTGGCGGTAAAATTGGCCGGATCGGGAGCCGGAAAGGTGGGTGCAGCGGCCGGAGCCGGCGCCGACGGCGGTGCGGCGGGCACATCCTGCTGGGCGCGGAGCGTGGGCAGAGAGAAAGCGGCCAGCGCGGCAACGGCCAGAACGCTGGAAAGGCGTGCATACTGAGGAACCAAGAGAATTCTCCTTCGAGGGCGGCAAACTCCGCACTTTCAGCTTATACCTGAACTTTGACGGCAATGGGAAATCTGCGCCCCATGCCAAAGGACTTTGCAGTCACCTTCAGGACCGGCGCGGCCTGCTGGCGTTTGTACTCCGAGCGCTCCACCAGGCGAACCACCTGTTGGACGAGCGGGAGGGGAAAACCGTATTGCTGCACGATCTCTTCCGGCGTTTCGTATCGCTCCACATAGGCTTCGAGAATCGGATCGAGAACGTCGTACGGGGGCAGGGAATCAGTGTCTTTCTGGTCCGGCCGCAGCTCGGCGGAAGGTGGCTTTGTCAGGATCGCCCCGGGGATGATCTCACGCTCGCGATTGACCCAGCGGCAGAGTGCGTAGACGCGGGTTTTTACCAGATCTCCAATGACCGCGAGAGCGCCCACCATATCGCCATAGAGTGTGCAATAGCCCACCGCCATCTCCGATTTGTTGCCGGTAGTGAGCACCAGCGCGGAAAACTTGTTGGAGAGCGCCATCAGCAGGTTGGCGCGAATCCGGGCTTGCAGGTTTTCTTCGGTCGCGTCCGGCTTGCGTCCGGCAAAGAGCGGATCAAGGGTACGGGTGAACTCGGCAAAGAGGCCGCTGATCGGCAGCAGCTCAAAGCGGATGCCGAGATTCTGGGCCAGTGCGCGGCTGTCTTGAATGGAGCCGGTAGAGGAATACGGGCTGGGCATCCCAATGCCGAAGACATTTTCCGCGCCGAGCGCTTCTGTAGCGATAGCCGCGACCAGCGCGGAATCAATGCCGCCGCTCAGCGCAATCAACACTTTTTTGAAGCCGCATTTGCGAATGTAATCCCGTGTGCCCAGAACCAGAGCCTGATAGGCCGCTGCGGTCTCGTCCTCGGCTGGCTCGGGGACCGGCGCAGCGGTGAAGGGATCTACAATCACCAGATCTTCTTCAAAGGAGCGGGCCTGCGCGACGAGTTCGCCGTTTGCATTCAAAGCCAGTGAGGAGCCGTCAAAGATGAGGCTGTCGTTGCCGCCCACCTGGTTGCAGAGAACGACGGGAATGTTGTCGCGGCGCGCGATGGCCGCCAGCATCTCGCTGCGAATGGCGCGCTTGCCATGCCAGAAAGGCGAGGAGGAGAGATTCACATGTAACTGCGGCTGCTGGCGCATCAGCTCTTCCATCGGATCAACTTTGTAGAGCCGCCGGCGCCAGAAGTTTTTGTCATTCCAGGCATCTTCACAGATGGAGATGGCGAGGCGCACTCCGTCCAACTCGATGACCTGCTGCGGCTTGGCCGCCGAAAAGTAGCGCTGCTCGTCGAAGACATCGTAAAAAGGCAGCAGACGTTTATGCTGTTCGAGGACTATCTGACCCTGATCGAGCAAAACCGCCGAGTTGACCGCCGGTTTGCCCGACTCACTCTCCGCCGCCAGCGCCACGCCGGCCAAAACAGCTGTCGGCAGCGCGCGCGTGGCCAAGGCCAGCTCTTCGACCGCTGTGCGGCAACGGGCGAGGAAGCTCGGCTTCTCGAGAAAGTCCGCAGGCGGATATCCGCAGATCGCCAGCTCAGAAAAGACCGTAAGCCGCGCGCCCCGGTCTGCGGCGCGGCGGCTAGCGGCGATTATCTTTTCAAGATTCCCTGAAAAATCCCCAACAGTGGGGTTGATCTGGGCCAGTGCGATCTTCACTCTTTCAGTTTACTAGGGAGGCTGCCGATTTTTCTTTTGCGGGAAGGGAAAACCGGCTACAATTGCCCCTGTTTTCACACATCCTCCAAAACTCGCAGCAGGCAAATTCATTCGCGAAATGTGCCGGGTTCATTGAGTAGACCTGGCTGGGCGACCTGTGCGGAACGGTCCCGTAGTGGGCCAATGAAAGGATTTGGTATGGCAACGACTCCCCCTGTAGCAGCCTCCACTCCCAAGGCAATCCCCACTGCTGTTCTCGTTCAACTCGCCGGTGTCCTGCTTGCAGGCGCGATGGGAGGGCTTCTGTATTGGGTATTGGCCAAGTTTACCGGCACATCGCTGCCTACGGTCTTTGGCAACTGGACTGCTCTGATCCTGATGTTTATCGGCGCGATGGCGGGGGCATTCGGCGTCTTTCTGCTGACGGCCTCGGACCCGACGGCGATTCGAACCTACATTTTTGCCGCGGTCTGCGGGTTGGCATGGCAGCCGATCATTACGGCAGCGCAGCAACTGGTCGTTAATAAGACGGTAACGGATCAGGATTCAAAGATGAGCGACCAAGTGCAGCAGATTCAAGCTGCCAACAGCAGCGGCAATGTGCAACAGATCACTACCGCGGCGCAGAATACTGTGCAGGCGGTGAACAATGCGCTGAGTCTCTCGCCCAGTGTCACTGACCCGGCAAAGAAGGTAGAGATCGAGGACAGCTCCAGGAAAGCGATCAACGAACTGCAGACCAGCGCGGCGACCGTGCCGACGGCATCGGTGGATGGGCTGAAGAAAATATCGCTGGCAGCGTCAAATTCGGGCGAGTCGAATGTCGCGCTACGCGCGATTCAGTCGCTGGATGTGATCGGCAGTAATGCGACAACGCAAAAAAATGCGCAGGTGGCGCACACCGTGCACGATGCGCTGCTGGACCTGGCCCACAATGCGCATGACTCCTCCGTGCAGAAACAGGCGCAGACCGCGGCTGCGAAGTTTTTTGAGCACTGAGCCAGGCAGGGCCTTCAGCACTGAGGGGACTCGCGCAACTCGCATTCACCCATTCAATACGCGGCAATCCCCGTAATGCTCTGGCCCAGGATCAGCGCGTGAATGTCGTGGGTGCCCTCGTAGGTTTTCACCGACTCCAGATTCATCATGTGGCGCATGATCGGGTAATCCTCTGTGATGCCGTTGGCGCCCAGGATGTCGCGCGCAGTCCTGGCCGTCTCCAGCGCCATCCACACGTTGTTGCGCTTGGCCAGCGAGATATGCTCGTGCCCCGCCGTGCCCGCGTCCTTCAGCCGGCCAACGTGCAGCGAGAGCAGTTGGGCTTTAGATATTTCGCTCATCATCCAGACCAGCTTTTCCTGAATCAGTTGATGGCTGGCAATCGGCTGCCCGTGGAACTGTTTTCTGGTTTTCGCGTACTGCAGCGCCGTGTCGTAGCAGGCCATCGCCGCGCCAATCGCTCCCCAACTGATACCGTAGCGCGCCTGATTGAGGCACATCAGCGGACTCTTCAAACCTCCTGTGCCGGGCAGTAGGTTCGTCGCGGGAATATGCACGTCCTGCAACGACAATCCGCTGGTCACCGAAGCACGGAGCGACCATTTTCCGTGTACCTCATCGGCGCGGAAGCCGGGCCTGCCGGTCTCAACCAGAAATCCGCGAACGAGATTTTCTTCGTTTTCGACTTTTGCCCAGATGACAGCCACATCGGCGATATTTCCCGAGGTGATCCACATCTTTTCGCCGTTGAGGATGTATTCATTGCCCGCCTTGCGCGCGATGGTGGTCATGCCGCCGGGATTTGAGCCGAAGCCCGGTTCGGTCAGCCCGAAACAGCCCAGCTTTTCGCCGGTGGCGAGGGCCGGGAGCCACTGCTGTTTCTGTTCCTCCGACCCAAAGATATAAATGGGATACATCACCAGCGCTGACTGCACGCTGACAAAACTGCGCAGTCCTGAGTCGCCCCGCTCCAGTTCCTGCATGACAAGGCCGTACTCGACATTCGACATCCCGGCGCAGCCATAGCCGGCGAGGTTGGCCCCAAAGAAGCCCATCTCGCCCATTAGCGGGACCAGTTGACGCGGAAAGCGGCCCTCGCGAAAAGCTTCTTCGATGATCGGAATGATCTGGTCGTCGACAAACTCGCGCGCCGATTTGCGCACCAGCAGCTCGTCCTCGCTGAAGCTGGAGTCGAGATGGAGAAAATCAAAGCCTTGAAATTTGAATCCCATATACGCCCGCCCCGTTGGGTTTACTCAAGACAGCAAGCCTAGCAGATGAAGTGCTGCGCGGGAAAACCGGGCTGGGCTATACTCTTTCTGTGATCCTGCTGCTCTCCGACTGGAAACTTGACGCCGCGCTCGGCTCCTGCCTGGTGCTGGGGTTGCGTCATGGCTTCGATTACGACCATCTGGCGGCCATCAGTGACATTACCGCCGTGCAGCGCAACTGGAAGAGCGGACTGCGCCTGGGCACCACCTACGCGCTGGGCCACGCTTTCACCATCGCCGCGCTGGGCGTAGCCGTGCTGCAACTGCATTTGGGATTGCCGGAAGGGCTGGACAATTGGGCCGAGCGGCTGATTGGCCTCACGCTGATCATTCTGGGCATCGGCGTCGTCGCCGGCATCCTGCGCAAGGACGCCCACGGACATCCCCACTCGCGCATCGAGAGCCGCCTGGGCATTGCCATCAACGGCATCTTATGGCTGGCCTGGCAGGCGCGCCGATGTTGGAACCGCGCCGCGCCCCGGCCCGAGCGTTTTCAGTGGATGTACACCGGCAAATCCGTCTTTGCCATCGGCATGTTGCACGGCATCGGCGCGGAGACCCCTAGCCAGCTCGCTCTCTTCTTCCTCGCCGCCAACCTGGGCGGAAATTCGCGCGGCATGATGGGCCTGGGCGCATTCTGCGTGGGCCTGGTCGCGATGAACGCGCTGATGACCGCCTCCATGGGCGGAGCCTTCAAGGCCAGCGGCAAGCGCCAGGCGATTTATAACGCTGTCGCCTGGGCCGGCGCGGCCTACAGCTTCGCCATCGGCCTCACCTTCCTCTTTGGCGCATCGGGCAGTTTACCGCCGCTTGGCTAGCAGCTCTGTCTAGGACCGTCTTAAAACTGCGTTGAGACTGAAAACCTCATCATGGTAGATTTCTGATATGACAGATTTCGACCCGAAATCGCTTATTCCAAAAGAAGGTTGCAAAGGGTGCAGCCATCTCAATGATCGAGTGGACTCCGCGAGAAGGGCGAGATTTTATCTGACTAATGGCATAGGGACTGGATACAGACGAGAAAAATCAAGGTCGAGGCAGTATAAGCAAGTCCGTGAGCAAATTAATAGCGATGAGAACGCAGAACGGCTCGCTCGGGCAGAATTGCGAATACACGAAATGCTGGCGCATGAGGGAATTAATGTGTCGGAGTACCAAGACTGCATGAATATAGTAATTCGGGGTGGTAGAGATAGAGCCTGAGTCCTAGAGGCCCATTCCTCTCAACGCACATTTAAGACAATACAGCGCTAGCTAGGGTTAGTCCTCAATTGGGTAACTATATACCTGGTAAATAGGGTAGAAGCAGAAGAGTTCAGGCAGTCCTCGGTTTCGTTCCAACCCAAATTACAAAACCATGGCAATCCACCATTCCCAGGCCCTGCTGAAAATCTAAGTGTGCTGTTATTCCCACCTGGGACATTGCGCCAGAAAGTCCGCTGCCGTAGCGATAAGCGGGGCAATCCTCTTGCTGAGGGACTAGAACCAGTATTCCCTCAGGGTCTGGACCGACTCCGTGTATTACTGTGATTTTATTCACTGTAGCGCCATTCTTTTCAAAGACCTCCATGAGTTCGTGTCCGAATTGCTTCCCCAGTTCATCGGATGGAGGAAGTTCAACCACAAGTGCAACATCTTTGGGCATCTCTTTTGCAAGCGTTGCCAACGCTGATTTCTGCTCACAGGAAAGATTCCAGCGGGGCCAAAACAGCCACCCATATGCGGCCGCTAAACAAGAACAAAAAGTGAGAAGAACAAAAAATCTTCCAATTCTTTCAGAAATTATTAGTTTTTGCTTCGCAAACTACTCACTGAAACCATAAAAAAGAAGAGCTGCGATCATCACACAAAGATAAATAATCTCCGTCTTGGAAAGATGATTGAAGTGGCCTTGCCCTCAGAATGCGTATCCCTTAGCCGGCCGGTTTAGGGGGATATCTATTCATCCCCGTCGCCGTCGTGGCAGTGGTAATGTGGGAATCGCCGCAGCGATTTCCAAGGTCTGGGGGAAGGGTGGGAAAACAGTTTTATCGTTTTCCCAGGCTTTCCACGGACCGGCATTTCCACGGCCTCTCTCATTCGCCTCTCAACTCAGGCCGCGATCGCCGCTGGAGCGCCCTTCCAATCGCGCTCGAATTGGACCGGGCTGAGGTAGTTCAGCGTCGAGTGCATGCGTGTTTGGTTATACCAGAGCAGCCAGGCGAGGGTTTCATCCTTGGCCTCGCGGATGGTTTGAAAACTCTGGCCGTGCAGTCGCTCCACCTTCAGTGAGCCGAACAGCGTCTCACTGCAAGCATTGTCCCAGCAATCGCCCTTGCGGCTCATCGACGCCGTAATGCCATACTGCTTGAGCACCTTGTTGAAATCCTCGCTGGCGTACTGGCTGCCGCGATCACTATGAAAAATCAGTCTCCCCTTCTTGTCCGGGCAGCGCCGGAACCAGGCCATCTCCAAGGCATCGATGACCAGATCGCGTTGCATGTCAGGCCGCATCGACCAGCCCACCACTTTTCGGCTGAACAGATCGATGACCACGGCCAGGAACAGCCATCCCTCTTCGGTCGCGATATAGGTGAAGTCACCTACCCACGCCTGGTTGGGCGCGGCCGCGGTGAAGTTGCGATTCAGAAGGTTGGGCGCAATCGGCAGGTCGTGCCGGCTGTCGGTGGTGGTGACGCGGAAACGCCGCTTGCCGCGGGCCTGAATGCCGTGTTGCTGCATCAGCCGCTGCACCCGCTGCTTGCCCACGCGAATGCCGCGCTTGATCAGCTCCCGCCAGATGCGCGGCCAACCGTAGGCGCCGCGATTCTCCGCATAGGCCGCGCTGATGTGTACCAGCAACGCTTCGTCGCTGAGATGGCGTCGCCGGGCGATCTGCCTGCGGCGCGCCAGATGTTGGTGGTAGCCGGAAACGCTGACCCCGAGAACATGACACTGCACCCGGATCGGCCAGATCCGCTTGTGGCGTTGAATAAAGGCATACTTCACTT
>CAZHKN010000147.1:0-12578 GCA_964532725.1 uncultured Occallatibacter sp.
TGGCTCCCAGGCCACCGGCGACGTAAGGCAGCGCAACGTTGGCAACGCTCGTGTCAAGGACTTCGATAAACGCCGCCATCGACACCGTCGCGGCAATCGCCCACGGATTTACCTTAGGGCGCCAAACGACCTGCTCCGACGGAAGAGCCAGTGTTGCAGCGCTCATCGCAAGTACACCTTCGCTTCGACGTTCATCCCCGGCCGAAGCTGGTGATCGCGGTTCTCGCCCGGCTCCAGAACGATCTTTACCGGCACACGTTGGACTATTTTCACGTAATTTCCGGTTGCATTTTCAGGCGGCAGCAAACTGAAGATGGGACCAGTTGCTCCCGCGATGCTGTCCACATGACCGTTGTATGTGCGGCCATTCGAGTCAAGCTCAATCCTCGCTTTCTGGCCCACCCGCATGTGTTTGAGTTGAGTCTCCTTGAAATTCGCTGTAATCCACACCTGATCCAGTGGAACTACAGTGAGTAACTGCTCCCCCGGGTCGACATTCAGTCCAACGACAACCGTCTTTGTAACCTCGCCAGTCACGGGTGCGTAGATTTTTGTGTATCCCAGATTCAACTCCGCTTGATCGACAGCAGCTCTTTTCTGCTCTACATCCGCCATGGCCGACATCGCTTTGGCGCGCGTCGAGTCAACGCGTTGCGGTCCGGCTTCGGCGTCTTCGTAGCGTGCTTCAGCCTCAACGAGACGGCTGCGTGCTTCTTGGACGGCTTGTTGAGCTGCGGCCTCATCTGCTTCTGCCGCGGCTATCGCCGCCACATCCGTCGTGGCTGCGGCATAGGCATGGTCGTAGACTTGCTTCGGTATCTCCTCCTTCGCGAGCAGCAAGCGGTAGCGAGTAACGTCATCTTGAGACTTTACATTTTCCGCCTTTGCCTCCAACACGCGAGCATGGGCAGCGGCTGCTTGTTTTTCTGCTGCCTTGATCGCTGCTTCAGCGTTATCGATATCCGAGGACGTGAATTTCAATTGACTCGCGGTATTGACGAAGGATACCGGAACATCGATATTCGAACTTTCCGCCGCAGCCCCTGAAGAGTCGAGTGTTGCCTGAGCTCTTGCCAACGCCACGTCATAGTCTCTTGGATCGATTTCCACAAGTGTGGAACCTTGATCGACCCATTGGTTGTCATCGATGTCCACCTTCTCGACATATCCGGAAATACGAGCGCTGACAGGGTAAAGATGAACGTCTACCTGCGCGTCATCGGTAGATTCAAAGCCGGAAATATAGCGCCAGAGGAAAACGCCACCAATAGCCAAAACTATGAGCGCGCCAAGAACTATCCGGCGTTTGTAGGAACGCTTCTTCGGATAAGTCGAAGTTAACGGGTCATCTGCGCCGGCATTGCCCGCTGGCATGCTTCGCTCTGGCGGTGCTGGCTGCGGTGAATTTGTCGCTTGATTTTGTTCAGCCATCTTCACTTTCCCTTCAAGTACTCTGAGTAGCGGGACTCCGCGACTCCGGTCGCTCTCGCCAGAGATATCTTGGCCAGGTTGTAGCTGTAGAGACTTGCAATATAGGCATCATTGGCGATTGCCAGCGCATCTTGCGCTTGAACCACTTCAATGTTGTCCGTAACTCCAGAACGGAATCGATCGCGAGATTGCTCTAAGACCTCATCGGCGAGGGTTACCGCGCTTTTCTCGACCGCAACTTCTTGCGCAGTTGCCTCCAGATCGAGATAAACATCGCGAACCTCCTGATCGATCTTGGCGCGCAAGTCCTCCAGCCGCTGTCTCTCCTCTGTTAGCGAGGCGTCGGACCGGAGGATATCCCCATGTACTCTCCCGCCCTGAAAAACAGGAATGCGTAGCGTAGCAGCCGCATCAACGGTGCCATGCGACGAACCTGGATTGACTCCCGAGAGACCGTAGTCGGTTTCCGCGCCTATCGATGGATACCGTTCGGCAGAAGCTGCTTTTCTCGCGAGCTCGGCGGACCGGACCCGATTCACCTGGCTCTGAAAATCGGCACGCGCCGTGTAGGCGCTCTGGATCGCTTCATCAAGACTCGAAGACGCCAACTCCTGGTAAGGCACGTGGGTAGTTATCTCGAACTGCTGGCCTAGAGCAATTCCGATAGCGCGCGCCAAAACCAATTTCTGCTTCGCCAAATCATTCTGTACACTAATCAGTCTCTGCTCACGCGATTGCAGTTGCACCTGTGAACGCAAAACGTCCACTGCCGAGGCTAGGCCCGCGGTCTTCTGGTCGGATGCCTGCTGAAAAAGCGCCTTGGCCGTATCCCGCTGTGATGTGGCAGACTCAACCTCCGATTGGTCGGCGATGGCGAGCAAATAGTTCGAAACAATCACAAGCACTACAAGCTCGCGAGCGTCTTTGGAACTGAACTCGGCCGACTTCAGTTGCGCCTGCGACGATCGTGCCCGTTCGATGGATGACCAATCAAAAACTGACTGCGTGAGGTAAGCCCGCGAGTCGAAATAGCCGAATGGCCCAACTATCGGTGGGACACCATGAATGGACAGGCCAAAGGCCGCCTTGATATTGACTTGATGTAGCCCGAAACCCGTATCGGTGACAACATTGGGAAGCAGTTCACTCAGCGCCTGCCATTTCTCTCCTCGGGCATCAACAACGGCATCCGAGGCCAACACCCCGCCGAGATTTTGCTTGAGTCCAAGTATGACTGCGCTTTCGAGAGAGAGAGCCACTGGCGCTGCGCTGAGTCTCCCCGAAGGAACTCCTCCCAGGTAAGGATTCTGCGATAGGCTTTGATAGCTTTTCTGTCCGGCTTGAACGGCTGTTCGCGCCGTTCCAGTTACTTCGGCCAGAGCAATCGGGTTGTACGGCGCGGGTGTAGCAGGAGCGCTGTACTGTGCAAATGCGGTGAGTCCGCCATACATCGAAACACAGAGCGACATTGCTTTAGCCCCGGTTCGAAGCGACATGTCAATTCCTCCCTTGACCTACTTACGCCTTGCTTCGCCGCCGGCGGCGTTTCCTCTTCAGACTCTTTGGTTCAGGCTCTTTGGCATGCAATTCGACAAATCGCGGACAAAACCGAGATTGATTGCTGCATTGCTGATTGAATAAGCCGTAGTGCGCCAACATGCTAGAGGGAACAAAAGTCTTTTAACAATCTGGATTTCTCGGCTGCGCAAATGCCTATGCATCATCTTCTATGTACTAATGTGCTGCGAAGTCTTCGAAGCCGCCATTAGACGAAGGTATCGATCACTACCTTTGTATCGGTTAGGGAAGCCGCGAGAGACTATGCAACCGGCTTTCATAATTGAGTGGAGAAATTCGATACAAAGATGTCAATACGATAGTTCAATTGCCTGTTTCTCTAGTTTCTGATGTGATCGATTCATCACTTTCCATGTGGCGGACTCTTTAGTCCGAAGACCTCTCAAGAAGATGTCCATCATTGAATGCACAGCGCCTTCTCGGCGTTCGCCATCCAGAGTCGCATACGGACTGCAGAACTGCTAGTGACGGGTACAAATCCGGTTGACGGGTCGGATGAACCTAAAGAACGGACGCTCGGAAGCTTGGCAACAGGATGACACGCAACGATCAAGTCGCCGTATTGCTCCCAATGGTAACCGGCTCAATCACTGCTCTCTGCACAATCCTGATTCATTCCGTAGCATTGGGCGCGACTGTACGTTTCTTTCGCCGCGAAAGAAGCCTGGGACGTGTAGGATCAGTTGTCTGGATGAATCTGGGGATATTTGTGATGGCAATATCATTCGCCTTTGTTGCGCATTTAATTGAAATTGGATTGTGGGCTGCATTGTTCGTGATATGCGGAGAATTCAAATCCTTCGAACTCGCGTACTACCACTCGGCGGTCAACTACACGACTTTGGGCTACGGAGATTTGATAATGACGCCATCATGGAAGCTTCTAGGGCCACTGGAAGCGGCCGATGGAGCGCTCATGTTTGGAGTCTCTACAGCGATGATTTTCGCGGTCGCCGAACGTTTGATGCGCGCCAAGTTTCGTGATCTATAGGAATCGGTCCGGAAAATTCTCCCTGAGAAATCAGCAAACTTCTGCAACTCAGAATTTGAGCTTAGTTGATTACTGAAGGTCTTCCAGATATAGATTTTGATCCAGAATCCGATCTACAAAAAGGGTGGTCTTGCACGACTGCTGAAGAGCATCGAGTCCATCACAGCGTCGGGGACATTTTTGCAATATTTGGATCGAATTCTGAAAATCTTCCACGCTGGAGAGCTGCTTTACCCTTCCCGCACCTTCGGCATCAAATACTCTGGACCGACCGGATCAGTAACCGCTTCGGCGACAATGCGGTCGATCTCGGCCATTGCATCCGCATCCAGCTTCCAGCCCAGAACCCCTGCCACAGCATCCAACTGGCCGGGATTTTTTGCACCCCAGAGAGCAACGCTGACGCCGGAACGGTCGAGCACCCAGCGGACGGCCAGTTCCAAAACCGACTTGCCATAGCGCTCTTTTGCAAGCGCGGCGAGGCCCTCCACGGCGGTCATATACTGGCTGAAGCGAGGCTCCTGAAATTTAGGGTCAGTGCGGCGAATATTTTTAGCTTCAAAGCTCATACCTCGATGCAGGCGGCCGGCGAGCAGGCTGCGGCAGAGCGAGCTGTAAGCCAGCACGGCAACGCCATTCGCCGCGCACCATGGCAGGATTGAGCTGTCAATTGCCCGCTCGAAGATGTTGTACGGCGGCTGGTCCGAGCTGAGCGGCGCAACGGAGCGAAACTCCTCCATCTGCGCGGCGCTAAAGTTGCTCACCCCCAGCGCCCGTACCTTGCCTTCCTGCACAAATCCCGCAAGCTCTCCCGCGGTTTCAACAATCGGCGTGACTGTATCCGGCCAATGCACCTGGTAGAGATCGATAAAATCGGTTCCCAGGCGGCGCAAACTGGCCTCCAGCTCCTCACGCAACCGTGCCGGGGTCGAGTTAGCGAAGACGCCGCGCTCATTCCACTCCAGGCCCGCTTTCGTGGCAATATAAAACTCTTCGCGGCGACCATGCGCGCGCATTGCCTTGCCGATAATCTCCTCGGCCCGCCCGCGTCCGTAGATAGGTGCTGTATCGACGAGGTTGATGCCGCGTTCGACAGCGCTGAGGCAGGTGGCAATGGCTTCCTCATCGGGAATCGCGCCCCAATCCAGCCCGCCGATAGCCCAGGTTCCCAGGCCGATACGGGATACTTCCACATTGGCAATTGTTGTGGTTTCCATCGAAGACCATGATAATCGGTTACCGCGCCGGGAGTGCTACCTTGGGAAGAGACCCTACACGCCGCGTGGAGATTTTCATTCAACTGCATGTTTAGACGCCTTCATTTTTTCTTTCTTTTGGCCGCAGCCGTTTGCCCGCTGGTGGTTCACGCGCAGGGTGGGCCGCCGTTTATCACCGACGACCCCGGCACCCCCGGAAACCATCATTGGGAAATCAACTTCGGCTGGCTAGGCGACCATAATCCAGCCCACGCTAGTTACCAGTTGCCCGATGTTGACATGAACTACGGATGGGGCGATCGAATCCAGCTCAAGTACGAGCTGCCGCTGGCCGCGGCGACCGACGGAACCAATACCACCCGCGCCGGTCTGGGGGAGTCGCTGCTGGGCATCAAGTGGCGCCCTTACGAGCACCACAAGGCGGGTGAGCCAAAGTCTGACGAGAATATGGATTTCTCGCTCGGCACCTATCCCCAGGCCTCGATCAACAATCCCACCAGCGCAGTTCGCAGGGGAATCGTCGAACCGGGACCGCAATACTATCTGCCGGTCGAAGTCACAGCCAAACTTGGTCCTATCGATTTTAACGGCGAGCTAGGCCGCTGGATCGGCAACCGAAACGTTCCCAGCCGTTGGGGGCGCGGTCTGATCGCCGGACACGAGTTCAGTAACCGGCTGGAGCTTTACAGCGAAATCTATGATCTCCAGGACGCCAACCGCATCGACGGCGTACCTAAGCAGCGTGAGTTGACCCTGGACTTCGGCGGACGCCAGACGCTGGACCACGGCGGACGCCTGCGCCTGCTCTTCATGGGCGGGCGGGCCATCCAGGCTGTGACCCGCCAGAACAGCGAGCCGAACTGGATCGCCTATCTCGGAATTCAGGTTCTTCTCGGTCCCAAAGAAGCAGAGGCGACGCCCGAAAAGTAAGGCGTCGCCTCAGAAGCCTGCAACAAGTGCGGAACAATCAGAACCGCAGAACCGCTCCAGTCTGGTAACTCCAGTTCTCGTTGGTGAGAAAGATCTTTGGCGACAGCCAGCTGATGTAAGGCGGATACTTCGTCTGAATTCGGTTGATGTATGTATCGCGGTAGCGCACCGGCGTATTGCCGATCACTCCGCGCAACGCCAGATGGCGGTTGATGTTGATATCGCCGTTGATGGCCAGCGCGGCGACAAAGTGCGTGATCTGCCCTACCTGCGGCTTAGGATCCGTTTTCGTAGGGGTGGTTTCATACGCATGATCGTAACTGAGGAAGCCGGGCCTCACAGCCGCTTTGATCGAATAATGCTTGTAGGAGAATCCGGAGCGGAAGCCGAAGGTGCCCAGTGTTGCATCGCCGCCCGCGCGGTCCGAGGGCAGCGCACTGACCTTTGACATGTAATTCAGATCGGAGTCAAAATCTGCCCACTTACCCAGCCGTGCTGAAAATCCGACACCGTAGCCGGTAACAGACTGGCGGCAATGAGAACAGGTAAGCGTGTTCACCGGCAGCGAAATCACGTTGTAATGCGGGAAAAAATCAAAGTGCGGCGCATGGTGAATGTAGTCGTCGTCGCCCGGTTCAAAATGAATGGCGCGGGTTATATGCAGATCGGCCGTCTCATGCTGGAAGTCGCGATACCAGGGCTTGCGCCAGCGCATGGCGTTCGCCATCGTGCGGCAAGGGTTGATCGCGCCGCGCACAATCTTCGCGAATGCGGCATCAGGATGGGCATTCTGAATGCGGTCGCTGACTTCGAGATCGAGAAAATCTTCCAGCAAGACCCACACTGTTCCCACCGTCGGCGTAATGATGAAGTCTGTCCAGCCGGTGTTATTGGTGTACGGTTGCCCGGGCTTGTAGGTCCGGCAGGGATAGGCGCAGTTGAGCGGATAGTTGATGGCGCCGTCGCTGCCCAGCGCCGCCTCGCCCAGCGGTCCGATCTTTTGTTGTGTACTGAAAACCGTAGACCACATCATGGCCAGGAAGCGGCTGCGCCAGTATTCCCTGTTCATGCCAAAACGCAGGTCGCGCTGCCGGGGACTGTTCTGAATCTCGATAAACGAGGAGACGCCGCCCTGCATCGGATGGCCGACATCATCTACAAGAAAGTCGTCGCCATCCCACCAGCGGCGCATATTCCATTGCTTGAGCGAGGCAATATAGTTATGCCAGTAGGGCGCATCGGCGGTCAGACGGCGCATGTTGTGGTCAGTCATCAGGCGGAAAGCATTCTCCGTACCGATAAACCCAAGCGACTGCCACAGCATTCCGCGTGTGCCGTAGTGCGTCGATCCGGCGTCTGCCGAGTTCACGCCGGCAGACAAAGCAGGCCGGCTCATCGCAGAGAACAAAGGGGCTAGATTGATCGATCCGCCCTGTGGCGCAGCAATAAAAGAAACCGGAGTTTCCTCGGCGCTATAAACCGCCTGCTCTTCGGGAGCGGATTCAGGCCGCGCCGCAAAGCTTTGCCTCATGGGAATCGCGTCTATGCGTGGTGCCGCGTCGGCCACAAGCTCAGCAGGCTCACTGTCCGCCGGCGCGCCGGCCGCAACCGCACTCGGCGCATCGGGCAACGTTGCTTCCATCTGCGCGGTGCCGATGGCCGGAACCAGCAGCAGAACCGAACCCAGCAAAATCCTCGCCACTCCCCAACTCCTCAACAACCACCTCCACAAACCATCAGCCTCTTCACGCCTGCATCCTTGTTCAGCGCGCCGAAACACCAAAGACAGCCGCACGCCGGTTTACGCAGCAGCACCCTTCCGCAAGAACCGGAAACGTGCACAGATTCTTGATTTTGACCGATGAGTCAGCCTACCAGACCGCTGTCCGAGTGACAAGGACACCGGAGTACTTCCTCCAGCTCGCATCGCCCGCAAATCTGTCAGCGTCTCGATACAGCCCACGCTGGGAATAAAATACCCCTATGCCGCACGCGATCATCCTCACACCCAATCAAGCCCGCGTTCTGGGCGCTCTGGTTGAAAAGGAAATCACCACACCGGAGTATTACCCGCTCTCACTCAACGCTCTTATCAACGCCTGCAACCAGCGCTCCAACCGCGAGCCGGTTATGGATTTAGACGAGGACGCGGTGCGCATGGCCCTGCACGGCCTTGAAGACCACCGCCTCGCAGGCCGCTCCCGCGCCAGCGAGGGCCGCGTGGCTAAATACGAGCATTGGCTGGGCGAGGCCTTCAACTTCAGCCGCGCCGAGACGGCGCTCGTCTGCGTGCTGCTCTTGCGCGGCCCGCAGACCCCCGGCGAACTCCGCTCCCGCACCGACCGCCTGCACCGCTTCGAGGAGCTGACCGACGTCACCGCCGGCCTGCAAAAGCTGATGGAGCGCGAACCGCCCCTCGCCGCCATCCTGCCCCGCCAGCCCGGCACCAAGGAATCTCGCTACATGCACCTGCTATCGGGCGATGTCGAGGCGCTGCCCGCAGCCGCGCAGCGAATCTCCTATGCGGTTGCTCCCGGCTTCGCTCCTACTCAGGTTTTCTCTGACGATCCCAGCGGCCAGACAGAACGCATAGCCTTACTCGAAGCAAACCTCCGCGCCCTGAGCTCAGAAGTCAATACGCTGCGGCAGAGGATTGATGATTTATTCGGCGATTGAGAGGCAGGAGAGAATCCATCGGGTGTAACTTATGCAATGCGCATTTACTCCCCGCCCAGAGCCTTGGCGAACGAATAGAAGAAGTCCAGCGACTTCCAATAGGAATCAACCGGCAGGCGCTCGTCTTTGCCGTGGGCGCGCATATCGTCCCTTTCGAGAGCGATGGCCGAGTAGCCGTAGCAGGGAATGCCGGCCTGCGCAAAGTAGATGGAGTCGCTGGCTCCGTTCTCCATCACTGGAGTCACCGGCACACCGGGCCAGAGAGCTTGCGTGAGTTGCGTCAACGGGCCGAAAACCTCGGGAATAGGCGCTGGAGGAATCATCGCCTTGCGCTCCGGCGCGGTGTCGGAGATTTCATACGAGTCTGAAACATACTTGACGCTCAGCTTGTCATCCCCAAAGAGAGCGATGAGTTGCTTGCGAATCTCTTCGGGCGCATGGCCGGGAAAGATGCGGCAGTTGACGATGGCTTGCGCGGTTTGCGGCAGGGCGTTGTTGGCGTGGCCGGCGATGAGGCGCGTCGCAACACAGGTGGTGCGGAAGTTGGAGTTGAAGCTGGGTTCGGCGGCCAAACGCTCGGCGGCTTGCATATCCGGCGGCGTGGCCAGGATTGCGAGCATATCCGCGGCTTTTTGGCCAGCCTGCTGGCCGGCAAGATTCTTGAAATACGTTCGCGTGACCTCGTTCATCTCGAAGGGGAAGGTATACGCTGCGAGCTTGTTGACCGCGGCAGCAAGCTCATAGATCGCGTTGTCGGGCCGGGGCAGCGAACTGTGGCCGCCGCGGTTGGTCGCAGTGATCTGGAAGTCGGAGTAGACCTTTTCGGTGGCCTCTACATCGGCGACCGTGGCGCGGCCATTGTCTAACTCAACGCCGCCCGCGTCGGGATTAATGACATAGGCCGCATCGACGAGATCGCGGCGATTTTGCACCAGCCACTCCGCGCCGTTGAATTTGCCGCCTTCTTCGTCGGCGGTCAGCGCCAGGATCAGGTCGCGTTTTGGCTTGTAGCCCTCGCGATGCAGGCGCAGAAAGACCGCAACCAGCGCGGCGTCAGAGTCCTTCATGTCCTGAGTTCCGCGCCCGTAGTAGTAGCCGTCTTTCTCGACAAACTCGAAGGGGTTGGTGGACCAATCGGCGGGCAGAGCCTCGACGACATCGATGTGGCAGAGAAAGAGGACAGGCTTCTGGGTCGCTGGCGTGGCAGCACGATAGCGAACGACCAGATTCATCTTGCGCGGATCGGGACCGGCGAGATGCACGTCTTCCGCGGGAAAGCCGGCGGCGAGAAAACGCTTCTGCATCGCCGTGGTTGCCGTGGTCACGTTGCCCAGCGGCGTATCGGTGGTGTTGATCTCGATGAGTTGCTTGAAGATCTCACGGGCCTGGGCGCGGTCTTCCGGAGAGGCGGTTGGCAAAGAGTTTTGCGAGAACGCAAGTGGGGACAAGACGAGTGCAAGCATGGCGCAAAAGAGGCTGAGCAGTCGCATGGAGGAATTGTAGCGGTTTTCAGTGCGTTTTTTGCCTGCCATTGCGCGCGGCGGGAAATCAAATTATCTTTAAGCCGCCGCAGTATTTCGAGGTGAGAATGAACTTCCGTATTATTTTTGCCGTTTTTGTGTCCGCATTTACGCTAACTGCCGCTGCTCAACTGCCCGACAAGCCGGTGGCACGGCCCAGAATTACCGGAATCTCGCATCTGGCTGTTTATACGTCGGATGCAGCCGCCACCGATCACTTTTACCGCGAAATTATCGGCGCGGTGAAGTTACCGGACGCGGAGAATCCTCAGGGCGTGCGGTACGCGCTCAGCAATACACAGTTTATTGAGGTGCTGCCGCTGCCCGCCGGAGCGGGCATCAACCGGCTGGATCACATTGGATGGAATACCGAAGACGCGGAGACGCTGCGCCGGTATCTGGCGCACAAGTCGTGGAAGGTGCCGGATCGCGTGACCAAGGGCGAAGACGGCAGCCTTTGGTTTACCGTGAAGGACCCGGAAGGCAACAAGGTTGAGTTTGTGCAGCCGCCCGCACTGCTGAAACAGCTCACCGCGCCGGCGGCCATCGGCCATCACATCATCCATGTCGGTTTCCTGGTGCATAGTCGGACTGTGGAGGACACGTTCTATCGCGATATTCTCGGCTTCCGGCCGTATTGGTTTGGCGGCATGGTCGATACGCGGACTGACTGGGTAAGCCAGCAGGCTCCTGACAGCCACGACTGGATGGAGTACATGCTGACCTATGGGAATACACCGGTTGGCGACAGCAAGGGGTTGCCCGCGGGGATTTCGCAGCATGACCTGGGCGTACTGGACCATTTTTCCATCGGTGAGGTTTCAGTAGAGACGGCATATAAGACGCTGAAAGACAGCGGCCGATTGACGGGCACGACAACCGACGCACATACGCAGATCGGCAAGGACGGCAAGGGGCAGTTCAACCTCTACGACCCGGATGGAATTCGCGTTGAGCTGATGAATTTCCACGCGACCGAGAAACCGTGCTGCTCCGCGTTTACAGCGGATGATCCGGCGGAGTAGCTTGGCCGTCGCTTGCACCCAATTTGCAAGTGGAGGATAATTTACAGCGAGAGGAAAATATGACCGAACAGGCAAAAATTATACCTGCGGGGCGAAACAGTCACAGCTCTGTCGCAATGGATGGCATGCCCAAGAGCCTTTCTAGCGCTAATCAGACTTTCAAGCCCGTCAAGCCAGAAAATCTAGTACGCCCGCAAGGAGTGAAGCCTCCTCCTCCACGCAGGACGAAATAGTACTCTCGGAGCGCGGCTATGCCAGGAACAACGGAAGCTCTTGCAGTATTGCTTTTGTTGTTGCCGGGTTTTAGCTGCGCATACCTCGTTCAACGCTTGGCTGTCCGGTCCAAGCAGACGGAACTCGATAAAGTGATCGAGGCGTTACTTTTCAGTTTTTTACTGTATCTTATCGCATCACCCTTTTTCGGCTATTCACTGCCGCTGTCGTGGCAAAAGAAGACTGTTGGCGGGATTGAGCAATTCACCTTCCAGTTGAATGGGCCTTATCTGATTACTTTGTCGGCTCTGGTGCTTGTTGTAGTCCTCGCGTACAGCGCAAATATCAACTACGATTGGCTACTTCGACTACTGCGCAAGCTCGGCATTACACAGCGAACGGCACGAAATTCCATCTGGAATGATACTTTTCAGGATATTCGAAGTTCATTTGTACTGGTTCAGCTTTCCGGTGACCGCACAGTTATCGGATTTCTTCGATATTACTCAGATGACCCAGAGGATGGATCCTTATTTTTGGAAGATGCCGCCTGGATCGTGGATGAGGACGGCACACAGTCCCCTATCGATGGACCGGGCATCTTGCTTACAAAGCAGGCCGGGATTGAGTCTGTTTCCTTTCTGAATACCGGCAACAATCGACCCACCAAGAACTCCTGAGGCGCTAAAATTCCAATATGGCCGCTGTATCGCTTTCGCCCGACGTTCTTGCCAAGTACGAGCCCGTGATCGGACTCGAAGTCCATGTGCAACTGCTGACCGCTACCAAGGCTTTTTGCGGTTGCGCCAATCATTTTGGCTCGGCTCCCAACACCAACATTTGTCCGGTGTGCCTGGGGCTGCCTGGAGCTTTGCCGGTGCTGAACGCGAAAGCGGTCGAGTTTGCCGCGCTGGCTTCGCTTGCCATCAACTGCGAGGTGCGCGAGCGCTCCATCTTTGCGCGCAAGAACTACTTCTATCCCGACCTGCCCAAGGGC
>CAZHKN010000148.1:0-12564 GCA_964532725.1 uncultured Occallatibacter sp.
GGGGACTGAAGCCGGTTTACTGGTGCATCCACGACCGCACGGCGCTGGCCGAGGCCGAGGTGGAGTACGAGATGCACAAAAGCCCGTCGGTGTATGTGCGCTATAAGCTGACCAGCGATCCTTCTTTACTCCGACCCGAACTTGCGGGTGAAAAAGAGATCTACACCATCATCTGGACGACTACGCCGTGGACGCTGCCTGCGTCTGTGGCCGTTGCCTTCCATCCTGAACGAAAGTACGTCGCGCTGCGAAATACTGACGGCGTCGTTTACATCGTGATGGAGGTCCTGGCCAAAGCAACAATGGCCGCTTGCGGTCTGGAAAATGCTGAGATAATCGCACGATTCAAGGGCGAAAAGTTGGAGCACTCGACCTATCAGCACCCGTTTTTGGATCGCACGATTCAGGGCGTGTTGGCCTCTTACGTCACAGCTGATCAAGGCACCGGCGCGGTTCACACTGCCCCTGCGCATGGCGCGGACGATTTTTATACCGGAACTCGCTACGGATTGGATCAGACCTGCCGCGTGGATGCGGCAGGACATATTTCGGTTGATCCGGCGGCTTGGCCTCACTCTGCACCGCCTGCGTTTGATGGAAAGAAGGTCTGGGCGGCAAATCCGATCATTATCGCGATGCTCGAAGAGCGCGGGGCGCTGCTCGCTGGCCGCGAAATTGAGCACTCGTATCCGCATTGCTGGCGCTGCCACAAGCCGGTGATCTTCCGCGCGACTGAGCAGTGGTTTATTGGCCTGGAGACGCAGGTGAAGCGCGCCGATGGCTCGGAGACGACGTACCGTAAGCATGCAATCGAAGAAATCGATAAGGTGGTCTGGGATCCGACCTGGGGCAAGGAGCGGATCACCAACATGATCGCCACGCGGCCGGATTGGTGCATCAGCCGCCAACGAATTTGGGGCGTGCCGATTGCGGTTTTTCTCTGCACTGGCTGCAACAAGCCGATTGTGGATGCTGCGTTGAACCGCGCGGTGATCGATCTCTTCGAGCGCGAAGGCATCGAGGCCTGGCACTCCGAGGCGGCGGAGACGTTGCTCGCGGCACACGCGGGGTTGGGTAAGTGCGCGCATTGCGGCAGCGAGGAGTTTCGCAAGGAGACCGACATTCTGGATGTCTGGTTTGACTCCGGGGTAAGCTGGTTTGCGGTCTGCGAATCGGATGCGGAGTTGAGCACGGCGTACAAGAAATTCCAGAAGAGCGATGGGGTGGACGTTCTATACCTCGAAGGAGGCGACCAGCATCGCGGATGGTTCCACTCCTCGTTGCTGACGAGCGTTGCTCTGCGTGGGCGCGCGCCGTACTCGCATGTCTCGACGGCTGGATGGACTCTGGATGAGCAGGGCCGGGCGATGTCCAAGTCGCTGGGCAATGGCGTCGATCCGGTGGATATTGCCAACCGGATGGGTGGCGAGATTGTGCGGCTGTGGGTTGCGTCGATTGATTTCCGCGAAGACATGGCCGCCAGCGAAAACCTGATGGCGCGCTGCGCGTAAATCTACAAGAAGTTGCGCAATACCTTCCGGTTTTTGCTGGGGAATCTGAGCGGCTTCAACCCCGCCACGGACGCGATCAAGGAAGCGGAGCTGTTACCGCTGGATCGGTACATGCTGGCGCGGACCCGGGAGCTGACGGAGAAGATTCGCGACTGGTACGCGGCCTTCGAGTTTCATCGCGTCTATCATGCGGTGAACGAGTTCGCGATTGTGGATCTGAGTTCGTTCTACCTGGATGTGCTGAAGGATCGCATGTACACCTTCGCGCCGACCAGCAAAGAGCGGCGCTCGGCGCAAACGACGCTTTGGAAGATTACCGAGGCGCTGGTGCGGCTGGTTGCGCCGATTCTGAGCTTTACCGCGGATGAGGTCTGGGAGTATCTGCCAGTTGTCGAGGGGCGCGAGAAGAGCGTGCATCTGGCGCAGTTCCCTGCACCGGCGGAGGTTTTTTCGGAAGACCTGGCCAGCTTGATTGAAGAATGGGAAAAGCTGTTTGAGATTCGAGCTGCGGCGCTCCGCAAGCTGGAACAAGAACGCCAAGCTAAGAACATCGGCAAGGGGCTTGAAGCTGATTTGTTAATTGAGGCATCCGGCGAGGCACTGTCGCTCCTACAGCGTTACTCCCAGTCAGATCTGAAGGAACTCTTTAACGTTTCAGCAGTGGGTGTCAGCGAGTACGAATACACAGATATTGTTCCGCAGGCATGCGAGGCGGAAGTAATACTTCCCTCACTGGGCGGACACATTGAGATTCGTGCCGTTCCAGCCGCCGGCCATAAATGCGCCCGCTGCTGGAATTTCATGCCGGAGGTCAGCAACTACGGCATTTGGGAGAATGTTTGCACACGCTGCCAGTCGGCGCTGCACGAGATGCAGATTGCGCCGCCGCAGGCTGGGGATTCAGCGGAGGCCGCGCAATGAGCTTTCCGCGTCCTCGGCGGTTGCCGTGGCTGCTGCTGATCTCCGCCGTGATCTTCGCCGCCGACCGGCTGAGCAAAATCTGGGTCGGCAAGCATATTTTGCTGGGCGGGGCGATTCCGGTAATTCCACGTGTGCTGCGCATTACGCATTGGGTGAATGACGGCGCGGCATTTTCGATGTTTGCCGACTCTGGCAGGCCGGACTTAGTGCGCTGGGGGTTGGTGGGGTTTACCGTTCTGGCTTCGGTTGCGGTGCTCGTTGCGCTGGTCCGGCTGGGCAGCCAAGTCAGCCTGATTACCGTGGCGCTGGCGCTGATTCTTGGCGGCGCGGCGGGTAATTTGCATGACCGGATTGCCTATGGCTCAGTGGTTGATTTCATTGAGGTTCACATCTTCAGCTATCACTGGCCGGATTTCAATGTGGCCGATTCTTCGGTGGTAACCGGGGCTTGCCTGCTGCTGCTCGATTCCCTGCTCTCAAAGAAAAAGACAGCAGAGTGAGTTGCGCTCGGTGGTGATTTATATCACAGTAAATGGGTGCGCTAAACCCGTAAGGTGATGAAAGATATGGATCTGCTCTGGCTGAGGGTCGCGGCTGTTCTTTATGCGGGTGCAAGTATCGCCGTCTTCCCTGCCGCGCTGCGCAATTCTGTGCGCTGGCGCAGTTGGTGTGTGCATCTGGCCGGGCTGGGTTTCTTCTTTCATTTCGTCTCTGCCGTAGAGATGCTGGTCAAGGCGCATCGCTGGGTTCCGGTGGGCGAGCGCGAGGCGGAGTCTCTGCTGGGTCTGGCAGTAATTGTTCTGTTTTTCCTGGTCTGGTGGATTTACGGAGCCATCTCCTTTGGCATCTTTGCGCTGCCGGCAGTTTTCCTCATGGTCTTTGTGCCTGCGTTGGGTGTTGAACGCTATATATTTCCATCCCAAGGTGTGCGGATGGGCTGGTTGATTGTGCACATTTCAACGCTGCTGGCGGCTTATGCTGCGCTGGGATTCAGCATTCTGGCCTCTGGATTTTATCTGCTGCAAGAGCGACGCCTAAAAAGCAAGCCGCGCGCTGGAGAAGACACCTGGTGGGCGCCGTTGGAGTGGTTGCCGCCTCTCGACACACTGGAACGGATCGCGCATACGACGTTGCTGGTCGGCTTTCCCTGCATGACAGTCGGCTTGCTGATCGGCTCCCTGCTGGCGCAGGAAACATCGCTGGGAGCGGCTTATTTTCGCGACCCAAAGGTGATTGCCTCCTTTGTCATGTGGGCGGTTTACTGCCTGTTGCTGCTGATAAGGCGCTCGGCCGGACTGCGCGGACGCAGGGCTGCGTATCTATCGAGTGCGGTCTTTGTAGTGATGCTGGCGGTGTGGGCGGCCAACGTCGTGAGCCAGGTTCACAGGTACGGTGCGCAATGACTCTGGCGCTGATTGGCGTAAATCACAAGACGGCTCCGATTGAGCTGCGGGAGCGGATCGCGATTGCGCGGGGAGATCTGGGCGAGGCGACGCGGGCGCTGGCCTCGGCGCCAGGGGTGACGGAGTGCATGATCGTCTCCACCTGCAACCGTGTGGAGATGCTGGCCTCGGTTGATTCGCCGGATGCTGATCTGGCCGCGTTTCTGCACCGGCATTTTGCGCTCGACCCGGCGTTGCTGGCCCCCCATGTCTACGAACATCGCGACCGCGATGCGGTGCGGCATCTCTTCCGCGTGGCTGCCAGCCTGGACTCGATGGTGGTGGGCGAATCGCAGATTCTGGGCCAGCTCAAAGAGGCCTTTGCCGTGGCGCGGGAGAGCGGGACGGTGGCCGGGCAGCTCGAGCATCTTCTGCAAGCGGCTTTTGCCGCGGCGAAAAAAGTCCGGTCAGAGACGGAGATTGGCTCGCATTCGGTCTCCATTGCCTCTGTGGCGGTTGATCTGGCCAAGCGTATCTTTGGATCGCTGAATGGGCGGACGGTCTTTCTGGTTGGCGCGGGCAAGATGAGCGAGCTGGCCGCGCGGCATCTGGTGGCGCAGGGGGCGGGCGCAATTCTGGTCACTAACCGCACCCAAGAACGCGCGCGGCGGATGGCAGAGAACTTTCAGGGGCAGGTGATTCCCCGCGTGGTGCCGTTCGATCAGATTCATGAGGCGGCAAGCCAAGCGGACATCGTGATTACCTCGACCGGCGCGCCACATCCGATCTTCAGCAAGGCCGATGGACAAGCCTTCTTGCATAAACGGCGCAACCGGCCGATGTTCTTCATCGATATTGCAGTGCCGCGCGATGTGGACCCGGCAATGGGCAAGCTGGAAGGCATCTTTGTATACGATATAGACGACTTGCAGGCCGTGGCGGCTTCGCACCTGGCGCAGCGTAGCCGCGAGGCGCAGGATGCCGAGACGCTGATCGCCGGCGAGGTGGAGCGCTTCCATCAGCGGCAGCGAGCGGTGAATGCGGCTCCGGCGATTGTGGCGCTACAACGGCAAGCGGAAGAGATTCGGCAAGCGGAGCTGCGGCGGGTACAGGCACGGCTGGGGACGCTGAGCGCCGAACAGGTTGCCGCGGTCGAGGCTCTGACGCGCGGTTTGGTGAATAAATTTCTTCACCCGCCGATGCAGGCTTTGAAGCAGGCCGCGCGGACGGAAGATCAGATCAAGCTGGACGCGCTCTGCGAAACCTGGGCGCTGCCGACAGGGACGGAACCTGAACCAGGCGCGGGCATCGAATCAATGGAAGACCGGAACACGGGAGCATCTGCGCAGACGAAAGAGAAAAAGCCAGAGCTAAAAGCTACAGGCGCGACAGTGGGGGGACGATGAATCTACGCATAGGAAGCCGGGGCTCGCAACTGGCGCTGTGGCAGTCCAATCACATTGCAGCGCTGCTGCGCGGGCAGGGGCACACTGTCGAGATTGAGATCATCAAGACGACCGGCGACCGGCTGCAAGAGGTAACGTTTGCGCAGGTTGGCTCCAAGGGCATGTTTACTAAGGAGATTGAAGAGGCGCTGGCGGATGGACACGTAGATTTAGCGGTACATTCCCTGAAAGATTTGCCGACCGAGCTGGCGGAACTTTTTGTTCTGGCGGCGACGCCACCGCGAGTTGATCCGCGCGACGCGTTTGTTTCGGTTCACTACCCCAATCTGGCTGCCTTGCCGCCAGGGGCGCGCGTGGGAACCAGCAGCCAACGGCGGCGGGCGCAGTTGAAGGCGCTGCGGCCCGATCTGCATCCTGTGGAGTTTCGCGGTAACGTGGACACGCGTCTACGTAAGCTCGGCGAGGGCCAAGTGCAGGCGATTCTGCTGGCCTCAGCTGGGTTGGACCGGCTGGAGAAGACCGAGTGGGTGCGCGAAAGGCTGGAGCCAAAGGATTTTTGTCCTGCCGCCGGGCAGGGATCTTTGGGGATTGAGACGCGGAACGGAGATGAAGCGACGATTGCCGCCCTAGCGTTTCTCGATGACACCGCAACTCGCTTTGCCGTGACCGCCGAGCGGGCGGCGCTGGCCGCGCTGGGTGGCGGCTGCCAGGTGCCGATTGGGATCCATTGCCGTCCTTTGGCAGGGGACTACGAAAGTAAAAACGAGATCTTTGCCGTGGTTGCCGCGCCAGAGACGGGCGAGGCAGTGCGTGTGCATTTGACCCAGGCAGGCTGCACAGCAGAGGAATTGGGCCGGCGGGCGGTTGAGAAACTGCTGGAATGCGGGGCGGGGGCGCTGCTGGCGGCGAATGCCGGAGCAGGTCATTGAGTTCGCTGTCCCTGACCGGCCGGCGCATTCTGGTCACCCGCGCCGCGCATCAGGCAAGCAAGCTCAGCGAGGGATTGCGTGAGCTGGGGGCGACTCCGGTGGAGGTTCCGGTTCTGGAGATTCAGCCGCCAGAGAGCTTCACACTGCTGGACGCCGCCATTCGCCAGCTCCACAGCTACGACTGGTTGATTTTCACCAGCGCCAATACAGTTCGCGCCCTGGCTGCACGGGCCGAGGCTTTGGAGATTCCCGTACAGCAGCCGTTTTCTCTGAAGGTTGCCGCTGTTGGAGAGGCGACTGCCAATGCAGCGATGCAGAAAGGGTTTCTGGTTGCACATGTGCCGGAGACATATGTTGCCGAAAGCCTGCTAGAAGAGCTGAAGGGGCAGGTCAGCGGGAAGCGCATCCTGCTGGCTCGGGCGGCCATTGCGCGGGATTTGATTCCCGAGGCTTTGCTCGCTGCCGGAGCTGTAGTTGATGTTGTTGACGCCTATAGAAATGTGCTTCCGGAAGCAGCCGTCGCGCAACTTCAGCAGGCGATAACCGCCGGAATCGATGCAGCGACCTTTACCAGTTCATCGAGCGTGACTCATCTGGAAGAGGCGGCTCGGCGGGCGGCGATTCCCTTCCCGTTTACTGACGTTCGCGCGATTTCGATTGGTCCCATTACCAGCCAGACATTGCGTAATGCAGGCTGGGAGCCGGCGGCAGAGGCCAACCCATCGGACATTCCGGGGTTGATCGCGGCGCTCACAGCATTGATGAAGAGCAACGGCTGACCGGTTCTGGTTTCCGCTACGAATTACTTCGTTGACTTGCCCTGGCGCTCTTGCGCTTGAATCTGCTTTGCGGTTTGCTCTACTTCACGGAAGACGCGCAGCAGATTGCCGCCGAGAATCTTGCGGCAGTCTTCTGCGGTATAGCCGCGGGCCATCAAAGCCTCGGTGATCTTGGGCAGGTCCGCAGCCGAGTCCATCCCCTCCGGCAATTGCCCAAAGACGCCGTCAAAATCAGAGCCAAGTCCGACGTGGTCTACACCCGCGACCTTGGCGATGTGATCGATGTGGTCGATAAGCATGGAGAGCGGCGGACGCGGAATCCGGTCGTAGATCTGACGATTGAGCTTTTCGATCTCCTGAAAAGGAGCTTCTTTGCCTTCGGCTTTGTATTTGGCCAGTAGCGCGGCAACGGCCTTGTCCGCCTCGGGCTGCGCGGCTTTCAGCGCGTCCCAGTAAGCCTGCGATATAAAGCCGGAGAAGAAGTTGACCTGAACAACGCCGCCCTTTGAATTAGGTCCGCCGGATTTGGCCACGGCGCGCAGCATATCGTCGGTCATATTGCGCGGAGCGTTGCACAAGGCGCGCGCGCCGGAGTGCGAAGCGATGACCGGGGCGCGCGAGACAGCAACTGCGCGATAGAAAGTGCTGTCGGCGACGTGCGAAATATCCACCATCATTCCTAGCCGGTTCATCTCATGCACAACATCCACGCCGAAGTCGGTCAAGCCGTCTTTGGTGTGCGGGACGGTGCTGTCGTTGATGTCCCCGGAGCTGTCGGCCCAGTTGTTGGAGTTAGACCAGGTGAGGGTCATGTAGCGGACGCCGAGAGCATAGTACTGGCGCAGTAGCGGAATCGAGTCCTCGATGGAGTGGCCGCCTTCAATGCCCATCAGCGCGGCGAATTTGTGGCTGCGATGCGCCCACTCGATGCCTGCGGGTGTGGCGACGAACTCAATCTCTGTGGGATGTTTTGCAACCTGCTGCTTGACCGAATCAATCAGCTCCAGCGTGCGGTGCGCGTATTGACCTTTGAACTGCACCGGCTCGACCCAGATGGAAAAGAACTCCGCACCCAGATTGCCCTTGTGGATGGAGTCCAGATTCAGGTTGCCGCCGTTGAGCGGGTCGGAAAGATCGAAATGCTCGTCGAGAAAACGTTGCGGTGTGTCGGCGTGGGTATCGATCACCAGAGCGGAACGGTGAACAGCGGAGACGGAAACAGGCTTGGAAGTCATTTTGGGTGTTGGGGCGTGTGTCTGAGACTGGGAAGCGAGGAGAGGTGAAATCGAAAGGAGCAGAAGTGCGACTTTACTGGGGACGCGCATGGGCATGGAAAGAGTTTATATCCAGAAAGCCCGTGATCGAGAAGGTGAATCCGGTCCGCTACAGGCTGCAGCGGACCGGATTGCCGGTTTATGCGCTGGCCTTGGAGGCGCGCACTTTTTCATTGACCGCTGAAAGGCTGGAGGTGGCCTGCCGATAGAGCGGGAAGTAGTTGCCCGGAGTGAGAACTTCGAGCGATGCTTCGTAGGCCTCGGCGGCCTCTTCCCATTGCTCGGTTTTTTCCAGCGCAGAACCCAAATTGATCTGAACTACGGCCCAATCCAGTGGAACGACCTGACGGCTGTACTCCTGGAGCGCATTGCGATAGGCTGTGGCTGCGTCGTGGAAGTGTTCTGCAACGCCGCTTCGCCGGCCCATGCTGAGCAGCACATTGCCCAGATTTGCGTTGGTGCGGGCCCAGTCAAGAGGCACGGTGGAACGGGTCCGCTCCAAGAGCGCATAGCGATAGGAATCGACCGCGGAGACAAAATCTCCCGCGCCTTCGACGCGTTCGCCGAGCGCATGGTGGGCATTGCCAAGTGCATTCTGAGTCGCGGCCCAAAGGAGAGGAACTTCCTTTTGCGGCTGCTGGCGGAGCGCCTCTTCATAAACTGCGATCGCCTCTTTGATATGCTCGACATTGCCTTCGCGCTCGCCAAGAACCTTGAGCGCATTGCCGAGATTGACCTTGGCCGAGGCCCAATCGAAGGGCAGACGGTCTTCGGTAAACTCCTTCAGCGCTTCCTGATATCCCTGCACAGCGGCGATGAGTTCGTCGGTGCTGCTTCTGCGCAAACCAAGAGCATAGAGTGCAAGGCCGGAATTGTACTGAGTGCGCGCCCACTGCAAGGGAACCTTGGACTCCGATTGCTCCTTGAATGCTTCAAAGCAGGCCGCGACAGCCAATTCCAGGCTTTCCGTGCCGGTTTCAGTTTCACCCAGCACGCGGAGCGCGTTGCCCAGATTATTCTGGGTGACCGCCCAATCCAGCGGAGCCTTCTCTTGCGTGCAAACGGTCAGCACTTCGCGGAATACGGAGATGGCGGCCTCGATATTGGCCGTTCCCTCTGTCCGTTCGCCGAGCCGTAGCAGCGCGCTGCCCAGGTTGTTTTGAGTGATGGCCCAATCCAGCGGGTATCTTTCTGCAGTGAACTCCTTGAGAGCCTCGCGGCAGGCGTCTGCAGCCGCTTCGAGAAGTTCCGTTCCGCTTTCGCGCTCGCCGAGACGAAGCAGAGCGTTGCCGAGATTGTTCTGAGTGACTGCCCAATCGAGCGGCGCTTTAGCGCGTGAGAACTCGAGCAATGCCTGGCGGTATGAATCGATGGCCGCAGTCAGGCTTGTTGTTCCCGATTCGCGCTTGCCGAGGCTCAACAACGCATTGCCCATGCGGTTGAGAGCCTCTGCCCATTCGAGCGGCGCGTTGTCCTGGGTCAATTCCTTGAGCGCCTCGCGGTATGCGTCTACAGCAGCCAGCAGATAGTCGCTGGAGCCGTCGCGATCCCCGAGCGAGTGAAGAGCCGTGGCCAGATTCATCTGAGTGTGCGCCCAATCGAGCGGCACTTCCTTCCAGGCTTCTACCTTAAGGGCTTCGGTATAAGCATTGACGGCGGCTTCAAGATAGCGCGGAGCATCTTCCCTTTCCCCAAGCAGCTTGAGAACATTTCCCAGGCTGCTGTACGTCTTGGCCCAATCGAGCGGAGAGGTAAAGGGGCTGAATTCCTTAAGGGCTTCGGTGTAGGCAAGAACGGCTCCGAGCAATTCTTCGGTCCCGCTCTTGCGTTGGCCCAGAGCATGGAGCGCGCGTCCGAGATTGTTCTGCGCCCTGGACCATTGATACGGCGTCTGCTCGTGGGTCAGCTCCTTGAGGGCTTCGCGGTAGGCCTGGATGGCGGCGTCCAGGCGCTTGGTGCCGCCTTCGATTTCGCTGAGGCCGAGCAGGGCGTGGCCCAGATTGCACTCTGTAAACGCCCATTCCTGCGGCGCTTTGTCATGCGTGAGTTCCTTGAGGGCTTCGCGGTTGGCGGAGACGGAGGCTTCCAGCAACTCAAGAGATCTTTCCCTCTCGCCGAGCCTGAGCAGAGATCTGCCGAGCCGGCTTTGGAGATCGGCCCACTCATAAGGCGAAACCTGCCGGGTCAGTTCGGTAAGAGCCTCGCGATAGGCCTGTGCGGCGGCAGTGAGACTTTCTTTGCCGCTTTCCCGCTCGGAAAGCAGGTGGAAGGCGCTGCCGAGGCTGGCCTGGGTTCTGGCCCACTCGAGCGCTCCCTTGTCCCGGGTGCAGATCGACAGAGCTTCACGGTAAGCGGCAATGGCGCGCGCCAAAGCCTGCCAGTCGCCCTGTTGTTCTGCTGCAGCCCGTTCGGCATCGGCATAATAACGTACCAGAAGGCCGCGGTCATCGGCAGCCAGTGCGGCGGGCGGATGTTCGACCAGCGTTCTGAGCTTCGATATAACCAACTGCGCTTCTTCCGGCGTGCAGGAACCAAGGTTCCGAGCCGGTTGCGCCAGTTGCTCGGCAACGGAGGCAATGGTCGAACTGGCCAGCGGGCCGGAATCCTTGATGTGATCGAATTCGTCGAGGCGGAAGCGTTTTTCCTGCGATGTTCCGTTAATGGGGGTGGTGAAGCGCAGCTTGAGAACCTTGGAAGGAGCAGAGACAGTGCCCCAGATTACCAACTCGCCGCCGTACTGGGCCAGATAATCTTGTGCCTCCAGGGTGGCGGAAGTGGTGTCGTCGTCCGCATCCACGGATTCATCTTCGTGGAGCTCCAGCGGAGAGCGAAGAATCTGCAGAGCCGAGCCGAGATCGTTCTTCAAGGTGCGAAGCATGGTTGTGCGATGCGAACCATCCTGATCGTCGCCACGGAGTTTAGAGACCCAGGCAACCAGTTTGCCGGCGTCAACAGGAGGAGCCTCGACCGGAGCCGGGGGCGCTACATAAACCGGAGCGGGTACAGGCGCCGGGGCTGCGGGCCTCAACTGCTCGACAGGCGGTTGAACCGCAACTGGCGGTGGTGGGGGAGGAGGAGGCGGCGGAGGCGCAATGGCCACCGGCGCTGGCGGAGGGACAGGAGCTGGGGGCCGGGGGATCTCCGTAACCGGAACTGGCGGCGGAGCAGGAACAGGCTGCCTGGGGGCCTCCACAACCGGAGCTGGTGGCTCAACCACCTCAACCGGCTTGAGCCAGTCGGCTTCGATGCGCCCAGCGGGAGGCGGGAGAACCGGAGCCGCGACGGGCGCAGCCTTTTGTGCTGCGGCAGGAACCGAGGTCTTTGCCGTCGGCGAGGATTTTGCGGTTCCCGGCTGAGCCGGCTCATTTTCCTTCGGTTTGGCCTTGCGTCCCGGCCTCCAGATGATCAGCAAAATCAGCATTGCCACAGCCACAGCTATGACTAATGGCAGATACGTCCTGAACTGCTCCGGGCTAAGAAAGTCTTTGAGAGAATCCGGCACATCTGCGGCAACGGTGGAGGCATGAAGGACTGCAGGATGCGCGACCGAAGCGAGGGCCAGCAGGAATGCCAGGACCGTTCTGTGCGCAAAGAAGGATTTGAGCATGTTTCTCTTCGCTGGTTGGGGCTGCACGTGATTCTCCTATTGAACTGCGAGGGGGCACATTTGCACTATTATTCATCATGCCACGGAGAGCCACGGTCTGTAATCGAAATTCCTTAATTCATAGTAATGAGTAACCTTTTAGTGTAACTTTTTTCTCTTGCTGACTCCGCTAGGAGGTGTACCGATGTGCTGGAGCGATCCCGTAGCAGAACAGCAGGTGCCCTTCCTGTTCGTTGAAAAGCGGAGCCAGACCGCCGGCGGTTAGATTGGAAGTATGAGCCAGGGGCAACAGCACGAGGTCTGGAGTGAACTGCGCGCGATGTCGGCATTGGCCGCGCCTGTGGTGCTGGGCGAACTGGGATGGATGGCGCAGAATATCGTGGACACCATCATGGTGGGCAAGCTGGGTCCGGCGGCAATCGGCGCGGTGGCTTTGGGAAACGCTGTCTATTACACGCCTTCGCTCTTCGGCTTTGGGCTGTTGTTAGGCTTGGATACGCTGGTGGCGCAGGCCTATGGCCGCGCCGATCATGACGATTGCCATCGCTGGCTAGCGCAGGGCGTCTATCTGGCCAGTTTTATTACCCCGGCACTTATGTTGTTGATCTGGCTGGCCAGTTTTGGATTCGGACCCTTTGGTATTTCACCGCAGGTCGCTGGCCCAGCAGCCAGTTACCTGCGGATTTTGAACTGGAGTACACTGCCGCTGCTGCTCTACTCCGGGACCAGGCGGTATTTGCAGGCGGTGGGCGATG
>CAZHKN010000149.1:0-12345 GCA_964532725.1 uncultured Occallatibacter sp.
GCCTGCTCCCAGTCATTGACATTTGGATCGTAGGGAATGTCGAAGTAATCCTGCCGGTATTGCGCGTTGAGGCGCAGTTGATCCTTCGGCGTCTGATTGCGAATCAATGAGAGAAAGCCACTCTGCGAGTTGGTTGCATCGTGATAAACCGCCGCGACCGGAGGCGCCAGACCGTAATTGGAGCGTCCACCGTTGAGGCTTGCGTACCATGCGGTCGCCGCGTTGTGGTTGCCAAGAGAGATCTGTGTTTCGCCGGTATAGAAATTGCCCGCAGAGAACAATAACTCGCCCTCACGGTCGCGCTCGAAGCCATTGCGTGGCAGAACGTTGAAGACACCATACGTGCGGTCGCCCACATCGGCCGCATAGCTGCCACGCTGCGTCTCCAGGGAGTCGATATCTTTGGGATCGATCTGCGGTCCGACATTCGATGCGATTTTTGTATTCGGAATCGCGATGCCGTCGATCAGCCAACTGGTCTGGTGTCCGCCGCGCATGTGCAGCATATCGTGGGTCATGTACGCGCCGGGTACGTAGTCAGTGATCATCTCCATGCCGATAGTGCGGCTGGCTCCGGGGGTTTCATCGATCATCGCGCGGGTGATCAGCGTTGTTGGCGTGACGGAATCGTTGGCGGAGAGGGAGTTCTCAAGCCCTTCTACACGCACAGTCTGAATTTCAGTTCCAATCGAGAGCTGGATATGCAGCACGGGGTTGGTGCCCGAGGAAAGCGTGACCGGTTCGTCGATGGGTCCAAATCCCGTCGCCGAAATTTTGAGCTGGTAGACGCCGATGGGCGCCTGGGGTAGATCGAATTCGCCGCTGCTGTTGGTTGTCGCGCTGACGGTGAACGCGGAGTCGGCTGCCTTCAGCGTAACCTGTGCATTGACGACCGGGCGATGTTGGGGATCGTGAACGACGCCGTGGATAGTCGCAAAGACCGTGGCCAGAGCGGGCAGGGAAGCAACCGCGAACAGCGCTGCGGAAAGAGGGGAAGAAACACGCATGGGGGGAACCTCCAGCAGTGCCTCATTGAGGCGTCGGGCTAACCCAAAGGGGTAAATCCGCACGGCGAGGCAATGCTTCGTTTGGCCTGATTCAGTCAGGGGGAAAGACTAAAGCCTGTCTCGTCAAGGGAAACAGGGCCGGCATGAAGCTAACTGGGAAGAATCGCAGGAGGTCCGCGGCTGGCGCGGGTGCAGAGCGGTCCGTCGGTGATCCGGACTCGGCTTGCAGCCTGCGTGTGTTCCTGCTTGCGAAGAGCGGGAAGAGCCGCTGGCTTTGGAGCCAGGGCATGAACAGGCTTGACCGAGGCGGGTTGATTCGCCGGGTAGAGCGGGCAACGCGCTGGGGAGCTGAAGGCTCCGTCGGTGCCTGACTGCAACACCTGAATAGCGTCCATCGCGCAATGGTGCTCTCCGTTGCGACGGCAGCAGGCGGGCAGGCGCGATTCTGCTCTTGCCGGTAGAGCCGCTGCCAGCGGACCCAACCCGAAGAGCAAAATAAGAAAGATGGAAAGCCCGCGCCGCATCAGGAGAACATAGTACACCAGTTTTAGCTATTCCGCCCATGCAGAAATGGCGCTAGGAAGGATTGTTGATCCAATTTCCTTGATTAAATGGCGAGACGTTTATTCGCCCCATTCGTTTATTATCTTTCTACGCAAGTTATTTAGCCTACCGAAGAGGGATTCCCAGTGCCCGAAACAAATCCCGCCCCCTCCTACGAAGCCGGTTCTCGTCAGCCGCTGCGCATCGCCATTTTCGGCTTTGGAACCGTCGGCAGTTCCGTGGCGAGGATTCTCGTGCACTCGAAGCCGGATGGGCTGGAGCTGACGCATGTTTTCAATCGCGGTGTGTCCCGCAAGCGCGCCGATTGGGCGCCTGCTTCCATCGTTTGGAGCGAGGACGCTGATGCCGTGCTGGCATGCGATGTGGATGTGGTTGTCGAGCTTGTTGGAGGGCTTGATCCTGCGGGCAGCTGGGTTCGGCGCGCATTGGAAGCGGGCAAAAGCGTCGTTACGGCGAACAAGAAGCTTATTGCCTTTCATGGCGTCGAGTTGGAGCGGCTGGCAGCAGCTAAAGGCGGCCACTTGAAATATGGCGCGGCTGTGGCCGGCGGAATTCCGGTGATTCCGGGCTTGGAGCAGGGCCTAGCCGGTGACCGCATTGATCGCATCGAAGGTATTTTGAACGGCACCTGCAATTTTATCCTCAGCAAGATGGAAGACGGCGCGGAGTACGCGCCGGTGCTGGCTGAAGCGCAGGCCAAAGGCTATGCCGAGGCCGACCCTACCGAAGATGTGGGCGGATTCGACGCCCGCGCCAAACTCGCAATCCTGATGCGCCTCGCTCTGCGCGCCGAGGTCAATCCAGAAGAGATTATACCCCGGCCCATTACCACGATCACTGCTGTTGATTTCAGCTATGCCCGCGATCTCGGCTGCACCATCCGCCAGATTGCACGCGCCCAACGCGCTGGCGACACGGTTGCGGCAACAGTAGGCCCAACCCTTGTGGCTGTCCGTTCACCGCTGGCCTGGTCGCGCGGAACAGAAAACATGGTTGTCTTTACCGGCCACTACGGCGGCGATGTCGTTTTTAGCGGCCACGGAGCTGGTGGTCATCCCACGGCTGTGGCTGTGGTCAGCGATCTGCTTACACTGGCGCATGGGTCGCGCCGAGTCGAGATTCCCTCCGCACCGGCCAGTCTGGGCGCGGAGTTCGAGGTTCCTCACTATGTCCGTTTCCTTGTAGACGACCGCCCCGGCATCGTTGCTGAGATCACCGGTGCGTTGGCCAAGGAGCACATCAACATCCGCGCCATTCTGCAGAAGCCCGGTTATCCGCAGCACGCGCTGCCTTTTGTCGTCACCGTGGAGCCATGCAAAGCCTCTGCGCTCAAGCGTGCTTTGGAAAGCATCCGTGCGCAGAGTTATCTGCTCGAAGAGCCGCTCGACCTGCAGATGCTCGAGTAGTGGAGAACAGGGGACAATGCAATGAGCAAACATAGATTGGGCGTGGGAGCGCAGCGATGATCGACACGATTTACCGATGTGAGATTTGCGGCAGGGAGAGCGACAATCCGGTGCGCTGGATTGCGATCCATTGCAGTGACATACAATTGGTGGTTTTCAAGTGGACGAAGGAAGCAGCCGATACGCCCCACGCCCGGCACTACTGCGGCGAAGCACATGCCCAGGTATACATCAGCCGTTGGTTTGAATCCTACTGCTCATAGCGAATGCCTAGTCTCGATAACTTCCGTTTAGTCGTCTTTCGCGCGGTTGCAGCGCAGCGGAGCTTTCGCAAGGCTGCTGAAGAGTTATATCTGACCCAGCCGGCGGTGAGCCTCCAGATCAAGGCTCTCGAAGAAGATATCGGCGTTCAACTGTTTGACCGTTCTGGTTCGCACATTGCGCTGACTGAGGCTGGCAAAATTCTGCTGACCTATTCGCAACAGGCCAACGCACTCTTTCATCAGGCCGAGCAGGAGATTGCCGCTCTCAGCGGCGAACACGCCGGGGAACTGGCTCTGGGAGCTTCCACAACCGTCGCGCAGTATGTGCTTTCTCGACCTTTGGGCGAGTTCAGCCGTGCTTATCCCCGCGTTCATCTCACGCTGATCAGCGGCAATACCGAGCAGATTGTAGAAGCCGTGGAAAAGCAGAAGATCGCACTGGGTTTCATCGAGGGACCGGCGAGGAGTCGCGATGTACGGACCGAGCCGTTCATGAAAGACGAGCTGGTATTGATCGTTTCAGCAGCGCATGAGTGGGCCGAGATGAAATCCATCCCTAGCTCCGAGATTGCGACCGTGCCGCTGCTGATGCGGGAGCGCGGCTCCGGTACGCGCCGTGTGGTTGAAATGGCTTTGGAGAAGAAAGGAGTCAAGCCGAATTCGCTGCGCATTGTGATGGAGCTTGATTCAACCGAGGCTATCAAGTCTGCTGTAGAAGCAGGACTGGGAATCGGCTTTGTCTCGCGCTGGGCGATTGCCAAAGACCTGCGGCTCAACACCAGTTTTAGGGTTGTCGAAATCGAAGGATTGAGCATTGATCGGGAGTTCCTGTTGACCTACGCAGCCGGTCCGGAGCCTCAGGGACTCGCTCGGGAATTCCGCAGGTTTCTCTCCTCTCATTCTGGTGTTCAGCAAGCGTTGCCCCGTAAAAAGCAGCCTTAGTTCATTGCAGTCCATAAGTTGCGCTAATACGGCATGAGAACTACTGCTTGGACGCGGAGAAAATCAACAGCAACACTGGATACATGTCCAGGAATATTTTCTTTATCGGATTGATCCTCTCCGCCAGCGGTTTTGTATCGCCCCCCATCGCGCTGATTGCTGGAATTATCTACGGGTTCTCTTTCTTTCACCCATTTCATCTTGCAGCCAAAGAGTTATCGAAACTGCTTCTTCAGGCATCGGTGGTTGGCCTGGGCTTTGGCATGGATCTGCATCAGGTGCTTCAAGCCGGACGCTCCGGTTTCGTCTACACCGCGGCCAGCATCAGCATCGCATTGCTGCTTGGCTGGGGATTAGGGAAGCTGCTCAAGGTAAAGAAGCGCATCTCATTTCTCATCTCAACCGGCACGGCGATTTGCGGAGGCAGTGCGATCGCCGCGATCGCCCCCATCAGCAACGCCAGCGAAGAAGAAATCGCCGTCTCTCTCGGCACAGTTTTCTTGCTGAACTCCGTTGCATTATTTGTGTTCCCGGCCATCGGCTCCGCGCTGCACATGACGCAGAGTCAGTTTGGTTTGTGGGCCGCGCTGGCCATTCATGACACAAGTTCCGTGGTGGGCGCAACAGCGAAATATGGGGCCGTGGCGCTGGCTGTCGGCACCACAGTCAAGCTAGCCCGTGCTCTATGGATCGTGCCGGTGTCAGTAGGAACAGCGATGGCCGGGAAGAGCAAAGCACGCATTCAATTGCCCTGGTTCATTCTCTTCTTCTGCCTTGCGGCTGTCGCCAATACGTATCTTGGCGCGCTCCAACCGGTTTACCCGATGCTCAAGCATCTGGGCGTGATCGGGTTGACCGTGACGTTATTCCTGATCGGAACCGGCCTCTCGCAAAATACTCTCAGCCAGGTTGGAGCGCGGCCGTTACTGCAAGGAATCTTCTTGTGGATGATGGTTGCAACGGGATCATTGGCGCTGATTTACAGAGGCTGGGTCCATTTGTAGGAACCACGAAATGCGGGAACCTCCAACGTGTCTAACTAGGCTAAACCACGCGATTGTATTATGCCGAGTGGCCGTGCTGATGTCAGTGGATAAGGCTTAGTTTTCTACTTGGTTTTGGCCAATGCCGGCCCGGTAGACTCGCGTACAGCCAGCTCCGGAGCCATCACGATTTCGGCGGGGAATTCTTTCTCCTTGTTGGCGATGCGTTCGAGGAGTATCTGGGCGCCACGCTTGCCCATCTCGGCTAGCGGCTGGCGGACGGTGGTCAGCGATGGGGTGAAATAGGCCGCCGACAAAATATCGTCGAAGCCGACCACGGAGACATCGGCGGGAACCGACAAGCCCGCATCCTTTAGGGCGCGAATTGCGCCAATGGCTGCAATATCGTTGAAGCAGAAGATCGCGGTAAAGTTGCGCGTTTTTTCGAGCAGCGCCTGGATAGGTTTGTAGCCGATCTCGGGAGCCATCGGGTGATGGCCGGTCTTCATCGACCAGCCCGCCGAATCAATGCGCACTATCAGCGCCGGGTCGAGCTTGAGTCCGAGCTCCTTGGCCACGGCCTGCGTCGCCTCCCAGCGGAACTCCGAGTCAGGAATCGCCCGCGGCCCACGCAGAATGGCGATGCGCCGATGCCCCAGCTCATAGAGGTGTGTCAGCGCTTGTTTCACCGCCGAATAGTGATCCACGACTATATTGGTTACGTTTTCAACCGCGCTGTGTGCGGAGATGGCGACAACAGGGATCGGCACCTCAATCTCGTCCGCCGGTGTGTTCAGCAGCAGGAAGCCATCCACGGCGCGCTCCACCAGCATGCGCGGGTACTGTTCGATCAATTCTTTCTTCCAGTCATGGCAGGCGGTGAAGTAGAAGTAGTGGGCGTCGGTCAGCTCTTGCACCACGCCGCTCATCACGCGGGTAAAGTAACCTTCGCTCAAATCCGGCGCCAGCACGGCGACGCTCATCGAGCGGTTTTGCCGCAGCGAGCGCGCAAAATAATTGGGCCGGTAATTGAGCCGGGTCGCCGCCTCCAGCACTCGGTCGCGGGTCTCCTGCGGAATGGACTTGCCGGAGGGTGACTCGTTCAGAACCAGAGAGACTGTGGTCTGCGAAAGGTTCAGATGCTCGGCCAGCATCTTCAGGTTTACATGCCCTGGCGGCGTAGATAGCTTTCCCTTGCCCATCTTCGAGTTGTAACACGTCTGAGCGGGTTGGGAAACGGTGTTTCTCGATTGCTGAATCGGTTTTCCAAATGCCGAGGCCAGCTCGCCTGTCACTTCGCAGCCGGCTCCGCCGCATATACTCAGGGAAAGAGGAATCGCCGTGTTCACAGCGCTTCGTTTTATTTGGAATGCGACCCGCGGCCACAGGCTTGCTCCGTGGCGCAGCGAATTCATTCGCTGGCGCGTCGAAACCTATAGCGGCAAACGCGCCGAAACGCTGACTGCCAAGGACGTGATGGGCTTTGTCTGGAACGAACGCTGGGATCTGTTAAGCTTTCTCGCCTGGACCGGCGAGATGAACCGCGAAGCACGGAAGCGGGCCTGATCGAGAGCAGGGACAGGGATGAAGGAAGAGAAAAAAGCAGATCCTGCGAGCAAGGATTTGTTGCGGCAGAGCGCGACGTTGAAGTTTGCTGAAAGGCGCGATCCAACCAGAGCTTTGTAGCAGACATGACATCAGCCGTGCCGAAAGAGTCCAAACAAAAGTCGGGGCTTCAGCCCTGGAGGAAGCCTTGATTTCTTTCCGCCCGAGTTTCTATCTGACTGGTGTATTCCTTATATCTTCCCTGGCCACCTCGGCTCAGCAATTGCCTCCCGCCGAGCCTCCCGCGCCTATGCCTGCACCACAATCTGCCACAACAACCCTGCGGGTTATCACCAATGAAGTCCTTGTTCCCACGCTCGTTGAAAAGCACAGCGGTGGCATTATCTACGGACTCAAGGCGGATGATTTTGTCCTCGAAGATAACGGCGTTCCGCAAAAGCTCCATGTGCAGGAAGAGATGGATACAGCACCGGTTGCGCTGGTTGTCGCCGTTGAGCAGGGCGGCGCGAGCGTACTGGAGTTCGACAAGCTGGCCAAGCTCGGTCCGTTGCTCGATCTCTTCCTCAGCGATGGCCGCAGCCAGGCCGCTCTGGTCGGCTTCGACTCCGAGCCGCATCTGCTGCGCGACTACACCCACAACGGCGACGAGATTACGCACCGGCTCCGGCAAATGGACCCGGGCGACGGCGGCGCGGCGATTCTCGACACTGTCAGCTATGCCGTCGATCTGCTCGAATCGCAGCCCAAGGAGTACCGCCGCGTTTTGCTCCTGATCAGCGAAGAGCGCGACAGCGGCAGCAAGCACACTAAGGCCGAAGGGCTGATTCGCAAGATAGGCCAATCCGATGTGCTGGTTCTCGGTGTTACCTTTTCGCCCGCGCGTGCCGAGTTCCTGCATGACGTGAAGGACAACGGAGACGACCGCACGATGAATATGTTTTCCGCACTGATCATGGCTGTGAAAGCCTTCAAGAAAAATGTGGCCAAAGAGATCGCCCAGGAAAGCGGAGGCGAGTACGAAACCTTCACCGGCGACAAGCGCTTTGAGCAGCGGATTGTGGACGCCGCCCGCCACACCCGTAACCGCTATCTGATAACCTTTAGCCCGTCGAACCCCACTCCAGGCCTGCACACGCTGAAGGTGAAGACGGCCCGGGATTATGGCGCGCATATTGTCGCGCGGGCCAACTATTGGGTCGGGCAGGAACCCTGATCGTGCTTCGCATTCGATTTATTTCAGAGGAGGCCGGATGAACTACAAGGCAATCAATTTTCAGCAGAAATTTGGATTATTCGCAGAGCGATGGAATCCGAAGGTAATCGCCGAGATGAACGACTACCAGTTCAAGATCTCGAAGCTGCAGGGGGATTTTATCTGGCACGATCACAAGGATACCGACGAGACATTCATCGTGATTGAGGGCGAACTGCGCATCGATTTCCGCGATGGCGCCGTTCTTATAGCTGCCGGTGAGATGTTCGTTGTTCCCAAGGGTGTGGAGCATAAACCTTACGCTGAACATGAGGTTAAGTTGCTGCTTATAGAGCCGCGCGGCGTGTTGAATACGGGCGACGAGGGCGGAGAACGGACGGCCCGGAACGACATTTGGATCTGAACCGGCAACGGGTCTGTAGCTATTTGCCAAAGATTACAGCGCGGGCAAATCATTGGGTACAAGTCACACCGCAGTTGCGGCTCTTGGCTTCTACCGCAGCGTAGAAATGATTACGGTCTGCCCGGTTGTGCTTTAGGCTGTTGAGTCCACCAGGTCGAGACGACTCTTGGGATGTGCAGTTTGCGGACGATGGGCGCAAGCTCGGGAGCGAACTCGGATGCAATATTCCTGATTCCGATAGAGAGCAGTTCCGAGCCGGCGCGCTGGCCGGCCCGAGATAGATTGTTGTACCCCGGCGGCAGATAGGCCATTCCGACAAATCCGCCCGCTGCGGCTCCGGCAAAGTGCGGCAATGCAAAAGTGGTGGCTCCGGAGTCGGTCTTCCGGACGATGACGTAGGCCAGGGCATGAGCGATGCGAGCAGGGGGGCCGTGCTGCCGGAAGGGGAATAGCGCGGATCGAAATGAAAGGCGTCTTCGGTGAGGAACTCTGCGGTGTGCTTGGTGGTTTGCGTGGCCAGAGTGCTGCCGTAGAGCCGTCCGAAGGCTCCCCCGCCGCCTTTTCAGTCCGGCGGATACTGGCTGGGCGATTGGCCATGCTGATCGCCGCGCCGAATGCAGGGCCACGAAAGCCGGTGGTCCGAAGGTTTGGTGGGCGTAGACAGTGAATTTCTGACCGGAGGTTAGGGGTGTGCCCGGAGTTCCCAACCGGCTATACGCCCAGGGAATTTGCGGATCTGCATGAGTGGCGGACGGAGAGGGGTTCTGCGGGCTGGGCGCATCGGGAATGACCGTCTGAGCTAGCGAAAATGAGGATTGGGGCGCAGTGCTTTGCGCAGTGAGAGCCGGTTGGGATAAAGAGCAGACAGAGTGCGGCTAAGGTGGCAGGGATCGGGAGACCAGGATGAAGTGTATGATTTTGAGACATGATGATAAACGAAGGAGGGTTATTTTGGTCGGCGGTGGCCAAGATACCGGTTTCACTTCCGCTTAAAGATAAAATGCTGGGCAAGGTGTGGCATAATATCACTATGATTCAGGCGGCATCCGTTTACCTGCTCCATTTCTCCTTTTAGGGCTGTACCGTCTCCTTATTGTCTTGATTGCAGTCAGTAGAACAGGATGTGCCGCTCTCCTTTTTTAGGACAGAGCAGCCCGCCTGAGACAAGACAGGGAGGTTGGGCTGTGGAGTTCAAAATTGGCGAGTGGGGGCCGGCTCCGGCGCAGGAACGTTCAACGAAACGTCCTGCGGACAACGTCTCGGTCCGAGAATATCTTCCCGACAATCCCCCCAGCGCGGAATTGTCATTCATGACGCCGCTCAGTTCCTATGTAGAAGAGGCGCCTGCGCCGCCGGTTGCTCCTCAAGAGCCCGAGCAGTTTATTGCGCCAGAATTGCCTGCTCCTCCTGAAACGCCGGTTTACTCTGCCTTTCTTAAAGATCCAGTGAGTAGCGAAGGTCTCGCACCGTTCTCGCCTGAGAGTTCATTTGAGAACGAGAGTTTCCAGGCTGCGGCTCGCCCACCTGAGGCAGAAATCGACCTGCCCAAGACCAAGGCTCCAAGCTATCCGGCTGAGAGCGATGTACCGAAGGGCAAGGCTGCGGGCTATCCAGGGGGTGGTGAGCCTTTTCGCAGCAAGACTCCAGGCTATCCGGTCGTCAGTGACCTGCCGAGAGGCAAAGGGGCAGGCTTGCCGAGAGGCGGAAGTGCATTCAGTAGCAAAACCCTGGACTACGCTGCCGAAAGTGATGTCCCGAAGAGCAAGCCCGTGGGTTATCCAGCGGAGAGTGACGCCGTTCGCGGCAGGTCAGTTGGATCTCCGGTCGAGACGGAAGTACCCAGGAAGAAGCAGCCGGCCTTTCCCAGGGTTCCCGAATTCTCAAAGACAAAATTGGAGATATTTGCCGCCTTTTCCGGCCTTGCCGCGGAGGAGTTGCTGGATGTTGTGATCGATCCGCGCACACCGAAGAGCAGTCGCTCGCTTCAGGCCCCGTTGACGATGGAGGAGAACGAAAGGCTGACGCGGGTTGTGAGCATCTACGAGATGGCAGTCAAGGTATACGGTGATAGCGAAAGCGGCAGGAAGTGGCTCACCGCCAAGAAGCGTCGATTCGACGAAAAGACAGCTCTGTCGCTGTTGAGAACCGAAGCGGGAGAACGCGCGGTCCGGCAGTTTCTAATTCAGATTGACGAGGGGATGTTCGTTTAGGCGATCAGCCGTGGACGCTGCCATTTATGAAGACTCTCTGGCGTATCAGCAATTACTCGGATTTGAGCGGCAAAGGTTCACGCGGCGCTGCGTCCCGATGGCATAGCTCGGGGCGGGCGATTGTGTATTTGGCGGAGAGCGCCGCGGGCGCGATGCTGGAGCATGTTGCCAGCTTGATGGACCCGGATGCAGACGGAGACCTTCCGCGCGTTTATCAGTTGCTTCAAGTCTCTGTTGCAGAAGAATGCCGGATGAAGTCGTTGAGCAAACTTCCCCAACCCGATTGGCGGGAGCATCCCGAGGTAACACGGGCAATTGGCGATGCCTGGCTTGCCGCTTCTGAAACCCCTCTGGCCCGCGTCCCCTCCGCCATCCTGCCCCAAACCTGGAACTACCTGCTCAATCCCGAACACCCAGACGCAAAACAGGTTCAAGTCGCTGAGGTCATAAAGGAACGGCTCAACACGGGGATCTTTCGCTCTGAAAGCCGTTGACCGGTTTGGGGCGATGGAGCCGTTGCAGGCTACTGTGCCAACGCAATTCTTCCAAAGATAGAAGGTCCGTCGATGTGCCTGACGTGTGACCTTGGACAAAATGCCGCGTTAATTGTGGCATAATGTCCCTATGAGCCAAGCCGTTTCTGTTCCCGTGACCCCACCCTCCGTCTTCAAATTGGATTGGGAAGCAGCGCGGCAGGGTGTGCCGCTCACCGCTCTGGATGAGTTTTCGGCTTACTCCGGCTTTGAAATTAAGGATTTTCTGGAAGTTGTTATTCCGGCTCGCACCCTGAAGCACCGACGGCAAAAGCAGGAACCGTTGAGTTTCGATGAGGCGGACCGGCTTGCGCGCGTTGCCCGGCTCTATGCGCTCGGGGTGAAGGTTTTTGGCGATCCTGATAAGGCTCGCCGTTGGTTTTCAAAGCCCAAGGAGCGCTTCGAGGGCATTTCGCCGCTTGGTATGATGCGGTCGGATCTTGGCGGTCAATTGGTGGAAGAGATGCTTTATCAGATTGATGAAGGCGTTTTCGCCTGAAGCGAATCGAAGCGACCTAAATGTATCGCTACAGTACAGCTTGTGTCTCAATAAAAGACATTATGAGTGTTTAGTAAAGTACGAAGGTAATGAAATTCTAATAATTGCCGATAGTAGTAGTAATTGACGAGGAACGAATCTATGACTACTATCGGGCTAGGACTCCTCTGGCGTATCAGCAATTACCCTGACTTGAATGGTGAGGGCGGACTCAAATCTAGTGGCCGTTGGCATAGAGCCGGCTCAAGAATTGTTTATATGGCGGAATCGCCGACATCCGCGCTGGTTGAGACGCTTGTTCACCTTGAAGTAGATAGTGAAGACTTTCCGGATTCTTACACGCTCCTCAAAATTTCAGTCCCTGATGGTATTGCGATTCAGGCTCTTGATCCTCCAGCCGGAGCCGATTGGAAGCGTGACCTCGGATTGACGCGCAGCATAGGCGATGCGTGGCTTGCTGCCAGGGCAACGGCGCTGGCGCGGGTACCCTCGGTGATAGCTCCCCATACCTGGAATGTTCTGCTGAATCCCGAGCATCCCGACACCAAGAAAATCGAAATCGCCGAGGTCATTAAAGAACGCTTTGACAACCGCCTTTTCCGCTTCGGCGCGCGTTGACCGGTTTGGGTTTGCCGTGTTTCTCAAAGGTAAGGGAGAATGGCGTCCGAACCCCCATTCATGTTAATCTCACGTTAGACACTTTGAGAGTGGACCTGAGAAGACAAGAGGAGTAACACACGCCGTGCTGGCGACTGC
>CAZHKN010000150.1:0-12275 GCA_964532725.1 uncultured Occallatibacter sp.
GCGCAACTGACATCAGCGACGACGGCCGCTGGCTGGCCTACACTACCGACACCACCGGCTTCCGCCAGTACACGCTCCACATCAAAGACCTCGATACCGGTGAAACCCTCGCCAATCAGGTCGAGCGTGTCGGCTCCGTCACCTGGGCCGCCGACAGCCAGACCCTCTTCTACACCGTCGAGGACGAAGAGCAGAAGCGCCAGTTCCAGCTCTTCCGCACCTCCTGCGGAGGGCAGCCCTTTGCAGCGACACTGGTTTATCAAGACGATGACGAGCGCTTCAACATTGGCGTGGGCCGCACTCGCGACGGCAAATATATTGTCCTCGAGTCCGCCAGCCACATCACCAGTGAGAGCTGGTTCCTGTCCGCCGATTCGCCGCTCGGCGCATTCACGCTCATCACTCCACGCCAGGACGAGCACGAGTACTCCATCGACCATCGCAACGGACTCTGGTTCATCCGCACCAACGACCGGGGCCGCAACTTTCGTCTGGTCACAGCTCCCGTCGCCACGCCCGCGCGCGAAAACTGGACCGAGCGTATTCCCCATCGAGCCGATGTGATGCTCGAAGACATCGACCTCTTCGCCACGTTCTACATAGCCTGCGAGCGCGAAGACGGCCTGCCCCGCCTGCGCATTGCCCGCTTCACTGGCGAGGGACCCGAAACCGCGCCGGGCGGCGAAATCGTATTCCCCGAACCGGCCTACAGCGCCTACCCGCACATCAACCGCATCTTCGACACAACCACCTTTCGCTACGCCTACCAGTCGCTGGTCACGCCCAGCTCGGTCTACGAATACGATCTCTCCACCGGCTCCTCTACCCTTCTCAAACAAGTTGAGATTCCCGGCGGTTTCGACCGTACACTTTACGCCAGCGAGCGCATCCACGCCACCGCTGCCGATGGCGTGCAGGTGCCTATCTCGCTGGTCTATCGCAAAGATTGCCGCTCGCAGAGCAATCCTCTGTATGTTTACGCCTACGGCTCCTACGGCTATTCCCTACCCCTCAACTTCAGCAGCAATCGCCTCAGCCTTCTCGACCGCGGAGTAGTGCTGGCATACGCGCACATTCGCGGCGGAGGGGATCTCGGCAAGCCCTGGCACGATGCGGGAAAAATGCTCGTCAAGCGCAATACCTTTACCGACTTCATCGCCGCCGTCGAGCACCTCACCACCAGCGGCTACGGTGACCCCGCTCGCGTCGCTATCGAAGGCGGGTCAGCTGGCGGTTTGTTGATGGGCACCGTCTCCAACCTCCGCCCCGATCTCTTCCGCGCCGTCCTATCGCATGTCCCTTTTGTCGATGTGATGAACACTATGCTCGATGCTTCCCTGCCCTTGACGGTCCCAGAGTACGAGGAATGGGGTGATCCTAATCAGCCTGAGTATTTTCATTACATGCTCAGTTACTCTCCCTACGACAATCTGAAGGCCGCGAGTTACCCGGCCATGTTAGTAAAAACCAGCCTCCATGACAGCCAGGTGATGTACTGGGAACCGGCAAAGTACGTCGCCAAACTTCGCACCCTCAAAACCGACAACAACCCACTGCTGCTGGTAACCAACATGCAGGCCGGCCACGGCGGCTCCAGCGGCCGCTACGACTACCTCAAAGAGATCGCTCTCGATTACGCGTTTCTTCTCCGTGAGTTGGGCGTCGTATGCTAAAGTGATCGTGAAGGCTTCAGGAGAACTTTGTGCGCAAAACAATGGTGATCGCTTTGCTGCTGTCATTAGGCGCAATCGTTAGTGGTGCGCAACAGCCAGTCATATCGGCGGATGCGAAAGACACAGAGCAGCCTGTGGCACATGCCGGCGCAGACGGCGTAACTTTTCCCGTCGCAATCCATACGTCTGAAGCAAAATTCACATACTACGCCAGGGAAAACAGAATCTCGGGCGTTTGTATTGTTGAATTGACTGTCGATGCGCAGGGTAAGCCGCAAAACGTGCACGTCATTAAATCACTCGACCCAGGATTAGATGAAAATGCGATCAAGTCAGTGCGAAAGTATCGGTTCAAGCCCGCAGTGTACAAAGATAAGCCGGTCCCAGTGCTTGTCAATATCGAAGTGAACTTCAGGCTCTACTGAATTCCATACTATTTCACCGAACGGGTCTCGGACACCGCTGAGCCTGTCACTTGCCAAGCACATCAATTACCACCGGAATCGTCTTCGGCGGCATGCACGCATTCTGATCACAGGCCTGGTAGCGGAGCTTCGCTTCAACCAGGTGATCACCCGGCATTGCTACAATCCGCGCGTGAATCGTGAACTCTCCGCTATAAACAATCAGCTTCTCACTCGGATCAACAGGTAGCGTAATCTCTTCGCCTGGCGGATAACTTGCTTCATCCAGCCGCACTCCGGACTCCTCTGGTATTGAGAAGACTGTCGGGATAAGATACTCTTCCTTCGGCGCATGAGAGTTGATATGTAATCCCTGATTCACTCGAAAATGTAAGTTGACAACACTTACCTTCCCTGCCGAAACCGTAATCTGCTCCGGAAATAAATATTCAACCGCCTGCGTGTCCTTGGCATTGGAATGAATCGGCCAGCTTGCCTGCCCAGCTATCGGCAAAACTCCGGTGCCAACCGCACCAATCAGCAAAGCTCCGCGCATCCAATAACGCATTGATCCCTTAACCAAAGAGAATCTCCTTCTCCCGCAGTTCCTTGATCGAATCGCGCAGCTTTGCCGCCTTCTCAAATTCAAATTTCTTCGCCGCGTCCCGCATCTCAGTTTCCAGCTTCGCAACAAATGCGTCAAGCTCTGCCTGCGTTGCAAACTCTGGAACTCCAATCGTCTCTTCTTCCGCCAACTCGCCATACTCGGCTTTAAGAATCGCCGCCAATCCCATATCCACCTTGCTGATAATCGACTGCGGCGTGATGCCATGCTCTTCGTTATATGCACTCTGAATCGTGCGCCTTCGATCCGTCTCATCCATCGCTCGCCGCATCGAATCCGTGATGCGGTCCGCGTAGAGAATTGCCTTCCCTTCCAGATGCCGCGCGGCCCGTCCCATTGTCTGGATCAGTGAGCCGGTGGAGCGCAAAAAGCCCTCCTTATCCGCATCCAGAATCGCCACCAGCGAAACCTCCGGCAGGTCGAGTCCTTCGCGCAGCAGGTTAATCCCAATCAGCGCATCATATTCGCCCTTGCGCAGCCCCGCCAACAGCTTCACCCGCTCCAGAGTCTCAATCTCCGAATGCATATACCGGCAACGCACGCCAACCTCGGTGTAATAGCCGGCCAGATCCTCGCTCATGCGCTTGGTCAAGGTAGTTACCAGCACACGTTCATTGCGTTTTGCCCGGTCCCGTATCTCTGCCAGCAAGTCATCCACCTGCCCCTTTACCGGACGAATCTCCACTTCAGGGTCAATCAGTCCTGTAGGCCGAATCACTTGTTCAACCACCACTCCCGCGGACCGAGTTAGTTCGTACGGCCCCGGCGTTGCAGAAACATAGATCGTCTGATGAATCCGGTTTTCAAACTCCTCAAACTTGAGCGGCCGGTTATCTGTCGCCGACGGAAGCCGGAACCCATAATCTACCAAGTTTTGTTTGCGGCTGCGGTCGCCAAACCACATCCCATGTACCTGCGGAATCGTCGCGTGGCTTTCATCCACAAAGAGCAGAAAGTCGCGCGGAAAATAATCCAGCAGCGTCGGCGGAGCTTCACCAGGCAGCCTGCCGGAGAAATGCCGCGAATAATTCTCGATGCCGTGGCAGTAGCCCATCGACTTGATCATCTCCAGATCAAACCGCGTGCGCTGATGAATGCGTTGTGCCTCTACCATGCGCCCCTGCGACTCCAATTCCGCAACCCAGCTATTCAACTCGGTCACAATCGAGTCAATCGCCTCTGCCTTGCGCTCCGGCTGTACGACATAGTGACTCTTCGGGTAAATCGGCAACCGTGAATACTTCTGCTTTACCGTGCCAAAGAGCGGATCTATCTGCGCCAACGACTCAATCTCATCGCCAAATAACTCAATCCGATAAGCATTTTCATCATAAGTCGGAAAGACCTCAATCACATCTCCGCGAACCCGAAAGGCGCCGCGCCGGAAATCAACATCGTTGCGTTCGTACAAAATCTCGACCAGGCGCCGAGTAATATCTTTCCGGCTGATGCGCTGGCCTTTTTCAAGCAGCAGCAGCATGCCGTAATAGGCCTCCGGTGAGCCAAGACCATATATGCAACTGACAGAGCTGACAATGATCGCATCTCGCCGCTCGAAGAGGCTCCGCGTCGCAGCCAGGCGGAGCTTGTCTAACTCCTCATTTACGGTAGCTTCCTTCTCGATATATAAGTCCCCAGCGGGAATATAAGCCTCCGGCTGGTAATAATCGTAGTAACTCACAAAGTATTCGACCGCATTATTGGGGAAAAACTGCTTGAACTCATGATAGAGCTGCGCCGCCAGCGTCTTGTTATGCGCCAGAATCAGAGCCGGACGGTTTGACTGCTCAATCACCTTGGCCATCGTAAACGTCTTGCCGGAGCCGGTTACGCCGAGCAGCACCTGATGCCGCTCACCCGCTCCCAAACCCTCCATCAGCTCGGCAATCGCTCGCGGCTGGTCGCCTTTTGGTTGATAGCTAGTCACCAGTTGAAAATCCATATTGGAATTATAGCCGATAGGCGAATATTTGGCGAATACATTCTCGCTCTCACCGATCACAGGCAAGCTACCATATAAATCATGCAAGTCCAGACCACTGCGCCAGCGCGTTCGCCGAGCATTTTAGACATTTTGCGAAACGTTTGGCTTTACGGGCTGGCTTGGTCAGCAATTGCCGCGCTCAGTTTACTCAAATATTTCTGCCTCTCCGCCGACTTTCCCAACAACTCGCCGTGGATGATCGATCAGGCCAAGTTCACCGACGAAGGTTGGTGGGCCAATGCAGCGATCATGCACCAACTACTCGGTCACTGGCGTGTTGCCGGCGATTATAACCCCGCAGTCGTACTGCCTGTCTGGCCTGCTCTGCTCAGTATTCTTTTCCACTTTACCGGTGTCAGCATTATTGCGGCGCGCGCACTGAATGTAACGCTCTCCATTGCTACCTTGGTCATCGTCTTTTGCATTGTTCGCAGATATACAGCGGGCCACTCCGCATTCCCGGCTACACTCACGATCCTGGTTCTTGCCGCGAGCCCATTCGCTTTTTTCTTCAGTCGTCTGGCAACGCTCGATACACTGGTAATCTTCGAGTTTTTCCTTGCTCTTCTTGTTGCATCCAAAGCATCTATGCAGCGTATCTGGTCTCTTATAGCACTTTCCCTCCTAATTTCCGCAATGATTCTCACGAAAACCACGGCCATCGTACTCATCCCGGCTGTCTTCTGGATCGCTTGGCAGGCGATAGATGGAAAGCGAACGGGATTTGTGCGAGCTATTTTTTCTGTCGGCATTTTCCCCGCGGTATTGGTCAAACTCTATGCTGCCGCGGTTTCACTTGCCGGCTATGGCGACGATTATCGTTACTTCTTTGCGGTAAATGCAGTGCCGCCCATCGAATTGAACCATACCTATGCAACGATTACTGAGTTTCTGAGGGGCTGTCTCTGGATCGACCGGAGTCTTTGCTATTTAGTCCCAGTTATTTTGGTGTTTTCTATCGTCTGGAAGAGAAGTTTGTGGTGCAATCCCCTATCCACAGCCTGCTGGATTGCGCTTGCCGGTCAGACGCTCTTTCTCTTCAGCCGGCAAGAAGACTTTGCCCCGCGCTACTATCTACCCATGCTCCCGCCTCTGGCAATTATCGTAGGAATCGCGTATACCGAGGTAGTATTTCATTCGCGAAAGATCGCATTTACCTTTGCAGCTCTTCTTGTTTTTTCTGCTGCCTTCAATACAAAAATGATCCTGCAATTTCTCTCGCAGCGACAGTATCAGTTTATCAATGCTGCAAACTCCATCAAGCGGATCGTCCAAAGCAATCCGCAACAGAAGCAACTAATGCTGGGCATCAGCGGGAGCCAGATCTCTCTGATGACCGGGATACCATCGATCAACGATTCTTATGGCACTGAAGATATGAATGAAAAAGTTCTTCGCTATCAACCAGGCTGGTATCTGGCCTGGAACACATCTGAGGAGCAGGAAAAAACCTTTCTTGCTCCATTCCGGGTGGAAAAAATTGCAAGCTATCCGGCCTTTGATGACGATGATCGGAATGAGTTAATTCTATATAAACTCGCACTTCGAAACGAAAACATCAGCCATCATTGAAATAACTAACCGAGCCGCGTTAATTAAACACCAAACTCAAGCGTCAACACCCCTTCTTGCATCGCGCCATAATCGCCGCATGAAGCCGGTCGCGCAGCCCGGTGGGCAGATCGTACAACTCATGGGACCGGTAAATCTCAATCGTCTTGCGAGTGGTGTTGAAGATCACCTCGCAGGGACCGCAGTGGCCCAGATGCTGCTGCAGATCGGCGCGCGTTTCGGCGGTCAGCGAGTCGTCGATCAGATCATCGAGAAGGGTGAGAAATTGTTTGCAGTTCACTTTTCAATCCCCATTTCCCGGTGCCCTTTCTTTCTGCCAAAGTAGCGGCTCAGCCGCTCGCGCAACTGCAAACGTGCGCGCAGCAAACGCGACTTTACGGCGGGAACGCTCAGTCCAAGCGTCTCCGCGGCCTCTTCAGTGGAGAGACCTTCCACGTCGCGCAGCACAAACACAATGCGGAATCCCGGCGGCAGCCCCTGGATGGTCTTGCGCAGAATCTCCGCCAGTTCAGCCTGGCTGTAGTTCTGCTCCGGGTCTGGCGCCCAGTCGGCCAGATCGCGCTGCACACTGCCTTCGTCGGTCTCGATATCTTCGTCGATCGAAACCAGTTTGCCCGAACGCCGCTTGCGCAGCCGCATCAGGCTTTCGTTCACCGCAATCCGCACCAGCCATGTGTAAAACTTCGAGTTCCCCTGAAACTGATCGAGCTTCTGATACGCCTTCAGGAAGGCGTCCTGCATCACATCCTCGGCGTCTTCGCGGTTCTGGGTAATGTGCTGAGCGATACGAAAAACCTGGCGCTCGTATTTATGCACCAGCGTGTCGTACGCCGCATCATCACCTCCACGCACCCTTTCAACCAGGGCAACGTCAGGATGCTGCTCGATTTGTTCTGCTGCTGATTGGATTGCGTCCATGAGAGTTGGTTGCGGATTTCTTTCAGAAGCCGGAGAAATTCCTCTCCCGAAATATGAGTGTACCGGACGCAGGGGCTGGAAACCAAACCGCCGCCTTGGAAAGGGTGGAATCTGTGTATTCCACCAGCATCCTCTCGCAAGCGATACAATTCGGACGGCATGATATCCAGAATTCCAAGTACGCGAAAAATGACGAAGATGAGATGGGCTGGAATTATTTCCCTGGCCGTTTGTTCCGTCGGCGTCAGTGGGCAGGTTCCACTGACGCCTGCATCAATGCCGCGCATCGCGGCGGTCGACGACCGCTTTCAGTCCTACAACATTGAGATGGTAGAGGTAACCGGAGGCAGATTCTGGAAGCCGTATGCTTCCCCGGCGATCCAGACGGCCATTCGTGAGCCTGGAACAGCTCGGCAGATCGCCAATCAGCCCGCAGGCATGGATGCCTCGCTCTACCAGTACCGGTCGCCAATTAATTTGAGCAATCCTCGACTGCGCAAACTGGCCGCCGCTCTCGGTCCCGCGTATTTGCGCGTCAGTGGAACCTGGGCCAACACCACTTACTTTCAGAACTTAGACGATCCCGCTCCTGCAACGCCGCCCGACGGATTCAAAGGCGTACTGACCCGCGCGCAATGGAAAGGCGTCGTTGACTTTGCTCATGCCGCCAATGCTGAGCTGGTCACTTCTTTCGCCGTCAGTATGGGTACGCGCGATGCTTCAGGTACATGGACACCAGAGCAGGCTCACAATCTGCTCTCTTACACAAGATCAATTGGCGGCAGCATTGCCGCTGCGGAGTTCATGAATGAACCGACGCTGGCCGCTATCGGCGGCGCGCCTGCCGGGTATGACGCCCCAGCATTTGCCCGCGACTTTGCCGTTTTTCGCTCTACGATGAAGGCCGAGTCGCCGTCCACGCTGCTGCTCGGTCCCGGCGGCGTCATGGAGGGTGCCGCACCGCTGCCTGCTTCCATGCACCCGGTCAAGAGCGACGATATCCTCGCTTCAACCGGCCCGGTCTTCGACGCTATCTCCTACCACTCGTATGCGGCCGTCTCCAGCCGCTGCGCGGCGATGGGCGGCGGAATGAGCACAACGCCCGAAGCAGCCCTCACAGTCGAGTGGCTTGCGCGCCCGGTGAAATTGGAGTTCTTCTACGCCACCCTCCGCGACCGCTTTGAACCCGGCAAACCTCTCTGGAATACGGAAACCGCGCAAGCGGCCTGCGGAGGCGACCGCTGGGCTTCCACTTTTCGCGACAGCTTTCGCTATCTCAATCAGCTCGGTGCTTTGGCGCAGCGCGGAGTCGCCGTCCATTTGCACAACACTCTTGCCGCCAGCGACTACGGTCTGCTCGACGAAAACACCTACGAGCCGCGCCCCACCTATTGGGCCGCGCTGCTGTGGCGCAGGCTGATGGGGACAATTGTTCTCAATCCCGGCCCGTCTCCTTCGCCCGATCTGCATCTTTACGCGCATTGCCTGCGCGGCCAGCCCGGCGGCGTGGCTTTGCTGGTCATCAATACCGGTCCGGCGCAAACCCTCCGTGTGGCAGCTCCTTCCAAGCGTTATACACTCTCTGCCTTAACGCTTGATGCGAATCAGGTGCAGTTGAATGGCGCTAGCCTCGCCCTCGGCGCCAATGATGCCCTGCCGGAGATGAGAGCCGTCGCAGCTTCCGGCGGAGAGTTAGATTTCGCTCCAGCCACCATCACCTTTCTTGAACTTCCAAAGGCCAAAAACCCGGCATGCAAGTAACTTCGCTAGGGGTAAATCTCTAACAGCTTGCGAACTGATCCAGGCTGTCTCTTGAAGCGGACTCGTACCTGTGAGTCCGATCAACCCGCCAAATCCAGCCCAGCGTCGTTTCAATTCGGGACAATTCCACCATTTATTCCTACCAACCTTGCGAGGTTACAATTCTGGCACATCCTGGTCCACAAAACTGCAGAAAACAGGCGCTCCGCCGCTCATTGCGATATAGTTATTTCAAACACCACACAGCATACCTTTTTAAGCGGTAGATACCGCTGCGGCTCTTCAGGGGGGCGGGGGAATGGATTTTCCTAATTACTATGAGTTCCTCCAGATCAGCCCAAATGCTGAGCCGGAGACGATCCACCGTGTCTTCCGCTTTCTTGCCGCGCGCCTTCACCCGGACAATCCAGAGACCGGCGACAAAGATAAGTTCTTTGAGCTGACAGAGGCTTTTAATGTTTTGTCGGACCCGGCGCAGCGCGCCAAATATGACGCCGCCTTTGCAACGGCCACTCCGCATTCCGACCCACTATCGGCCTCGATTGACTTTATGGATGGCATGGATGGGGAGCTGAATCGGCGGCTGGCCGTGCTGGCTGTGCTCTATTCGCGGCGTCGCACCAACTCTGCCCGGCCCGATGTCTCACTGATGGAAATTGAAGAGCAAATGGGCTTCCCGCGCGATTATCTGGAATTTACCATGTGGTATATCCAGCAAAAGGGGTACATCACCCGCGCCGATAACTCCGCCTTCACGCTCACCGCCGAGGGCGTGGACTTTGTTGAAAAGCAGCGCAATGAAGCTCCGGTCCTCAACAGGCTGCTCACCAGCAGCACAATGCCGGTTACCGCAGGCACAGCAGAGACGAAGATCCATCCTCGCCCCGCGCGCACCCAGGCCGTCGTAACGCCGCCGCCCAGCGCGCCACTGGTGGAAGAGCGGCGCGTCCGCGGGAATGACCGGCGCTCCGATCAGATCGATTGGAGGCGTCATCCCGTGGACCGGCGCGTCAATACCAAAGACCGGCGCTCGAAATAATCAATCTGCCGGCGCAATTGCTCCGCGCTGAGCAGCCGCCCATCAACTGCGCACGGCGAACTCCCACCCCTGCCCGATTCAGTCCCAGTTCTGTTCCAGAACAGGAATTTCCACTGCTCCGCACAGCCCGCCTCTTGACGAGCAGCCCCGCCGGGTTTAACGTCTCTTTTACACGGGAAAGGAGGTTGATCCAAAAGATGACGACTGAACCCTGGAAATGTACGGTACGTGAGGTGACTGAGGCCTGAGGCATCGCGCCTTTGGCTCCTGGGCAACCCCGCCACGCTTCACTGGGGATGCCAACGCATTTTCACTTTTATATGCCGACCTCAACTGCTTTTCAGATTGGCGATTGATCCACGCGCGTTCGGAGTCAACTGCGAAGTTTTTTCGCAACTCTGACTCTCGCCAGGGAACCCAACTTTTGGGTTTCGCCAATAAGCAATCGCGGAAGAGACTAAAGCGGCTGTTGAAATGCCTGGGCAATCGGATCAACGCGATGGCCTTAGTCCAATACCCACAGTTCACCGCAGCGGCCTGGGCATCGCGCCCAGGCCGTTGTTGCATCAGTTGCCGTTCACGGCGACAGGGTGGCTAAGTACAATCTTTTGCTGGTCTGCGTCGGCTACCTTCAAGTAGAAGTTATGCAGATCGCTATATTCGCTGGGCTCAAGCCGGGAATAGCTGTTCGCGAAAACCCGCGCCGCTTCGACCGCTCCATCCTTTGCCGTAGTCCGCGATTTCAACATTGCATGATTGGGCCAATTGAGGTCCGCGGCTCGCGGCATGCTCTCAATGGTGTAACCGGCAGGCAGAGAATAGGTCACAGTCTCCTGCCGCATCTGGGCGTAATGAAGATCGATCGGTGCGATTCGCTTGTCCTGGGCAGCAAAGGATTCCTGCGTACGCGCCCCAAAGAACTGGCTCGGCAAAGAGATTCGGTTTCCGGAAACCGTGCCCAGCTTGCCGCCGATCCTGATCACGGCCAGCAGGTTGAGGTCGGGGTTGTCCAGGGCGATGAAATGATCAACCTCCGCCTGCACACCCTCGGGCAGTTCATCACGGACGGATTTGTTGAATTTTCTTTTGATCTCTTCCAAATCGTTTTCCAGCGCCAGTTGCCGCCAATAAAACGCATCCTGCCCAGAGAGTCCTACGCTCACTGTGCCGGTAACGCTGCCGTCAGAGGCAACTTCCACGTTCGCCGTGCGCGTTGAGACTGCCTGCTTGTAAGTATTTTCGGGAGTTGTCGAGAGAATGGCGCCGTTGTCCGCAAGCCGGAATCCCGACGCCGACGCGTGCTTCCAGTGCAATAGGCCGAAAGGGCACATCTTCTGCCCTGGATCCAGATAGACCTCCCTCCCGGCGATTTCGACCACTGCGATGTAGTCGTCCAACTGACGAACAGCGAGATAGCCGGGATTGAAGTCGGCGCGGTCACGATCAACCACCTGCATCGGCCAGGCCTTCAACCCGGCAGCCCGCGCCATGGCGACAAAGAGCAGCGAGATCTCATCTTCCGATCCGCTCCTCTGCTTCCACACCTCCTCGGGATCCCGAAGTTCCTTCGGCTTTTCGGCCTTCGGTTCGGAGCCGGATTGCTCGCCTCTGAAGCTGCTGTTGTCCAGCTTCTCGACCGCGGCATAGATTTTGCGCGCCTTTTGCTCTTCGCTGTCGGCGGGGACAACGATCTCCTCAAGAGTCTTTTTGAGCTGGTCACTCGGATTGGTAAACCGTTCAACTCCTTTTGTCCAACTCTTGCCTGCGGACTCCCAGAATTCCTTTCCGGAGCTTCCGTCAGTGTAGTAAAACTCGACGCTCTGCTGGATCGTGCCGAACGGAGGCATCCAATCCTCGTTGGGCAGCGGAGGGACGTCGGTCAGGTCGAGAGAGTAGACACCCCTGTCACTGCGAACCACTTTATCTTGAGGAATCAGCACTGCGGTATATGCAAGCTGGCCGCCGCCGTCGCCGCGTTTATTGTTGACGTTATCCCATTGATCTGTCTTCTGCCGATTGGCAAATACCTGTGCTCCTCGGACAGCCATCTGCGAGGCAATCGGCCACGACCTGTTTGGGTCAGCCTCGGAAGGGCTGAAAACATAGTGCGCCTTGTGCACAAAGAACGGCTGCTGAACCTTCCAGGTGGGTGAGGAAACTACTTTGTCGCCGTAGTGAAGTTTCAGCCGGTATTCAAGGATGCTGCCCACTTCGACACTGGGGAATGTGAAAACCATCGTATCGGCTTGCCGCGCGCCGGTCCTGGCCTCCATCAGGTCGGCGGCCTTCACGGCCAAGG
>CAZHKN010000151.1:0-12240 GCA_964532725.1 uncultured Occallatibacter sp.
AATATGTAAGCCATGTCAGATGTTTTCACAACCGTCAGCAGTAAAGGGCAAGTGGTAATCCCTTCCCAAATACGTGCATCGCTTGGGATCGAGCCGGGGACACGCATGGCGGTCCGCGTGGAGGGAGGCCGCTTGATCCTGGAGCCGGCAACGTTGGCAGCCAAGCTGCGCATCCTCAGGGAACTGCGCGGCTCCACAGCGGGCGGTCCCTCAGGAACGGAATTGTTGCTCGAAGAACGTCGGCGCGCGCGTGAACTTGAATTGGCCAAGGATGGCTGGTAGAACCGCCCATGGATGTATTCGTGTTCGACGCATCCGCCCTGCTCCGGCATACAGACAACGAGCCTGGCGCCGACCGTATCGACGAGATATTTGATGCTTTCCTTCGCGGGAACGCCGAAGTCGTGGTGTCGGCTGTCCAATGGGGAGAAATTGCCGGAGTGCAGCGTAAGCGATTCGGCGCAGCGGAGCAGGAAAGAACGTTGCAACGGCTGGGCTTGCTCGGTTTGCGCATCGTTCCCGCCACGGGTGAACGGGCCGTACGAGCCGCCGAAATCAAAGTTGACAGAAAACTTTCATACGCCGATGCGTTTGCTATCGATCTTGCGATGGACTCGCCTGAACATATCCTTATTACCGCCGACTACGACTTCAAAACAGTCGCAGATCTGGCGCAGATCGAATTCCTGCCGCTGAAATAGGCGCAATCCGCTTCCCGCATTTCCTCTCCGCTCTCAAAATTCAAATCTTCCAGCAAGCAAGACCCTACCTTGACCGAAGCGGCTCATTCTCGCCGCGTGATTTAAATCACACGCCGGGGTGCATCGTGTCACTGCCCGGCTGTCCGGCACAGGCGCAGACTCAAAATCCTATAGGCATGTCGGGGGCGCGGATCGCGCCTGGAGGCGGAAAATGAGCTTTGCGAAAAACTTAAAGACGATTGTGGTAGCGACGGATCTGGAAGGAAAATCTGAAGCCGCGCTGGAGTACGCGAGCAAAATTGCCGGCGCGTATGGAGCGCGGATTGTGTTGGCGCATGGAATAGATCCGGTTCATTATGCCGATCTGCGCGGAATTCCCAGTAAGGTCCGCGAAGATCTGACGGCGCAGGCGCGTACTTCGCTGGAGAGCCTGTCTGCGGATTTGCTGCGCGAAGGCATCCCCAGCCATTCGGAGATTCGCCAGGGCGCGGTGGCGCAGATGCTGGTGGATGTGGCCCGGCAGTACGAAGCTGGCTTAATTGTGATTGGCACACAGGGCATTGACGGCGCAGGCGCGGTGATTGTGGGCGCTGTGGCCGAGCAATTGGTTCGCATGGCTCCCTGCCCGGTGATGGCCGTTGCCGCCGACTGGAACGCGGGTGAGTTCCGGCCTGTGCCCGGCGGCCCGGTGCTGCTGGCGCTCGAACACAACGAATCGGCTTCAGCTGCCGTAGAAGCAGCCTGTTCGCTGGCCGAGACTTTTGAGCGTTCCCTGGTTGTACTCCATGCCCGGCGGCCCGCCGAGGCAGTTGCTTTTCTGAATCCCAGAGCGACAACACTCGAAGAACTTGGCGTTCCTGCCGGCGGAGCCTTCCCGGTGCGCACGATGATCAAGGACGGCAACCCGGCAGACGCTATTGCCGAGGCCATTGAGCAATGTCATCCCTGCATCCTGGTGGCCGGCGTCAAACGCGCCAGCAAGACCCCGGGCCGCCACGGCACTGCATTTACTCTGCTGGCGCGCTCACGGGTTCCGGTCCTCTGTGTGCCGCCGCAGTTGGCCACCGCTTTGGTCGATTGGGAAGAATCGATTCCCGTGGCGGCGAACTAGTCCTCAACTGTCGAGGGAGAATCAGCCATGAATGCTGACGCGAGAGCCGGGCGGTCAAGCACTACTGCTCCGCATCCGCTGGCGCTGCTGTTGGATTGCCCGCAGCAGGTATCAGCGCTGTTGCAAGGTTCTGCCGCGCCCATAGACTTTGCAGCCGGACAGGTTGTTTTTCGTCAACAGGAAACCTGCCGGGGGCTGTATCTGATTCTTTCCGGCCAGTTATTGCGGCGCGCCGAGCGGCTGGATGCAAAAGTGACATTGGGAACGGCTCGCACCGGCGATCTGGTGGAATTGGCCGCTGCGCTCGGCGACGGGATCCACACCTATACGCTGAGCGGGCAACTAGCCGGCTCGGCGCTGCTGCTGCCGATCGAGCCGCTGCAGCAGGCATTTCAGCTCCATCCGCCATTGCGGATGCACCTGCTCGAAGAGCTGGCTCGCGAAGTTTCTCGCGCCTATGCGGTAGGCAGCCTGGCGCGCCTGCGTTCGCCGCGCCGCCGCGGACCGGAACCTCATGGGCACGCTGGCATGGGAAGTATCTGAACGGTTGAGCTTCAGGTGCGAGCTTTCGGAGCTTATTGGCCGAGCGCCTTCCTGATGCCCGCCTCGGCCAGCGGAGCCATCACCGCATATCCGGCCGGCAGCGGATGCACTCCGTCATAACTGAGCGTTGCGGGCAGGCCGCCGCGCTCATCCTTCATCGCCGTCCAGTAGTCCACGTAGACATAGCCTTTGGCAGCAGCGAGATTTTTGATCCAGGCATTCAGCGTGACGACTTTGGGCGCAGGTTGTAGGCCCGGATGCCAGGGAAAATCATACGCAGGCAAGACCGAGCAGAGCACGACCTGAATGTGATTCACGGTCGCCAGATCGGCCATTGAAGAGAGGTTGTCTTCAATCTGCTCCAGCGTCTCCGGGCCGGTGTTTCCGGCAATGTCATTGATGCCGGCCAGAATCACCACAACCCTGGGTTGGAGCGCAACCACATCCTGGCGGAAGCGCACCAGCATCTGCGGCGTAGTCTGCCCGCTGATGCCGCGATTAATATATGGCTTGCCCGGAAAACCCCAACCTGCCTGATCGAAGTGCCAGCCTTCGGTGATCGAGTCGCCCATGAAGACAACGCGGTTTTCTCCCGGCACGGGCGCGGGCAACTTCAAATCCGCCTCCTTGAACTTCGCCAGCCAGGGAAAATCCACCTTCACCTGCTCGTCGTGTGCGCGTTGCCACTCGGAGAGCTGCGCGGGTGCGGGAGCAGCCGGCTTATCCGCAGGGACAGGAGCCGTGGCTTGCGCCAGCAGAAATGTCGGCAAAGCGATTACGGTTAATGCAATAACGTTGGCTGCAAAACGAAAATAACTGAGCGGCACGGAGGTTCCCTTTCTCAACATCTTCAGGTCCGATTTATTCAGAAACCGTGTGAGGCTTTCCTGACAGTTTTCATTGTAGGCATGGAGGGTAGAGAGTGGCTACAGCGGAGCGGTTTGGCGTTGATAGCCAATGCAGAACGGCTTTTAGCAGTTCCGCCCAATATCCAGAGAACAATGTGCTGAGAAACTGCCAGTTTGATCGGCTCGCAGCTCGGGGGGGGGATCCATTTGGCTTGGAATCCAGTAGGAATGGCCGGAGAAAGAAGCTCCGGCCGTTCCTGTTCGGAATTTACCAGCCCGGCATTTTGTTATTTCCGTTTGTAGTCAGAACATCAGGCGCCCAGTAGGTTGCCTGAATCTGGGCGTTCGTGTCATTCTCCTGAATCAACTCCGCCCATCCCATGAAATATATCCACTTCGGCTGTGCGGCCAGTTGGCTTGGAGTAGGCAGTTGTTCGCATTCGCCGATCGCAATCGGCTTACTGCCTGCATAGCTTGAAACGGCGTTGTATTTGGCCGTAGTGAAGCCGGCGCCATCGTAAAAATCCAGGCTCATAACATCCCACATCGGAATCACCGCAACGCTGCCGGGATCGTACTCGCTGAAGTCATAACTGCCTGTGGAGCTGTCCCATATATCCTGCATGCTCCAAACCCACACAATATTGAATAGGCCCCAGTGATTGGTCAGATAGTCGCGCGTAACCTGGAAGAGCTTCGCCGTGCCGGTTGAGCCGGGGCGGCCGCCCCACCAGAATGCGGACTGATTCATCTCGTGCATGGGCCGAAAGATCACCGGCAGTCCAGCACTCTGAATCTGCTGGAAGTAAGGAGCGATGTTATCCAGGCGCGATTTCCACACGCCGTTCAGCGTTCCCCCGTCGGTTACCAAGTCAGACCATTGAGCATCGGTGAGCGTGCTCAGCACGCCGCCATCCCAGTCGCACGACTCAGCCTGTGTCGGCGGACATGCGTGATACATCAAGTCGATCGCCGCTCCCTTCTGACCGCCCTGTATCTCGTAGTTGATCATGTTCTGGCGGTTCGCAATTTGATCGGATTCATAAAGGAAATCTCCGCCCCACAGTGCAGGATAATCGCCAGTGATGTTATCCATTGCCTGAATGAAGTTACCCTCGTCCGATTCGCGATTGTGCTGGCCGGCCATTGTTTTCGATCCGGAGATGTTATTGATGAATTGCAGCATCTCTTGCCGCTGCGTCCCAGCAGGAGCTTGACCGACCGGAGTGCAAACGAACTCCTCCCACTCCTGTGCGGTCGTGGCCCATTGAGCCATGAGCGGCGTCTTGGCGTCGTCAGGATTGGCGGAAACATAGTAACCGCTCGCGTAAGACTGGAGTGAGTAGTAGCCATTGCTTAATGCCGATAGTTGGAACATCTCCCAGCTCTGAATGGTGGTCGCCCAGCCTGCTTCCAACGCGTCGCCGTTGTTGAGATCCGCGGAAACGTATAACCCGTTGGAAAGCGCTTTCAGGCCAACCCAACCGTTTCCAGCATCCACGATTTTGTATTCTTCCCAGGCCTGAGGATTGGCCTGTTCGGCAAGCAGCGGTGTATTCGTTTGCGTGGTATCGGCGGTAACATAGATTCCGTTGGTTGCGGAGGCAAAAACAACGGTCGATCCGACTGTGCATCCCGATGTAGCAGCTAGAGTTTTTGTGGTTGTGGCGCTGGCTGTCGCCGTAAAAGCCAGAAACATCGCAGATAGATGAACAATAAGCATGGGGAGTAATTTGTTCATTACTTTCTCCAATGGAGCATTGAATTGTCTGATTGGAATTGCAAACCGAGGCGGGTTCGACAGACGGAGAAAACATCCCCGCCTGCTGCTCGGAGCGCCGTTTTCGTCGAATTTTTATTTCTAATGCGGCTCTTTTTACGTCCGCTATTATTTACGAACTATATACGAGGGTATCAGACTGGCGCAATCTGATAAGCTTTGAAAAAGCTGCAAGTTACCGATCCGGGCAGGTGGTCTTTCGATAAGGTCTCAGTCCGGCAGACGATTTTGCTGCCAGCACAAGCCTGGTCTTCATGAAATAGCTGGTGGCAAAACTCCTTGCGGCTTGCTTGTTGAAGCAATGGAGTGCCGGCATCTTCAGATTCCAGTACTCGCATCCTCCGAACCCTGCGCACACGATCTCTCCACGATGCAGAGAAAGCCATTCGTGCCCTTCACTACGGGCTTGTATCCGTCGCTCCCCAGCACCATCACTTCGGCCGGTTTGGCTGCGGCTATGGGCAGCCGGTTTTCCACAATTAAAGCCTTCCAATGCACCGCGGCGCTGCACCGCCGATTGCGCTACGCTTGATAGAGATGAGCGTTTGCGAGATTTGCGATGGAATTGGCTTGGTGCGGGTGGTTTCCACTTCGGGGCTGTGGGTCTCTCGCGCCTGCGAGTGCCAGCAGATGCAGCGCGAGGAGCGCCGCCTTGCCGCCGCGCATATCCCCGAGCGCTACCGCCATTACACACTCGACGGTTACGAATCCGCCTTTCGCGGCGCGGACCCTTCGTTGGGCCGGGCACACCTGACTGCGCGCAAGTTTGTCGAGGCGTATCCGGTGGATACCGCAGGCAAGGGGCTGCTCTTCACGGGTTCCATCGGCGTGGGCAAAACCCACCTCGCCGTCGGCGTGCTGCGCCGCCTGGTGCAGGAGCGCGGCGTCAAAGGACTCTTCTGCGACTATCGTGAGCTGCTTAAAAATATCCAGAACAGCTACAACGCGTCGGTACACACGACGGAGCTGGAGCTGCTGAAGCCGGTCTTCGCTGCAGAAGTCCTGGTGCTGGACGACCTGGGCGCGCAAAAGCCCAATGAGTGGGTCTGGGATACGGTGGCGCTGATCTTGAACAGCCGCTACAACGACAAGCTGACGACGATCATCACCACCAACTATCCCGATCTCGCAGCCGGTCGTGGCATTCAAACCGATGTGCAGAAAGCCGCCCGCGAAGACACGTTGGGCGACCGCATCGGCGACCGGATGAGAAGCCGTCTCGCGGAGATGTGCGTCCGCATCGAGATGACTGGCGAAGACTTCCGCCAGACCGTCAAGCGCGCCCGCTTCGGCTAGGGTGGTGCACAAAGTCAGGTCGAAGGATAGCAAACAACTTACTAATTCGCTATCCCCGCAAAGCGAGGGCCAACTGGCGGCTCTTGTCGATTCTGCGACCTGGGATACGCACTGGTCCCGCAATCACTGGCCGCGAAATGTCTTCGTCACAATTTGCCGCCTCAGCGTTTGTGGGCCCCGAGCATCGCCATTCGGAAACAGCTTTTGAAAGCGAGCGATCTGCGTCGGCGACATCTCGATGGGATCCCTCAGCAGCACCCACTGAACCACCTCTGGTAGATAGCCGGAGACGATCTGCTGGTTCGGAGTTCCCGGCGGGTCCGTGCAGCCTAACTCAGACGGCGCGGTGAGGGAGCCCAAATAGCGATAAGAATACTCAAGCCCGCCTAACAATGTGCTGATGATGAAATTATTGACAGTGACGTAGGGAGAAGAGGAATTCACCGGCAATGGGATCTCGGGCGGATTGCGGAGGCCGAAGATCTTCTCCAAAGTTGAGTTCTCTCTGCCAGCCTTTATTCTCCGGCCAATGACCAGCAGTCCGTTGGGATTATGGCTGCACAACGGCGTCCCGTCCCGACTGAACACGAAGTGCACTTCCATCTCGTCCAGGCGGCCATTGACCAGATGCTCGGCGGGCGAGTGAAAATGAAACTCCACCAGGGTGTAAGAATCCTCGCCGAACTTGATTTTCGGCGCGCCATCCTTGGGCGGATAAGCCTTCAGGCTGCCCCAGCGCTCGTCAACCGAGGATCCCTTGCAGGTGGGACACCACGGACCCCAAGAAGTATTCTTCACCGTCAGCGTCAACGGCATGCCCAGCCGCCCGATGTCGGTGAATTTTGTCGCATCCTGATCATACCGGACTTCGTTGCCTGGAATGTCGATGATATTGATCGGCGATTGACGCTCTCCATAACCAGGAGGCTCAGTCTCTTGCGCGCGGGCAACGTTCAGAACAGAAATTGAGGTCAAGGCAAGCACGGCGCAAACAACGCCGCGCGCAGGGACATTGAGAATGTTGGGGAACATAGCTCTCTCCTGAGATGTTTTATTGCCCTTCTACAGTTACACAAACCCCATTCCTTCGCACAGGAAAATCGGTCTCATTCGATACAATTCCTGTGAGAAGAGGAAGCGATGCGAAAGGTGCTGGAAGCAATCAGCCTGCTGGCGCTTGGGGTGATGGGGTGGAGCACCTGGAATGCGCTCTACGGGGCCAACCCGCTGCCGGAACGCGTTCCCACCCACTTTGATGCAGCAGGCCGCCCCAATGCCTGGGGTTCTCCGAGCGGGCTTATCTTTTTTGCGGCTTTCGCTTTCGTTCTCTACCTGATTTTCTCGCTGGTGTCGCGCTTTCCCGGAGCGTTCAATTACCCGGTGCGGGTAACAGCGGAGAATAGTGATCGGTTGCAAGCCCTGGCGCTGGACATGATCGCCTGGATCAAGTTGGAGGTTATCTGCCTCTTCACCGCGATTCAATGGATGATTATCGACGCAATGCGCGCGGGGCAAGGAAGATTCTTTGTCGCGCTCGGCCCGGTCATGCTGGTTGTTGTTCTGGGCACCGTCGGTTGTTATATTGTGGCGATGGTGCGGGCAAGGTAATTCCAGCGTCCAAAGCGCATATGCATCTACATCCGAACAGCAGAGAGGCCGCGCCGGATTGGCGAGGCCTCTTTGGTTACTGACAACTGATGACTGAGAACTCTACTCAGAAGATGATCTTCAGCGCAAACTCAGCATTCAGCGGTTCGCCGGGTCCGAAGCCAGGGTTGCCCAGATAGACGCCGATGGTTGAGCCGATTACGCCGGATTCACCTGTTGTCGGAAAGCCGACAGGCGCGAGGTTAGTGCGGTTGAAGAGATTGAAAATGTCTACCTTGAACTGCGCGCTGACCCGCTCATGAATCGGCGTCGTCTTCAGGATAGAGGCATCGACTGACCCGTAGGCCGGGTTGCTGTTTTGGCCGCGGCGGGTGGGCGAGTAGGTGCATTGCACGGTAGCTGACGAGTTGCAATCGACAAAGGCGGTTGGGCTGAACCACTGGACTACGCCGCCGGAGATGGCGTGATTGATTCCGGCCTCGGGGTGCGCAACCACCTGCACGGCGCGATCCGCATTTTCGCCGTTACCGCTGGGGTTGGATGCCGAGAGGACCGTGTAAGGAGTTCCTCCGTGGAAAGAGAAGCCGGAGTTGACCTCCCAGCCCTTGGTTAAGGCCTTCGGTCCCGCAAAGGTTGGGATCTGGTAATCCAGATAGCCCGTTAGGGTGTTGCGGACGTCGTAATCGGAATTGCCGTACTCCGCCTTTTCGTTGGTTGGGTCTTGCGGAACGTAGGGCAAAAGGCCAGTCTCGTAGTCCAGCGCGTGGCCCCAGGTATAGGCCAGTTGAGAACTCAGGCTATGCCAGTTCTGCACCCGCAAGGTGGTCTGGAGCGAGTTGTAGATGGAGCCGAGGTTGCTCTTGGCCGAGTCGATGACGCCAAAGCCTTGAAATTGTCCATTCTGGAAGTACGGGCGCGAGCACTGCAAGGCATTGCCCGGAGTCCCAAGCGGGTTGCCGGGAGTTGGGGCAGTTGCTCCGCTATATTGCGGTGTGCAGCCTGGATACGCTGGGTTTGTATTGTTGTAGTAAATAGGCACATTCAAGCTCCCCGGCGCGCCGGGGTTGATATCAAAGACACCCAGCAGGTGGGTTCCCTTGGTGCCGACGTAGCCCAACTGCCACACAACGGCGGAGGTAAAGCTGTGTTCCAGGTTCAGGTCGAAGGATTCGGAATATGATGGGCGGAAGTTTTTATCAAATGTGGAGATAGATACAACGCCTGCTCCGGAAAGCGCCGCGTTGAGTGTTTCGTAGATCGGTTGGTTCGGTTCAATCACCGTATTTTGTAGAGCCGAGGCATTCGCCACTTTATTCGATCCGGCGGGATTCAAGCCCGGGCCGAAGACGGAGATATTCTGCAAGTCTCCATTTTGCAGAACCGACTTCATGTAGACGGAGTCGTAATACAGTCCGCCTCCACCGCGCAGAACTGAGGTGGGACTCAGTTGATAAGAGAATCCAAAGCGCGGGCTGAAGCCGCCCCAGAATTTGCTGTAGATGTCCGGGATATCCTGACCGGCAACTGCAAGGCCGCTGGGCAGAGAGGGATCAAAGACGGAAAGATTCGGGTAGTCCGAGTGGACCGGACCCTCATAGTCATAGCGCCCGCCGTAGTTCAGGCTCAGCTTCTTGGACACCTGCCATGCATCCTGGCCAAAGATCGAGAAGGTGTTCACAAAGACCTGGCGTTTGGGGTCTCCTAGAACGATGCCCGAGGAGTTGGGATTCAAGCAGCCGGCAAGAAAATCTGCCAGATAGAGAACGTTTTTGTCAGTGGAAAGCCCGGCAAGCGTGGCCGCAGTCGGGGTGGTAGTTGCCAGCGCAGCACAGGCAGAGGTAGAGGACGACCACGGACCCTCAGAACCATCAAAGATGAGGGTGCCGCGTTGCCCGGTCTGGTAAAAGTCATCCACCTGCGCCTGGCGAATTTCGCCGCCAAGCTTTAACTGGTGAGCGCCCTTGGTCCAGGCCAGCGTATCGTCCAGGTGGCCGGTAATGTCATTGCGGCCGGATGGAGCGGTGACGCCGATCGGGTCAAAGCCATTATTGGCGCCCGAGGTCAGGCCGTTGGGGCAGCCGTTGGGATCAAGGCAGATGTGCGGCGACCCGGCCAGTGCCGGGTCGGTCACACCGGTATTCAAACCCAGCCCGCCGGGATCAAAGCTGGTGTCGGAGTCGCTGAATGCCTGGTTGAAGTAGCTGACGCCGGCGGAGAGTTGATTGGTAATGCTGTTGGTGAGAACGCGGTTATAGACCAGCGAGTAGTTCTCCACATGGATGGGAGCATTTTCAAAGTACGGGGACAAAGCCGAGGAGACCGGAGCGGTCTGCGTCCCCTGGCCGACGAACCAGGTGAATGCAAGGTGATCCTTGGCCGTCAACTGCTCGTCGAGCTTGATGATGCCGTTGAAGCTGTGGCCGGTGAGATTGCCGGCGGCAGTATATTCGTCGAAGGTGGCCGGGCCAGTGAGGGCTGCGGCAGGCCACAATCCAGGCAACGTCCCGTTGCCATTGAGCAGGTTGGCTGCAACTGTGTTGTGAGGCACACCCCATGCATCGAGATATTGGTAGGCCTCGGTCTGGTAGGCAAGCGTAGGTTCCGTGGCCTTGTTCTGCGCGCCGATCAGGAAGGCCTGGTGCTCGCCGCCGAGGAAGAAGAAGGTCTTGTCCTTCCAGATCGGGCCGCCCACTGAAAAGCCATAATGCTGGTTGCGCGTCTCCGGCTTGGTGGTTGAGAAGGGATTGGTGCTCTGGAAGGCCTCGTTATGGTTATAGTAATAGGCCGTACCGTGCAGTTGGTTGGTGCCGGACTTGATAGACAGGTTGGCGGTGCCGCCGGAGTTGCGGCCCAGTTCGGTGGTTCCCGCAGTCACAAAAGAAAAATTCTCAATCGCATCTACAGGGAGAATCACGCCCGCGATCGACGAGACGCCGCCTTGATTCACCGCAGGAATGTTCCACCAAAGATCGTTGTTGTCCGTTCCTTCAATCTGCCAGTTCACGGAGTTTGTCCGGGTTCCGTTGACGCTGGCAACGCCCGCGCCGCCGCCGGTCGAGAGTCCTGCAAAACCGGGCGTCTGGGCCAGCATCTGGGTAAAGTCGCGGCCACTGTTGGGCAGATTCTGCACCACCGCCTCGGGGATCGCAGTGGACTGCGTATCGGTGATTGTGTCCAGGGAGAGGGTGTCGGCTGTGACTTCGACGGTCTCGCCAGTGGAGGCAACGGCGAGTTTAACCGGCAGCGCGTAAGTTGAACCCGCCGCAACCGTCACCTTGTTCACCTTCTGCGTTGAGAAGCCGCTGGCTGAGACCGTTACGGAGTATGTGCCCAGCGGCAGATTGGCAAAGGCGAATTCGCCGGCGCTGGAAGTCACCGCTTTTATGGTGGCATTGGTAGCGGCTTCAACTGCCGTCACCTGTGCGCCGGGAACCACAGCGCCCGATTGGTCGGTGACCGTGCCGCTGATGCCGCCTCGGAAAGTCTGGCTAAAGGCCGGCAATGCCAGCAACGCCACGAGGGCCATGAGCCAGCAACTCAACTGGTTTTGGGTACGGGAATGCCACATTGTTTTTCCTCCAGAAGTTTTGCAGTTAGTTTTTCCGGATGCAAAAGTGCCGGAAAATAAATCAACGCGCCGGGAGCCGGACGCTCTCAAGCACACAGGGACTTATTTTTTCTTGGATTTACAACAAGGATGGAATGATCGCGGGTGATCTGCCATGCGTTACTATCGGTCAAAGTTCACAAGGATTCCATAAAAAAATGCCCGGAATTTGCGAGCTAAATCGGGAAGGATGCCGTATTTTGAATCGGGAGAGACCTGCGGGGCGGGCGGAAATGGGCGTTGTAATCCTCTGTAAACAACAGTAATGTAATTATTTACAGGAAATTTATGGCTTCTTTTCCACAGGCAGGACGGGTAATCGGGGAGTCCGGCCGTAATTAAAGTTGTGCGCGGAAGCGGAGAGAGGGAATCTTTTCGCTTTGCCTGCCACCCCGTCTTCAGCCAAGACACTCCTGCTCCCAGACCCGCACCAGCAGGTCGCCGCTCTCATGCCTGAAAAGCACCAACAGTGTGTCAGTCGCGGGCTCCCCAGCTGTGTACTTTTCGGGTTCCACCACAGCATCCGGAACGGTCATCGAGCAGGGACGTGGCAGGGAGGATTTGATGGTTCCGGCAATCATGTTGGCGATCTCTTTGGCGGCGTCCAGCTTGTCTGCCTCTGCCACGGATTCGGCTGGCTGCATCAGCATTGCAGCGGTGGCCTGCACCGCTAGCCCTGCGCAGAGACGGACCTCGATTCGCCCCTTCCAGTTGCCCGAAAGTCCAACGCTACCCATCACATGGCC
>CAZHKN010000152.1:0-12201 GCA_964532725.1 uncultured Occallatibacter sp.
CTGACGCCGATCTCCATATTGCCCAGCACCATCGGCCCAACAGGAAAGGCCGGAAGCCAGAGCCAGTGGGTTGTGGTGATGGACGGAAAGAAGACGCCGAGAAATTTGCCGAAAGCCACGGCGACGGCGGCGATGGTTCCGGTCTGGATGACGAGGAAGAGCGTCCAGCCGTAGAGAAAACCCCAGAGCGGTCCCAGCGACTCGCGCAGGTAGACATATTGGCCACCGGCCTTGGGCATCATCGCCGCCAGCTCGCCATAGCTCAGCGCGCCGATCATCGTCAAGATGCCGGTGACCACCCACGCGCCCAACAGCAATGCCGGTGAGCCGGTTCCGCGGGCAATGTCGGCATCGACGATGAAGACGCCGGAGCCGATCATCGAGCCAATCACGATGGCCGTCGAGCTGAAAAGGCCTAGGCTTTGGACGAGATGAGGGGAGTTCGAGGAATCGTTGGGCGGAATTGCCGTCTCAGTTGTTGGGAGCGGTTTCGATGGTTTCACTTGAAGAATGTTTTAACGGATTTTGATGCGATTGTCTTTAGTTTTCTTTCGAGGGCTGAAATTTGGAGATGATTCCAGCGGCAGAAACGCACAAATCTGGCTTGTGACAGTCAAGAAACTGTCATAGGTAGCCACACGGCGGGAACAAGTTGCCTTAGTATCGATTCTTGTCGGCTCACGAAGCGCCAACCAAAGCGCGCCCAGCCGGCAATCTGCACCGCGAAGGAGCCACACGTTGCAATCCGAGTGTCTAAATATCAATCGCATAGCAGTCACCGCACTTTTTGTTTTCGGTCTCTGCGGGGCTGCTTCGGCACAGTCCCATTTCCCGCTTTGCCCGATTGAAGCGGCATCTTCTCCGTTGCCAGTTTTGCGTCCGGAGATCGCGGTTCGTGTTTCCGAAGAGGCGCTGCGCGCCTCGCTTCTTTTCCAGAATGAGGGCCTGACCTTTGAAGTGCGCACGCTTCCTACAGATCAAATCGAGTGCGTTTCCCCATTGCATACCAATACCTTCTGGCCCAGTTTCAGCCTCCTATGGCCCTATGCCATCGATGCGATCGATCACGAGTTTGCCGCGCATCCGCTCCCAGCCCAGAAACAGCGGTTACTCGTCTTTCTTCACAATCCAATCCCCAAGAATCGGGCAAGGGGGCGGATCATCACAGTACCCGATGTCGAAAACATTCAGCCTGGGGAGCTTTCCGATCCAGCGGTTGCTCAACTGACCTGCGATAGTCACGATATTCCGACACTTCTTGACGGCGTTCTTCGGGCACACGACAACATCGATGTCGACTTCAGCTACGCATCGTACTCGAAGGAGATTCTATGCGCGGATGCCGCCGTTGCCCTCGAACCGGGATCGTGTGCGCTTCAATACGTCGCCGGAATGGCGAATGACGATCATACATATACCAGGCCTTCACGGGAGAATCATCCCAAAAACCTGAGTGCGGCAATCACTCACTTCCGCGCAGCGGTGACCCTTGCTCCCGAGTTTTATGAAGCGCGGAGAGGACTGGCAGAAGCCTTGCAGGAATCAGGCGCATATGCAGAGGCGGAAAAGGAGTTTTTGCAACTTGCCGAGCCGAGCAATCCTCCGCCAATCCAGCAAGAAGCCGAGGAATCTTTGACCAGCTTGTACGACGCGATGAAGGATCTGCCCCATGCGCTTCTGGCTGCGCGTAAAGCAGAACATCTTCATGAAATCCTCACTTCGCTGACGGGCAATGATAAAGATCGCACAATGAGCGATCACCGAAGCAACCTTGCCGCCCGCGAAGAGGAAGCGGGAGAATATGCGCAAGCAGCAAGCGACTATTTAGCTGCGCGCAACTTTTTATGGAAGGATGACTTTGAAGCGAAATACTTTGATGCCGATCTGGGCCAAGCACGCAGCCTGCGTAAGATCGGGAATCCTGCTGCCTCGGCTGCATTATGCCAGAAATGGCAGGGAAAGGTCTTTAGCCCGCTTCATAAACTGAATATCTCTCCATGGTGGCAGTGGGGTGGTGGTCTGGACGTTGAGCAGGCGCGCTGGGAGTTTTCGTGCGGAGACTTCAACAAAGGCCTCCAGGAACTCTTTCAGATAGCGAACTCCCGGTTGGACCATCCTTCTGTGAACAAAAACTATAAAGATGAGCCAACTCCTTTCTTTATGATGGAACCCTATGAGGCTCTTGAGTCGGCCTTTGACTACCGGAGAGAACCGGAAGCTGCACGGCAGTCGCATCTGATCCATCAACAGATCTATAACATCGACCATGGCAAGTTCGATATCGAGCCGGATCAGGCTGACATCGACAGCCTGAAACAATTGACCCAAAAGCTGATGAGCGAGGCGTTAACAGCCGATCCGCCACACAACCCCAAGCCGTGACGTGAGTGCGTTATGCCAGTTCGGCCATCCATCTGCGGAACTCGCCCGCTGGGTCGGGCTGGCGGAAAAATGCAGCCGAGACGGCAAGGATGCTTGCGCCGGCGGCCAGCACATCCGCAGCTGTCGCCAGCGTAATGCCGCCGACCGCGACGAGCGTCGGACTCGGCCCAGCCTGCTCACGCAGCCGCCGCACGCCTTCCGGGCCGATAGGCGGCTTGGTCGGCTTTTTGGTAGTGCTGGGGTAAACCATGCCAATGGAAAAATAATCCGCCGGCTCAGAGAGAACCCGCTCCACCAGCGCCTCGCCGCCGCCAAATGTACCAACAACGCGATCCGGACCGAGGCGCTTGCGCGCTTCAGCAGGGGTTGCATCTCCCGAATCCACATGGACGCCGTCAAAGCCCACTTGCTCCACCAGATCAAGGCGGTCGTCGAGGATCAGCTTCACCTGGCCGGCGGGCAACGCGGTGCGCAGAATCGCGGCGTCGGCCAAAATCTCAACGTTAGAGCCGGTTTTGTTGCGGTACTCAAGCAGTGTCACGCCTGCATCGGCTAAACCTTCAGCGAGACGGCGCAAAAATTCAGCGCGGCCTGTAAAGGGAAGAATCGGAGCATCGAGAATGGGGTAGAGACGCGGCAACGGGAAAGACATGGTTGTATGTTAATTGACTGCTCGACTCTCCAATATCGCCGGTTGAGATTTCAGAAATGTAGGGTCCGCCCCCGCCGTCAATGCTGAGGCTTCTCCTATTTTTTACAAAGAACATAAAAGAACAGGCGTTCCAGTAAAAAAGATGAAGGAGCACGAAAAACATTCGCTTTTTATTCGCTTTTTGTCTTAAAATGATCCGCAGACGATGAACCTCTTCTCTCAATTGATTGTCGAACCAACGCATGAAGAACTCTTTCCGGGTACGGTGTTGATGCGAGGGCTGGCGCTCCAGCAGGATGCCGAGTTTCTCAATGCGATGGAAACAATTATTGCCGCAGCCCCACTGCATCCCGCCAGGACTGCCAGTGGATTGCCAATGGGGGTGATGGTAACCAATTGCGGCACACCGGAAGCCTTCCGCCGCCGCTGGGACTCGCAAAACCCCGCGGCGAGGCAGATGTGGCCGCCGATGCCGCGCGTGCTGCTGGATTTTGCGCTTCGATGCGGGGTGCGGGCCGGGTTTCCGCTCTTCCGGCCTGATTCCTGCCATATCAACCGCTACCAGGCCGGCATCAAACTCGGTCTGCACCAGGATCGGCATGAGTGCGACTTCAGCCAGCCGATTGTTTCGATTTCGTTTGGCCTGGAGTGCGTATTTCTCCTGGGAGGCCTGGAGCGCACCGATAAGACGAAGCGCATTCTACTGGAACATGGCGATGTGATTGTGTGGGGTGGGCCTTCGCGGATGCGGTTCCACGGGGTGCAACCGCTCAAGCGAGGCCATCATCCGCTGACCGGACCGTACCGGTACAATCTGACCTTTCGCAAGGTGGCGTGAGGCGAACGGATCACCTCGATGTTTCTGATTGCTAGCGCCAGGGTGTCCCATCCATTCCGTGGTTTTATCGTGGAATGGACGGGAAAGCACGAACGCGGCCCACCGAAGGCGCTCCCAATTTCATGCCAAAAGAAAAAAACCTCCGAAGCTGCTTGCTCCCGGAGGCATATACCGTTTGCATTTCTTGAACGGGGACCAGTAGCCGGTACTGGAGGTCGGTAGTACGCGGCTACTGGTGATCCCTGCACATACGAAGTTCGCTGCGGCTTCCCCTTTCCACTGCGGCTTCGTGTCGCCCGGCTCAAAGAGAGGCGGTCTTGCTGCCCTCCGAACCTTGTTGACAATCAGAGTTTCGCCGAAATCTCCAACTCGTTCCGTGATCGCGATCACAGGGGTATGTTCAGTAAAATTATCTCCGGGGCGGACCGGATTCGAGCGCGGCGCGGCGCAAAATTGCCGCCCCTCCGGCACCCGCCGGTGATGTTGACAAACCCCGCCACGGCTTCGACAATCGAAACTTCAATCCCACCTTTGGAAGGCTCTGCTGTGACCTCTCTGCTGACAACGAATCTGGATGGAATCAAGCTGCTTGGCCGGGGCAAAGTGCGCGATCTCTACGCGGTGCCGCACGAAGGCGAAATGGCTCTGCTGCTCATCGCCACCGACCGTATCTCCGCCTTTGACCATGTGCTCGCCAGCGGGATTCCAGGTAAAGGCAAGATCCTGACCCAGATTTCGCTCTTCTGGTTCGAGTTCCTCAAGGATCTGGTTCCGAACCATCTGATCGCCGCCGAAGTCAGCCAGTACCCCGCCGAGTTGCACCGCTACGCCGATCAGCTCGAAGGCCGGTCGATGCTGGTCAAGCAGGCGCGCATGTATCCGGTGGAGTGCGTGGCGCGCGGGTTTCTCGCCGGCTCCGGATGGAAGGAATACGCGGCCACCAAGACAGTCTGCGGGATCGCCTTGCCCCGTGGCTTGCAGGACGGATCACGACTTCCTTGGCCCATCTTTACCCCTGCGACAAAGAGTCCCGACGGCCAGCACGATGAGAATATCTCTTACGCCAAGATGGAGGCCGCCGTGGGAGCGGTGGAAGCGGCGGAGCTGCGACGGCTGACGATCGCCATTTACCAGAAGGCCGCGGCCCATGCCGAGAGCAAAGGGCTGATTCTGGCCGACACCAAGTTTGAGTTTGGCCGCACGGGCGAGGGGCTGGTGCTGGCCGACGAAGTGCTGACCCCAGACTCTTCGCGCTTCTGGGAGGCTGCGGAGCGGAAACCGGGCGGTCCCCAGCCCTCCTTTGACAAGCAGTACGTGCGCGACTATCTGGAGTCGATCCACTGGAACAAACAGGCTCCCGCGCCGGCCCTGCCCGACGAAGTTGTCGAGCGAACCCTGGCCAAGTACCTCGAGGCTTTCCGCCGCCTGACCGGGCGCGATCTGAAGCTCTGAGGCGCGTGCTCATCGGCGCGGCCTGCTGCTCCCTGGCGGGAATCTTGGCCAAAAATATTACCAGCGACGCGGACCGGCGCGCGGCCAATGCTTCAACCACCGTAAAATCAACTTCGGGGTAAACTGTTCCGGAGTTTACTGCGTCTTATTTAGCAGCAAACCCGGCGGGCAATCGCTCCGCGCCGGAGCAACGCCGAACAGCATAGCAAGGCGCATCGCCAATGCCTTGCCGAAGCAAATGAGAATACCCTTTATGAGCATCAAGATCGCCGTGCTACCGCTCTTGCTCGTCGCCGCTATGACAGGGACGGCGCGGCTTTCCGCACAATCGCCGGCCAAGTCAACAAATGCTCAAAATCCGGCTGGCAGCCAGCAGCAGCCGGCTCCGAAGTCCGATCCAAACGCTTTCCCTGAAGACACATCCACTGTCCCGGTAATTCCAACTACGGCAACCCCCGCATCGATCAACAAAGACGCAGACGCCGCCAACACAATTGCCTTCCCTGCTGCCGACCGCGACCCGGCTCGCAGCCCCGAAGACACTGCGGAAGATGTGGTCAGCACGCAAGGCGGAGAGTCGAGTTCCAGTTTCAGCGGCATGGACCGTCTGCTGCCGTCACCCGATGTGGATGCGAAGGTAAAACCGAAGAAGCAGCCCACTGCCCAGGAATCCGCTGCCCAAAATATCGAGGTCGGCAGCTACTACCTGGACCGCAAGAACTGGAAGGCGGCTTTGTCTCGCTACCAGTCGGCACTGGTGCTGGACCCGGAAAATCCCGATGTTTATTGGGGCCTCGGCGAGGCCGAGCGCCATCTGGGCAATTTCGCCGATGCGCGGGCGTATTATCGACAACTACTCGACTACGACCCAGACGGGCCGCACGGCAAACAGGCCCGCAAGCTGCTCAAAGATCCATCGCTGGCAGACGTTGGCCTGCCGGTTTCCGCGCGCGGCACTGATACCCCAAAGTAGCAGGCTCCTCGTAGAGGTAATGAAAAAGCGGTTACTCTACCTGGTTACTATATGAATGTGTTCTTTCTTAGTCGGGAATGCGATGATGGTTTTATTCATCAGTCATTTCTAAGAAATTCTGCCTGCTGGGCTTGAATCATTTACAGAGTTTGTGAGCGAGACGTTCTGTTGCTTTGGTGAATTGAGGAGTTTCATGCACCCAGTTCTGGCAACGCAAGCTGCAAAGATTGCCGGCCAACTTGCGTCCGTAGGTCAAGCGGAAGCTCAGGCGTCTCCCGATCCCGCAAATCATGCCTGGTCTGCACAGCAAGTGGTTGAGCATCTCATCCTGGCTTTCGAGCACTCCGGCAATCTGCTGGAGGAGTCGCTCAAGAAGCGCAAATCCTCTCCCGGCTCCCACACCGTTGCGCAATGGCTGCTCAAAGCCCAGATCTGCTGGTTCGGCTCCATGCCGCGCGGTGTCTCTGCGCTGCGCGCGCTGCGTCCCACTGCGATTACTCCGCAGGATGGCAAGACTCTGGCCGCGCGATTCCTGGCGGCGGCAGAAAAGCTGGACCTCACCCTGGTAGCTTGCCGCAAGAGCTTCGGCTTGCTGCCTTGCGCAGTGCATCCCATCTACGGCCCGTTGCGCGTTGAGGAATGGCGTCAGTACCACGCCGTGCATTGCAGCCATCATCTGCCGCAATTGCAAACCGCCATTGCCCATTCCCCTACCCATGCGGAGTTGCTGCACTGGCCCGTGCCCGCGCCTGCCGCCAAGACTGAAGACGAGCCAGCGCACTTTACCAGCAAACTTGTCGCGGTCAAGCGCGGCTAGAGCGGTTCTCCAATAGCTGTGCCCTTGCTACCACTGAGTGACTTTTTCTTGAGGAAAAAGCCACTCAGCGGTAGTGGTTCCGGGGTATAGCAATTGGAGAACCGCTGTAGCTCATACCCCAGATCGTTTCGATTGCATCTTGCCTTTGCCGCGTACTTTTCGCGGCGAGGGCGAGATGTGCGCCTTCCTCACCGCCCGTATCCTCAAAACCCTGCCCAATGCAGATATGCCGCGATGATCCGCTGGCCCCATAGACTGCTCACAACCCCTCCAATGCAGAGAAATGTCCCGAGGGGCAGCTTCTGCAGCGCCCAGCCGCCAGCCTCTCGCTGCAACTTTGGTAGGACCAGCAGAACGAGCGCTGTTCCCGCACCCAGCGTGACTCCGATTCCGAAAGCGAGAAGTGCACCCTCCAGGCCGAGCCATGCGGCCAGCAGCGCCATCAGCTTGGCGTCGCCCAGGCCCATGCCCTCTTCATGGCGGATAAGCCAATATATCCAGCGGATGAGCAGGATGATTCCGGCAGCGATGAGGATGCCGATCACCAAGCCAATTGCAGATGAAGCGAGTACCCACCTCCAGGATGCTATAGGACCGTCTGTGGATCGGCTTGTGATCACATTATGACAAACACCGAGAACAAACCCTACTGCAACTCCCGGAAGGGTGATCCAATTCGGCAGCCAGAAATTTTCAGCATCCAGCACTGCAAGCGCAACCAGCAGCCAGTAAAAAATTAGCTTCCCAATTACGGCCAGTAACTCGTTGTACAAATTGAAATGACCGAAGAGATCGATTGCCACCAAGTCCGGATCTGTCACTACGCTGAGAAATCGCCATGCAGCAACAACCCACAGCACCGCCACAGTCAACTCCACCAGCGGATACCGCCAGCCGATCCAGGCGCGGCACTCCCGGCAGCGGCCCCGCAATACAAGCCAACTGAGCAGCGGCAGATTCTCCCACCAACTAAGTATGTGGCTGCACTGGCGGCAGTGCGAGCGCGGTTGCACGATGCTTTCTTCCGCCGGCCAGCGGCTCAGGCAAACGTTGAGAAAGCTGCCAAAGGCCAGACCCAACGCGGCGACAAAGATGGTTCCAATGATTTGAATCATGCGCGAGTTTGAGTATACGGCTATCAGTGGGATCGACGGCTGCTCTGGTGCAGTCGCTCAGCCCTTCAAGAGCTTTTCCACCTCGGCGTGAAGACGCTCAGCGATGACAGCTTCCGTTTCCGCATCGCTGAAGCGCAGAAGCTGGCCCACGCGCACCTCAATCAAGCCTGAACGGAACCAGTTCCTACGGCCAGTCTTCAACTCTCCCAGGCCGCGGATTGCGACCGGGAGAACAGCCACTCCGGATTGGCGGACCAACAGACCAATTCCCGGACGAAAATGTGCCAGCTCGCCTTCGGCTGATCTTGTTCCCTCGGGGAAGACGAGCACATTGTAGCCACGGTCCAGCGCCTCGCCGGCGTGGGCAAAGCTGCGCTGAAAATCCCGCAAGCGGGGCAGAGGAAAGACATTGAAGAGTGCAGTAAGCAGGAACCACGCCAACGGGCCAAAGGGATCGAGGCGTTGATAGCGCGGCCCATGCTCCGGGTTGCGAAAGTGGCGGAAATCTTCGAGCATCTCGCCGGACATCGCCGCCGCAATTCGCCGCCGCATCGTCCCTGGCAGCGCATATTGAATCAGCGGCCCGTCGTACGCGGTAACGTGGTTAGCAACGATCAGCATCGGCTCGGGTGCCTCCGGCACTTTGGGAGTGACAACTGCCGGATTAGCTAGCAGCCAGACCATCGGGCGCAGTATTGCTTCAACAAAGGCGGCGCGCAGCCAGTGGACGGGCCAGAGCCAGGGCCAGCGAGGATAGATATGCGTCCCCTGCTGCCGGGTGCCCGAGGTCTCGCCTTTGAGACCCGGGAACGCAACGCCCGTCGAGTTGTCATCCTGAGCGAAACGAAGGACCTGCGGTTGCCGGGCATCCGAAGTCTCACTTTTGAGACCTAAGACGCCATTGCCGCGAGCTCCGTCCTCATCCGCATTTACCCTTCCTGCTGCCAGCAGGTGTCTCAACTCGCCGAGAGTCTCAATCTGGTCAAGATTTGTGCTCTGCGCTCCAGCTCCGAGGCGTTCTTCGATAGCAGCGGCCAACTGCACGCGGCCCAGGCTGTCGAGGTGGAGATCCTCGGCAAGGCGTAGTTCGTCGTCGCTGCCAGACGGGGTCTCGCCGGTGAGGCTCGTAATGAGAGTCAGCAGCCAGTCGGCAGGCGCAGAAGCCTTGCCATTGGAAGTTTCCGGGGAATGGGTCTGCCGCGCCCACTCCGCGACAGCCTTGCGGCGCAGTTTACCGGTCGAGGTACGAGGCAGATCCGGCTCCGGCCAGATCAACCAGCGGCGCAAATGCTGGAATTCGGCTAACCGCCGATTGCCGCTCTCAATCACTGCCACGGCAGTCTTGTTTCCTGCATCGGACCCAGCGTCAGCGCCGGAAAATCCGCGCAGCGCCAGCACTGCGCAAGGTTCCGGCCCGTTCGGCGTCTCCACCGGCACCACCGCGCAGGCCGCAACGCCCGGCTCCTGCTCAATCGCCGCTTCCAGGTCTTCGGGATGCAGGTTCACCCCAGCCGTGGTCACAATTACCTCGCTCTTGCGGCCCACAAAGCGCAGTTCGCCGGTTGGCTCGCGCTCGGCCAAATCGCCAGTCGCCAGCCATTCTTCGGCGCGCACCTTGAGCGCCCCATCGGACCAGGTAGCCCCAGAGATCATCGGACCGCGAACCAGCACCTCGCCATCCGGGCCGAGCTTGACCTCGCGCCCCGCCAGAGGCTTGCCAATGGTGCCGCGAGAAACATGGAAGGGGTGGTTCAGCGTGATCAGCGCGGTGGTTTCGGTCATGCCGTAGCCCTGCACCAGCACAAATCCCAGCGCATTCCAGAACTCTTCGAGAGGCGGGGTGAGCGCGCCGCCACCGGAGATCAACGCCCAGAACTTCAGTCCAAAAGCCCAGTGAATATCGCGGGACTTCCACCAGCGCTTCCACGGAGAGTAACTCTTTGAGATGGCCAGACGTTCGACGAGTCCGGGATGCGTGTTTTCGAGATGCGCTTTGAGTAGGCCATGCACGCGGGGCACGGCAGAGAGAACGCTGATGCGCTCACGGCGAATCGTCTCAATGAGCCGGGGCGCGACGAGGCGGCTCTCAAAATGGACCTCGGCACCGAAGAGCGGCGGCATCCATAGGCCCATCGTCTGGCCGAAGACGTGGCTCAAGGGCAGCGTATGTAGAAAGCGCAGCGGATGAAACAGCCGTTCATATCGCATGTAGCCCTGCGCGGCGTCTTCTATAGGCGTAACGCTGGCCAGCACATTGCCGTGGGTGTGAACAATGCCCTTGGGATCGCCAGTCGTCCCCGAAGTAAAGAGGATTTGCAGCGGAGTCGCGTGGTCGAGACCCGGAACCGGTCCGGCTTCCTCCGTCGGGAGGATTACGATCCATTCTTCGAAGGCCAAACGGAGATGATTGGCGGGGAGTTGATTCAGAAGAGCCGCATCGCCAACGGCAAGCTTTGGCGCAACGTCAGCTGCAACACGCGCCGCAAAATCAACCGAACCGGTCGCATCCAGCGGAACGGCCAGCGCCCCGCGCAGCATACAGCCGTAAAAGGCCGCAATCCACTCCGCGCTGTTCTCCGCCCAAAGCAGTACGCGGTCGCCGGAACCGATGCCGCGCGCGGCCAGCAGAGCGGCAAAGCGGCCGGCTAGGTGCGCAATCTCGCCGTAGCGAGCAACCTGCCGCCGGTTGCCCTTGTAGCGCACCACGGCAATCCCGTGGCCGTGGCGACGGAAGTCATCGAGAAGTGTGGCGAGATGGGCGCGCATAATAGTTTCGGTATGATCAGCATACGGCTTGCCCCTGGCGCCACAGGTTGGGATTGGGTCAGTTTCTCAACTGTCACATCGAGAAGTGCTTCATCCATTCGTAGATGCAAACGGTCGATCCTCCAGGAATTCATGCACTCCCGGCGCTCTCAAGAAACAGCTCGACCCGATCCGTTGTCCATGTCGCCACGCCCGCTCCAAAGAAATCCGTGTCTTCGGTCCAGATGGGGCAATCAAGAGCCAGTGCGGCTGCGAGAATCGGCCAGTCTTCAAGATCGCGGCCCATGAGGCGCTTCCGCGCGGCCTCTTCAAATACGGCATAAGCATCAACGCCAATGGATTGCACAATTTCACTGAGCAAGTTCAAGACCGTAAGGCCTTCAGCAACGGAGATTTGCCTGCGAGAGAGGATTTCCGGCAGGTGTTCCCGCGCCTCTGCAAATGCAACCTCCGGCGCAAAGAATTGCACCGAGCCGCCGTAAAGCACGAGCAACTGCCGCACTCGCCTGCCGAGCGCGGCGCGGATGAGGATATTGGCATCCAGAACAAGCAACTCAGCGCCCGGCGCGGCGCGACTTGCGTAGCGCCTTGAACTCGCCTACGAGCTCATCTTCCGTTGCGCCTGAAGCGGCAATCAACGCCGTCAGCCGCTCTCCGGCACTCCGCAGGGCTTCAAGATCGGCTTCGCTGGGGTTGCGACGGGCGGGCACATAGAATCCGATGGTCTGCCCATGGCGCGTGATGGCGACCGGCGCGGACGATTCAAGATAGCAGGAAAGATTCTCGCGAAACTCACGGATTCCCACGCGCTCGGTCTGCATTGTACCCCTCCATTGCGTACACGATGATAACACAATCGAGGACGACCATATACTTGACACATAAATGAGGCTCGACAGAAAATGATCCATGCCCAAGAAGCTCCCTCCCCGTAAACGACTTCAAGCATTGCGTAGATGGGCATTAGGAACGGCGAGCGCTCTCGCTCTTGTACTCTTTGACCTTGCCCCCGCAAAACGTATCCCTTAGCGAGCTGTTCTAATGCGAAAGGGACACGAAGATGACGATGGCAACACGAGGGCGTTACACGCTTGAGTTCAAGCAGGAAGCGGTGCGGCTGGTAGAGTCGGGCCAGACGATGGCGGCGGCAGCACGCAGCCTGGGAGTGGTCGAGCAGACCTTGGGCAACTGGATCAAGTTGCATCG
>CAZHKN010000153.1:0-12042 GCA_964532725.1 uncultured Occallatibacter sp.
ACAGCAGTGTTATTGGTATAACATATAACGCCTTGTAAGCAACTCAGTAAATAGGCGGGCAACTGAGATGCATGGCTACTCGCCGGCTACAGTGCGAGTCCTTTCAAATAGGTGCGAAACTTATCGGCAAATTCGGGCCGCTTGAGCGCAAATTCAACGGTGGCCTGTAACATTCCGAATTTATCGCCCGCATCAAACCGTTTACCCTCGAAGGTATAGCCAAAGACTTTTTCTTCGTTGACCAGCGCGCGGATTCCGTCGGTCAGTTGTATCTCGCCGCCGGCGCCGGGAGTTGTCTTCTCCAGAAGATCAAAGATGCGCGGAGTCAATATATACCGGCCAATTATGGCCTGTGTCGAGGGTGCGTCCTCGAAATTCGGCTTTTCAACCATCCCGGTGCAGTTATAAATGCGTGGGTTCGTCGCGTCCCGCGAGCCGGACAACACGCCATACGCGCTGATTGCCGGGCCTTCGATGGTTTGCGTGGCAAGCACCGAGCCGCCCCGCTCTTCGTACACATCGATCAACTGCTTCAGGCATGGCGCATCGGCGTCAATTACATCGTCGGGAAGAAGGACTGCAAATGGTTCATTTCCGATCAGGTCTTTGGCGCAAAGAACAGCATGTCCCAGGCCAAGTGGTTCCTTTTGGCGGACATAACTGATCCGGGCCAGTGATGATACTCCACGCGAAACAGCCAATAACTCGTGTTTCCCCTTGTGCTCCAATGTTGAGTCGAGTTCATAGCTGACATCGAAGTGGTCTTCCATCGAACCTTTGCCTCGACTGGTAATCACGATGATGTGTTCGATGCCGGAAGCGATTGCCTCCTCAACTCCATATTGGAGGATAGGCTTATCAACTAATGCCAACATCTCCTTGGGGATGACCTTTGTCGCTGGCAAGAACCGCGTTCCGAGTCCGCCTGCGGGGAAAATCGCCTTCCGTACTCTGTTGCCCATCATTTCTCCTTCAATTTTTCGCTTGCAGCAGGCACGCACTTCAAATCATCAACCATTGTTCATCTTACAAAACACCTACTGGCGCAGGGGCCAGGCTGGCAATCAAGTCATGAATCTCCAGCAAGACTTCGTCATTCCGTTGCGCAGACAAAGGGAACTTCAGCAGACCTTGCGGGGTGAACTGCGCTCCGCGCTTGGCGTTGCGCGCCACAAGGCGCATCAGCTGCTGCGGATCGATAACTGCATTCTGTGTGAAGCGAATTTGCAATTCAGCGCGCTTGCGGTCGATCTGCGCGATGCCGATGCGCCCGCACTCCAGGCGCATCTGCGCTGCTTCGAGCAAGTAAACCGTTGCGTCGGGCGGGTTACCGTAGCGGTCTTCAAGTTCAGCCCGTACTTCGGCCAGAGCTGCGTCGCTGGTTGCGCCGGCAATTTTCTTGTAGAGCCGCAGCCGCTGATTTTCTTCGGGCACATAGCTTTCGTCAATGCGCAACGCAATGCCAAGGTTAAGCTGCGTGGCTGGGCGTTCCTCGCTGCTCTCGCCCTTCATCTCTTTCACGGCTTGTTCGAGCATTGAAGTGTATAACTCAAAACCGACTGCTTCAATATGCCCGCTTTGCTCTCCTCCGAGCATGTTACCGGCGCCGCGCAGTTCGAGATCGAGGGCTGCGATCTTGAAGCCCGCGCCGAGGTCGCTGAATTCCTTGAGTGCGGCGAGACGTCTGCGGGCAATATCGGTCAGTTCGTTTTCCGCTGGAATCAGTAGATAAGCATATGCGCGGCGATTAGAGCGGCCTACCCGGCCACGTAACTGATATAACTCACTTAGCCCATGCCGGTCGGCGCGATTGATCAGAATCGTATTTGCCAGTGGAATGTCAAGTCCATTTTCAATAATAGTTGTTGCGACCAGAACGTCATATTCATGATGCATGAAGGCCAGCATCACGCGTTCGAGTTCAGTTTCGCCCATCTGCCCGTGGCCAACAACAACACGCGCTGCAGGAACCAGCTCCTGGATGCGCGCGGCGATTTCATAGATCGATTCCACGCGGTTATGCACAAAGTAAATCTGACCGCCGCGCTCCAGTTCCATTTCTACCGCGGAACGGATCAGTTTTTCGTCGAACTTAGCAACCACCGTCTGAATCGCCATGCGATCCTTGGGCGGAGTTTCGATCACGCTCATATCGCGCAGGCCCACCAGAGACATATGCAGCGTGCGCGGAATCGGCGTGGCGCTCATGGCCAGCACGTCAATCTCCTTGCGCATCTGCTTCAGCCGTTCCTTGTGCCGTACGCCGAAGCGCTGCTCCTCATCTACAATCAGTAGGCCGAGATCCTGGAACTTGATGTCCTTGGAAAGAATCCGGTGCGTGCCGATGAGAATATCGATCTTTCCTGCTTCAATTTTTTCAACAATAATACTTTGCTCTTTTGCAGTGCGGAAGCGGGAGATCATCTCGATATTGATAGGGAACTGAGCGAAGCGCCGCTTGAATGTCTCGAAGTGCTGAAAGCTCAGAACCGTCGTTGGAGTAAGTACGGCCACCTGCTTTCCATCCTGCACAGCTTTGAAGGCCGCGCGCATGGCGACCTCTGTCTTGCCATAACCTACATCGCCGCAGAGCAGACGATCCATCGGCGTGGTGGATTCCATGTCATATTTGATCGCGCGTATTGCGGATAACTGGTCTTCAGTTTCGCGGTAATCGAAGGAGCCTTCAAATTCGCGTTGAAACTCGTTGTCTTTGGAGAAAGCCGTTCCCTGCGCGGTGGTTCGCTGCGCGTATAACTTGAGCAGTTCACCGGCCATATCCTGCATGGCTTTGCGAACACGCGATTTTGTCTTTGCCCACTGCTGAGAGCCGAGCTTGTTCAACACCGGCGCGGGCCCCGCGTCTGTAGAGCGATATTTCTGGATAAGATCAAGTCGAGTGAGCGGAACATATAACTTGGCCTGTTCTGCAAACTCAAGGATCATAAACTCTACGGCGAGCGTGTCCTGAACAATTTCCTTCAGCCCCTGATACTGTGCGATTCCATGCTCGACATGGACGACGTAATCACCGATGGTCAGATCGCGGAAATCAGAGACAAATGCAGCAGTCTTGGACCGTTTTACCTCGGGACGGGCGGCGACATCCGCATCGTCCGATAAGTCGTTGGCGCCAAAAACTGTCAGGCGCGAATCTGCAAAATTCACCCCGGCAGAAAATGGTGTGCGCACAATCACCGGTACGCGCATATCTCCGGCGAGATAGCTGCCTTCATCCAGCACCGTTTCGCCAGGATGAGGATTGCGACTGCCGAGCCGATACGGAATCTGGTACTCACGCAGCACCGTGGCCAGCCGTTCCACATCCCCCTGGTTGGCCGCGGCGAGAACGATGCGCTGCTCCGCGGCGATCAGGCCGCGTAACTGCTCGGTCAGTGCGGGAATCGATCCATGAAAGCGCAGCGTGGGCCGGGTATGCAGCTCGATCTCGCCGAGAGTATTGTCTTCATCCAGCACATCGACTGCGCCGAGCTGATCGAGGTCCAGGCCCATGTGCGATTCCAATAGCGCCTGCAAAATTTCAGGGCGCAGATAGATATCTTCCGGGCGAATCAGCGAGCCAATTGCCGAACGCTCATGGCGCTGCTCAACCTTGTTCCACCAGCGGTCAATCTGGTTGCGCACCATCGCCGGTTCTTCGACAAAGAGCGCGCACTTGGGTTGCAGCTTGAGCAGATGATTCTCCGCGCCGGCCACGCAACTGAAAAACTCCCAGCCGGGAAAGACGCTGACCCCTCCTGCTGCAGCCATAGCGGCGGAGATGTCGTCTGTGGCTTCTTCGTCTTCAACATCCAGCCGCTGCCGGGTGAGCCGCGCGTGAACGGCGGCCAACAGCCGCTCTGTCACCGGGGTTTCGGTGAGCGGAAGCAATTGCGTTTCATCCAGGCCAGACTGCGAGCGTTGTGTCTCCGGGTCGAACTTGCGGATGGTCTCGATTTCGTCGCCGAAGAACTCTATCCGCACCGGACGATCGGCTTCGGGAGAATAGACATCGAGAATTCCGCCTCGCCGTGTGAATTGCCCCGGCATCTCGACCAGATCCATCTGCGTATAGCCAACGCTGGCCAGATGGGCGGTGAGCACCTCCATATCCAGCTCTTCGCCGCGCCTGAGGCTCACGGCCAGGCTGGCGTAATAGTCACGGCCAAAAAGGCGGAGTGCCGCAGACTCGACGGGCGCGATGAGGATCGAAACCGCTCCGGTGGCCAGCTTCCAAAGCGCCGACGCGCGCTGCTCCTGCACATCGGGATGGGGCGAGAGATTTTCAAAGGGAAGCACATCGTGAGCGGGCAGGCGGACCACGCGCGCGGGGTCGATTGCCCCCGTCAGCTCACAGCCGGCGCGAAGCATCGGCTCCAGTGCCTCGGCGGCCTTGTTGTCGGCAACCACGACAATTACAAGCTGTTTGGCAGCGCGGGCCATCAGCGGCAGATAGAGGGCGCGGGCAGTAGAGGTCAGTCCAGAGACACGCCTGCGCCCCGCGGCGAGGCCCAAATGCCTTCGTACGCGCTCAAACCCGGCGGAGTCTTCCAGCTCCGCGAAGATTTCGCGGACGAACGGGAGAATCATGAGTCTTTTAGTTTAGCAGCGGGCTACGTTGACTGTCCTGAATGCCCTTCCCGTTGGTTCGATATAATTTTCGCTTTCTTAGTAATCAATTCCCATTTACTGAATCAGTCCGCACATTCCGAAAAATAGCTTTTGAGTTTCTTGTTTTTAATGCTCTATTCTCCCGCGCGGACACGCTATAGAATCTTTTTTCCAAAGGCCGAGCAGGCGAGTTCAACAGCTAAATCAGCGGTGCGGTTGTGCTCGTCGATCACCGGGTTGACCTCGACAATTTCAAAGCTCAACAGGCGGCCATGATCGGCGAGAATCTCCATTGCCAGATGAGCTTCGCGGTAGGTTGCGCCGCCGCGCACGGGGGTGCCGACACCGGGAGCGTCCTCGGGATCGATCCAATCCATATCCAGCGACACATGGTATCCAACTGTCCCGCGACCGGCTGCGCGCAACGCCTCTTCCATTACCGTTCTCATGCCGCGCTCGTCGATGTCGCGCATGGTGTAGACCTCGGCAACACCGGCGCGGCGAATGTTTTCGCGCTCTGCGGAGTCGATATCGCGGACACCGATGAGGACGGTGTTTTCGGCGGCAATTTTAGGAGCGTAGCCAAAGATATTGCTCAGCGGCTCCGGTCCCAGGCCGAGCAGAGCCGCGAGCGGCATTCCATGCACATTGCCGGAGGGTGAGCTTTCAGGGGTGTTGATGTCGGAGTGGGCATCGATCCAGATAATGCCGATCTTCTGGTTCTGGCGGCGGTAAAACTCGGCCACTCCGGAGACGGAGCCGGCGGCGAGCGAGTGGTCGCCGCCCAGCACCAGTGGAGTTTCCCCGTCTTCTAGTGTTTTTAGAACAGCCTCCGCCGTGCGGGTGCAGGTTTCTGCGATCTCCTTGAGGTAGCGGGCGCTTTTGCTGCCGGAGGCCTGCGTCTCGGCGATTTCCACGCGGATATTGCCGCCGTCGGTAACTTGATGTCCCAGCGCCTCCAGGCGGGCCTCGAGGCCGGCCACGCGCATTGCCGATGGTCCCATATCAACGCCGCGGCGGCTGGCGCCCATATCGAGAGGAACTCCCAGAACGCGGATGCGGCGAGTGGGTGAGGCCTGGGTTCCGGTATGGGGGAAGGCAACCCGCACAGAAATACTCTCTTCCTGATTCGACATGCGACAAGCTCCTTGCTTTGCGGTTTCAGAGGCTTATTACCCGCCTGATTCACAGTCTGCTGAAATGGCCGAGCTTGAGACCGATGGCCTGGATCTCGGGAATCCCCAGATCTCTGTTCCTTCGGCTTTATTAGAGCAGATCGATGGAAGAGTTTGGCAAGACCACGGCTTCAAGATACACCTTCTTGATTCAGAGAGGTTTAATTCGCTGAATGGATTGATCCAGTCCGGGTTCTTGCCGATGAACTTGAGTAGCAGTCCGCGCCGGGTTGCGCTGAGTGGATGCCGATGAAGAGATGGGTACTGGCGATTTCTATCTTTGCCGGATGGAGCGCGACTGTCTGGGCCGCCTCGCCCGCTCCGCTGACCAGCGTGCGCGCCATTCGCGCCCTGAGCAATGCGGAGGCGAACAAGGGGATTCCCGTGGCTTTCGAGGCCACTGTGACCTTCTTCAGCAAGCCCGGTAATGTGCTGTTTGTGCAGGACGACGGGATTGGCATGTACGTGTTCCCCAAGACGGATCTGCTGCTCCCCGGGGATCGCATCTTCGTGCGCGGCAAGACCGAAGGCAGCTTCGACCCGATCGTAATCAGCGAGAGCATCGCTGTGCTCCGCCACGGCACGCCGCCCAAACCGGTGCCAGCCACCTTTGACGAGCTGATCCATTTTCAGCAGGACTGCTTGCTGGTCACGGTGCGCGGCATCATTCGGGCTGCGGATAAAACAGATCCGTATGAGAACTCCAATATCTCCATCATCCAGTTACTGACCGATGGCGGTTCCATATTGGTGGTCGCAACCGGGATTACGGCAGAGCAGCGGAGAGAACTCCTGGATTCCGAAGTGGAAGTCACCGGCGTCGCTGGCGGGCAATTCGACGGCAAGATGCAGGTGCATGGAGTACAGATCAATGTTGACTCCGCATCTGAAATAAAGGTCATCAAACCGGCAAGCACCAACCCCTGGTCTCTCCCGCTGACGCCGATGGACAAGGTGATCACCCACAGCAGGGTCATGGATCAATCGCAGCGAGTGCGAGTACATGGAACCGTCACCTACTTCCAGTCAGGGTCGTCGGTGGTGCTGCAAGACGGCGCAAAGAGCCTGTGGATCGAGACCCAGACCCGCGATGGCTTCCAGCTCGGCGACGTAGTGGACGCAACCGGCTTTCCCGAGGCTCACAATGGCTTTTTGGCGCTATCTCAAGCCGAGATCCAGGATAGCCACATTCAGGCGCCGGTCACGCCTTATCTGACAACTCCGAAGGTACTGGCCGGAAGCCACAATATCATCGATCTTGTCTCCGTCGAAGGGCAGCTGATGACAGCGGCCCGCGGAGCCTCGCAGGACGAATTCGCGCTGACCGTCGATGGCCAGCCGTTCAGCGCGGTTTACCGCCATCCGCTCGTAAATGGCGCAGCTACGCCTTTGAAGCTACCGTCGATGAAGCGGATCGCGATCGGTTCGCGTGTGCGCGTGACTGGAATCTGCGTCACCGAAGACGCGAATCCATTCAACGGCCAGGTCTCATTCGAGATCCTGATGCGCACCCCGGAGGACATCGCGATTATCGCCAGGCCGTCGCTGCTGAATATGCGCAATCTACTAATCCTGGTAGGAATTTTGATCGCGATCGTGTTTGCGGCCGGCGTCCGCGGGTGGGTTCTTGAGCGCAATATGCGCCGCCAGACCGTGGTGATGAAAGCAAATGCCGAGGCCGAGGCTGAGTTGGAAAGGCGGCGCAGCAGCATCTTGGAAGACATCAATGGCGTCCGGCCACTTACGGAGATCATCGAGGAAATCGCGGCCATGGTCTCTTTCGGGCTGAAAGATGTCCCGTGCTGGTGCGAGACCTCCGATGGATCGGTTTTGGGGCTCCGCCCGCCAGAGGCTGACAAGCTGCGCATCGTGCGCAAGGCGATTGCCGCGCGGTCAGGCCCGCCGTTGGGCACGATTCATGCGGGGTTCGATCCTGTTGCTCCGCAAGAGGAGACTGAACTGGAAACCCTCTCCGTGGGTGGGCGGCTGGTAACACTGGCGATTGAGAGCCGCCAGCTCCATGCCGAGCTGACCCGCCGTTCTGAGTTCGACCTGCTGACCGATATTCCCAACCGATTTGCTCTGGAGAAATTCATAAGCTCCCGGATCGAAGAGGCTGGACGGGTGCACAGAACGCTAGGGTTGATCTACATTGACCTGGACAAGTTCAAGCCCATTAACGACACCTATGGACATCGCGCCGGTGATCTCTACCTCAAAGAGGTCGCGGCACGGATGAACAAGCAGTTGCTGGGCGGCGATATGCTGGCCCGGCTGGGCGGGGACGAGTTCGCCGCTCTGGTGACCCTGCACAATGGCTCGTCGGACCTGGACAGTATCGTTGCCAGGCTGTCGCACTGCTTCGATGACCCATTTGAGATCAAGGGGATTTTCATTCGCGGCACAGCCAGCATCGGCTTCGCGCTTTTCCCCACGGATGCCGGCACCATCGACGGCCTGCTCAGCGCCGCCGACGCTGCCATGTATCGGGTCAAGAACGAAAGACGCAAGATCGCGGAAGCGCAGGCGCCGCAGTCAGTGCATGACACAATTGCAGCTTCATTATCATAGAGCGGTATCAGTAAACTTGAATCACCGCTTTCTTGGGAGCTGATAGACAGAATGGATGTCAGACAGACGTTACTCGAGCTTGAACAGCGCCTGCTCTCAGATGAGATTCGCCATGATGCGCAGGAGCTTTCCTCGCTTCTTGCAGATGAATTTCGCGAATTCGGGAGTTCCGGCAGGATATTTTCAAAGACAGAGATCATAGATCTTTTGCTATCCGAGTCCTCAGTAGGCCGTTCGCTTACAAACCTCGATGCCTATCCAGTTTCGGAGCACGCGGTCCTGGTCACTTTTCGTGCCGTAAGGGAAGTTGCGGGATCACCGCCGCTCGAGTCATTGAGGAGTTCGCTTTGGGTACACCGGGATGGACGTTGGCAATTGCTCTTTCACCAAGGCACCAAAGTCCCTCACGAATCCCAATGTGCCCGGTAATTAACTCGGTTCTCGCTTGAGATGCTTTTGTAGCTTTGAAAAGTGCGCATGAAAAAAATGCCCGGCTTGCGCCGGGCATTTTTAGTTTGAGCGAAGAAATTATTGCTTAAGCAACCAGTCCGGCGTAAGTCACGCCGAAGGCCGCTGGCCCACCGCAGGTGTTATTCGGCGGCCATTTCTTCGGCTTCGCCTTCTTGGCGCATGAGTTCCAGTTCGCGCTCCTGAGCTTCGAACTCGGACTGAACCTCTTGCTGAACGCGGGCTGCCGCTTCTTCCAGCTCTGGAGAGAGCTGAACATTGCGGTAGTACTCGAGTCCGGTGCCGGCGGGGATAAGGCGTCCGACGATCACGTTCTCCTTGAGTCCGCGCAGGTTGTCGATTGCGCCGTTGATGCTGGCTTCGGTCAACACGCGCGTCGTCTCCTGGAAGCTGGCGGCGGAGATGAAGCTGTCGGTCGAGAGCGATGCCTTGGTGATGCCCAGCAAGAGCGGACGCCCGATTGCAGGACGGCCTCCATTGTTCAGCACTCGGTCGTTCTCTTCGCGGAAGCGGAAGCGGTCCACTTGCTGCTCGAGCAGGAAGTTGGTATCGCCCACTTCGTCGATCCTGACCCAGCGCAGCATCTGACGCACGATGACTTCGATGTGCTTGTCCGAAATGGCCACGCCCTGCAAACGGTAGACTTCCTGGATTTCGTTCACCAGGTAGGCCTGCAGTTCCTTTTCGCCCAGCACGGCAAGAATGTCGTGCGGGTTCAAGGGACCATCCATCAGCGGATCGCCGGCGCGCAGCTTCTCGCCTTCCTGCACGTTGACGTGAATGCCGCGAGGCACAGCGTATTCCTTCTCGTCGCCGTTGTCCGCAGTGACATAGATCTTGCGCTGTCCTTTGCTCACTTCGCCGAAGCGGACCACGCCGTCAATCTCGCTGATGATCGCGGTCTCGTGCGGCTTGCGGGCCTCGAAGAGTTCGACAACGCGAGGCAGACCGCCGGTGATGTCCTTGGTGCGCGTGGACTCCTTGGGGATCTTCGCGAGCACATCGCCGGGACCCACTTCGTCACCTTCCTGCACCATCAGGTGAGCGCCGCGTGGCAACAGATAACGCTTGTTGCCCTTGGCTCCCTTGATGATGAAGGCCGGCTGACGCTTTTCATCCGGCGAGTCGGCAACCACCCAACGCGAGAGGCCGGTAACTTCATCGACCTCCTCGTTGAGCGTGATGCCTTCCTGCAAGTCCTTGAACTGCACCGGCCCGCCGATTTCAGTCAAGATCGCGTAGGTGTACGGATCCCACTCGGCCAGTTGCTGGCCCAGTTTGACGTGATCGCCATCCTTGATCTTGAGGCGCGCGCCATAGACTACCTGGTAGCGCTCCTTCTCGCGGCCCTTGTCGTCGATGATCGCCAGCGAACCCGAGCGGTTCATCGCGACCTGCGAACCGTCCTTGCTTTCAACGGTGTTCAGGTTGATGAAGCGCGCGTAGCCGTTGTTCTTGGCATCGAGGCGCGATTTGTCCTGCACGCGGCTGGCGGTTCCGCCGACGTGGAAGGTACGCATCGTCAACTGCGTTCCCGGCTCGCCGATGGACTGCGCGGCAATGACGCCGCAGGTTTCGCCCAGCTCGACCATACGGCCCGAACCAAGGTTACGCCCATAGCAAAGCGCGCAGACGCCGCGGCGCGATTCGCAGGTCAGCACCGAGCGAATCTTGACCTTCTCGACACCCGCGCCCTGAATCGCCGAGGCGATGTCTTCGTCGATCTGCTGGTTCAGGTCGATCACCACGTTGCCGTCGTAGTCCTTGATGCGCTCGAGCGAAACGCGGCCAATGATGCGGTCTCTCAACGGTTCGATGATCTCGCCGGATTCAACAATCGATCCGACATAGATGCCTTCAACCGTGCCGCAATCGTACTCGGTGACGATTACATCCTGAGCCACGTCCACAAGGCGGCGGGTCAGGTAGCCGGAGTCGGCAGTCTTGAGCGCCGTATCGGCCAGGCCCTTACGAGCGCCGTGGGTTGAAATAAAGTATTCCAACACGGTGAGGCCTTCGCGGAAGTTCGCGGTGATGGGCGTTTCAATAACCTCACCAGACGGCTTGGCCATCAATCCACGCATACCGCTGAGCTGACGAATCTGCTGCTTCGATCCGCGAGCGCCGGAGTCGGCCATGATGTAGATCGGGTTCATGGCTCCTTCCTGGTCGGCACGCTTCATGTTGCCGAACATCTCGTCGGCGACGCGGTCGGTAACAGCCGACCACATCTGGATGACCTTGTTGGAACGCTCGCCGTTGGTGATCGCGCCGTCCATGTACTGCTGCTGGACTTCGATGACCTTCTTGTCGGCCTCGTCCACAACCGTGTACTTGCTGGCCGGAATCACCATGTCGTCAAGGCCGACGGAAAGGCCGGAGCGCGTGGCGTACTGGAAGCCGAGGGACTTGATGCGGTCCAGCATCGCGACCGTAACTTCAAGGCCGAGATTCTGGTTGCAATAGTTGACCAGTTGGCCAATGCCCTTCTTCTTCAACAGACCATTGACGAAGGGCATCCCCGGCGGCAGAGCGTCGTTGAGAATCACGCGGCCGACCGTCGTCGAGATGTACTCCTTGTTGAAGTCAACTGCCTCGGTGTGGGTCAGATCCTGATCGTCGTAGGCCGTGGTCATATCCAGCACCTGCCCGGTGTAACGGAGGCGGATCGGCGAGAGGGTCTCGACTTCCTTGGCTTCGAGGGCCATCAGAATCTCTTCGGTGTTAGCGAAGACGCGGCCCTCACCCTTGCCGCCGACCTTGGCCTTGGTCAGGTAGTAGAGACCGAGAACCATATCCTGCGTAGGCACAGTGATGGGCAAACCGGAGGCCGGCGAGAGAATGTTGTGCGAGGCCAGCATCAGCACGCTGGCTTCAATCTGCGCCTCAGGCGACAACGGAATATGCACGGCCATCTGATCGCCGTCGAAATCGGCGTTGAAGGCGGTACAGACCAGCGGGTGAATCTTGATGGCCTTGCCTTCGACGAGGACCGGCTCAAAGGCCTGGATGCCCAGACGGTGCAGCGTTGGGGCGCGGTTCAGCAGCACCGGGTGATCCTTGATGACCTCTTCAAGGATGTCCCAGACCACCGGTTCCTGCATCTCGACCATCTCTTTGGCCTGCTTGATCGTCGTGCAATGACCGGTCTGCTCCAGGCGGTGATAGATGAAGGGCTTGAAGAGTTCGAGCGCCATCTTCTTGGGCAACCCGCACT
>CAZHKN010000154.1:0-7200 GCA_964532725.1 uncultured Occallatibacter sp.
GCGTCGCTGGAATACTGCTCGGCCTGTTCATGATGTGGCTGGTTTTTGACCGGCTCTGGGGGGCGCCCGCAGCGGTGTCGATGAAAACAGGTTTCATCTCGACGCTTCGGCTGCTGGCTCAATTTGCGAGAGAGCCCATTGCCGAAAACCTGCGAACTGCGATCGAGCGAGGTTATTCTCTTCGCGACGCGATCGAAAAAGGCTTCGAAAACGTAAGGGCGCAGACTGACCACCTTCTATTCGAATTTGGACCTTCGCGGGAACGGAATCTCGTAATGCGGGATCAAATTCAGCGCTGGCAGCCGCGGTTGAGCGTACTTTTTGTACTGCACATTTCTGCGTGGAATTATCGTGTTCGACTGCCAGGTTTTTATTTACCCGATCCCATATATGAGGCGCAGCGGGAATTCGACGAAGAGTTTGCCCGGATACTTCAAGGCATGGCAAATCGGCTCGATGGCAAGCTGGCTGAGGCGCGGAATAACTTCGACAAGTCCTTGCAGAATCTGGAACAGAGTATCGAACTTTACGCGTCGCAAGGATCGCAGGCAATTCTTACAGCAGGACTACGAACTCATTTAGCTCGAAATCGGCGGATAAGAGACGTGACCTGCGCGCTGCTTCAGGAGATTTGAACGAGATTGGTCCGGCTGTCGCCACGCACGGCACGCACCACAATTGGCAGTTATCGAGTATGCTGGGACGATTCGATACCCTCAATGCCAGTAATTGAACGTACCAATGCCGGAAAGGTAACCGAGTCATGCGCCAGAAAAAACAGATCCGTCAGACCCGGTTCATAAGAATGATGTTTTCAATCAATACAACGGAGGGGTGGCTTTTGGCGACTGCATTGATTACGACCGCAATACTCCCCGCCGGTGTCGTCGCGCAGGGCATCCCGCCTGCACCAGATGCTGTTTGGCAACCCAGGGGAGCGCATGCGCTCGCAAAAGAGTCCGTGACAAAACCGCACGACCAGATCAGCTTTGCGTCCGGCAAAATCTATACGCTGGCTGAATTGATCGACCTTGCTGAACTACACAATCCCGAGACGCGTATAGCCTGGGAAGCAGCAAAATCGAAAGCGGACGAGTTAGGCATCGCAAGAAGTTCGCTCTATCCCACCTTATCGGCGGTCGCCGTCGGGGTTTCACTGAGAACAGCTACATTGATCGGCGAATACTATAACCGCCAAACCGAAGGTATCTTTGAGCCAGTGCTCCACGTGGAGTATCTGGTCTTCGATGGTGGCGGGCGCAGTGGAGAGATCGACGTTGCGAAGGCAAATCTGCTGGCGTCAGATCTTGCATTCAACGACACGCATCGCCGCATTATCTATCAGGTTGCCGAGGCTTACTACCGTTTTCTCAACGCGCAGGGGCAGCGCCAGGCAGCCGAATTCAGCCTGGAAAATGCTCGGACCGTTGAACAGGACGCAACAGCCCGTCTTGAAAACGGTTTGGCTACAAAGCCCGATGCACTTGAAGCAACGGCGGCCCGCGCCCAGTCAGAATTCGATCTGGAAGCCGCCATTGGCGCCGTCGATATTGCGCGCGGTGACCTTGCCACTGCTCTCGGAGTCGATCCTGACGCCGTGTTTACGGTTGAAGGCATCGACCAACTCAAACTCCCGTCTTCCATCGCGGATTCTGTCGATAAGGAAATGAATCGGGCCTTCAGCCAACGGCCTGATTTGCTGCAGCAACTGGCGCGCTTGCGCTCAGCAAACGCTGCGATCAAACAGGCAAGATCGGAGTACTTCCCGTGGCTGCGCTTCAAGGGAGATGGAGGACTGGGGCGCTTATACGGGCAGCAGAATCTTCTTCCGGGAAGCTATGCAGAAGGTGAAACCTGGACCGCCGAATTAGAACTACGATGGAATCTCTTCGATGGTGCGCGCCGCGAGTATCGTATCGCGCAAGCGAATGCCGATAAAAAGACGGTACAGGCACAGATCGATGCCCTCCACGACCGGATCGCCGACGAAGTCTGGGCGGCGTATAGCAGCATGCGCACCGCACTCAGGCAGCAGCAGGCCGCGGCAGCCCTCCTTACCGCCTCGCAGGAGTCATACGAAGCAGCACATGAATCCTACGGTTACGGTGTCCGCAATTTGCTGGATGTCGTGTCGGCGCAAAAAACCTTGGCGCAGGCACGATCCGAGGATGTTTCAGCGCGCGCGCAGTTGCTGCTCGCAACCACCAATCTCGCCTTTCAAACGGCCGATTTCATTCAGACTCGGCATTGGAACCCCGCGCCATGAATGCAGAATTTCGTAAAAAAGGAGCAACGTGAATCTGTGAGCCGCTTACAACGCTGGTCGAGTCTTCCGGGTGCACTGCTGACGATCGAAATCGCAGGCTGCAGACGTGCGCCCACCTTCAACATTCTCGGTTCATTCTTCCCGTCCTGGCTCATTTGCATTTTCGCGGGCATCATCCTTTCCGTTATTGCCAACCGCATCTTCACGAGATTTGCACTCGACAAGGAGATCCTCTGGCCGATTGTTGTCTATCCATGCCTTGTACTGCTTTTCGCCGTAACTCTTTGGCTCATTTTCTTTAACTAATCGAAGGAGGAACCGTGCCGTATCGCCGTCTTCAGATCATCGGCAGCTCCATCAGCATCGGAATCATGGCAAGCACCGCGATTGCCTCGCTCGTGGCTATTCGCCAGGTGAACGCAGATCCTCGCACCGACGATGCTGAAGTCTTTGCCAACTACATTGGCATGGCCCCACTTGTCAACGGTCCGATAATGCATGTCTATGTCTTAGACAATCAACTTGTCAAAGCCGGCGCGCCGCTGTTTGATATCGATGACCGTCCTTACGCGTACGCTCTGGCCCGCGCGCGGTCTGATCAAATTACACTAGCGGGCCAGATCGGCGACGAGCGCCGCATCATAGCGGCCAAGACCAGCGGTGTCGATGTGGCGAAGGCAAACGTGCTTGGCGCAGATGCGGGTCTCGCACACGCAGAAGCCGCGGTGCAGCAGGCCAAAGCGGATGTCGCAAATGCACAAGCTGCGGTAGAACGCTCCAATGTTGAGCTCCAATACGCATCGAACAACCTGCACCGCATTGAACCTCTTTTGGCTCGCCAATTTGTCACCGTCGATCAAGTCGACCAGGCTCGCACCCTTGAGAGGTCGCGCGTGCAAGAGGCGAACCAGGCCAAATCGCAACTCACCCTGGCAGAAGCGGGACTCCTCGCGTCGCAAGCACAATTGAAGCAGGCACAAGCCCTCGTCCAGCAAAGCCATCAACAGGTAGAACAGGCGTCTCATAACGTGACGACGCTGAACCCGCTGGAGGGACAGTCTCCTGGTAAACAAGCAGCCATTGATACTGCAAAATACAATTTCGACAATTGTCACGTCGTTGCTCCGTTCGACGCGCGCGTGACGAACCTGACCATTTCAGAGGGCGCTTACGCGACTGCCGGCGAGCATATTTTCACTCTCATCGATACGCGCACCTGGTGGGTCATCGCCAACTTTCGCGAGACACAGTTGCATCACATCCGGCCCGGTATGCCCGCCGATGTTTATGTGATGTCGCGTCCTAACGTACTCTACAAAGGTGTCGTCGATAGCGTCGGATTCGGAGTGACTCCCGATACCGACCTCGTGGGGTCCCTGGCTGCGCCGGGCCTTCCTGACGTGCAACGCACCTTGAACTGGGTGCATCTGGCATCCCGCTTTCCTGTGCGCGTCCGTATTCTAGATCCACCCTCAGAGGTGTTCCGTCTGAGCGAATCCGCTGCGGTGATTATCCGCGGCACTGCGACTCCTGGGCACAGGGAGTAGGCATGCCATCTGAAGCAACTCACTTTACACACGTGGAACAATTCAATAGATGATCGCGACGAGAAGCAGGCAGCACAAGGCGCATTCCTAAGCGAGGCAGGAGTTGTCAGCCGTCGAGTGCAGTGAGTTGTGATCGGATCGTGGATTGTTGCTTAGAACCTGTCTCATAAACCAAATTCTTTGACTCGCGAAGTGCATTCAACCCGCTTTGATGCGGGTCTCACAGTCGGCAAATTTGCAGAGTGCTATTTATGAGACAGGTTGTAGGCTCGGTCGCATAAATGATTGACTCAGCCGGTGGAACAAGCCGCTCCTCAACCGCGGCCGGTGTAATCCATGCCCGCCAGAACTCCCCGCATATAGGCAAAGCTGCTGGTGACGCCGGGCATGGGATCGTCTGCATGGATTTCATATTCGAGATCGACGAAACCTTTGTACTTGATGGCGATCAACGCAGCAAACATCTCGCGCACCGGCATTATGCCGTCACCGACAGCAACCTGGCTCTCCTTGCTGTGGAAGTCCGTTAAGTCCTTCATGTGAACATTGAAGAGCCTTGGCCCCACCTGGCGAATGGCTTCAACGAGATCTGTGCCGGCGAGCACCGTGTGACCGACATCGATGCAGCAGCCGATGCGCGGGTCGGAATGCTCCAGCGACTTCAACACGTCCAGCGGCGAGGGCCATAGCTTATCCTCAGGGCCGTGGTTGTGGATGGCGATGCGAATATCGTACTCCCGCACGAATGTTTCGATGCGCGGCAGCATTTCAGGAGTCGGGTCGCCGGCAACGATGACGGAGATACCGGCCCGCTTGCAATAGTCAAATTTGGCGCGGATATCGGCGTCCTCGTTATTGCGAAAGTAGATGGCTCCGGCGGCGTGCAGCTTGATCTCCGCCGCGGCATAGTCAGCTAACGCTTTGGCCTCCTCCTGCGGGTCCGTGGGGAGATGATCCTTGATATCTTTGACGTTCAGATCGGCGACGTTGAGCTGCTTCATGAAGCCGATCATCTGGGCGCGGGTGAAGTTGCGGAAGGTGTAACTGGCCAGCCCGAGATGAATGGGCGACGGCCTTCCGGAGGCATGCTCTGGCGCGGCGAAAGAGGGTGTGGTGCTGGAGGCGGCGCAAGCTGCCGCAAGCAACGCGCCGGATTGGACGAACTTGCGACGTGAGAGGGTATGTTTCATGGGCTGAATAACTCCTCAATGTACAGTTCTGCAGAATTTTACGCTTCAGAGATGCGGCGCCCAGCCCTTCTCGTATTCTCGTCCCCAGGACTTCATGGCTAGCGAATCGTTGAGGATCTTGCCATCGCTCGTATCAATACGTAATTCCCGGTTGACATCCCAAGCGATGTTGGAGAGTTGTAGCATGGTTACGGCCACGTTGCCAACGGCGATAGGAGCGTTGAGCTTTTCCCCGTTGCGGATGGCGGCAATTAAGTTGGCAAAGTGAGCGTTGGTCATGGCGTCGCGACCGATGAGGTCGGAGGTGGAGGCGGCGCTGTGAATCTTGACTTCGCCGGTCTTGTTTCCCTTCAGGTCATAGATCTCATAGCCGCCGCGATCGATCACTACCGAGCCCTCGGTTCCCATGATCGCTGCGCCGCGGTCGCGTCCGTAGAGCTTCATCCCCTGGCAACACCTGCACTCCCACGAGATCATCTTCTCCGGGTATTCGTAGCTGGTGACCAAGGTATCGTAAAACTGCCAATCGTCCTTGAAGTAGTATCTTCCACCGGAAGAGGCGATGCGCTGGGGATAATCGACGCCGAGAGCCCAGCGGCAAACGTCCACTTCATGGGTGCCATTGTTGAGGGTCTCGCCGGTGCCGTAAATCCTGAACCAGTGCCAGTTGTAGGGCTGAATGTTGTCTGTGTAAGGCCTGCGCGGCGCGGGTCCCTGCCAGAGATCCCAATCGAGTTGCGGCGGAACGGGCGCCGGCTTGCCGATGCCGATCGACTTTCTGGTATTGCTGTACCATGCCTTGGCATAGCAGGCGTTGCCAATCAGACCGTCGTGAATTCTATTGACAACCTCGATAGTGTGGGCGGAAGAGCGCTGCTGCGTGCCCATTTGCACTAGCTTTCCATACTTGCGCTGCGCCTCGATGAGTAAAGCGCCCTCGGCTGGATTGTGGCTGCACGGCTTTTCAACGTAGACATGCTTGCCGGCTTGCAAGCCGGCGATGGCCATGGGAGCATGCCAATGATCGGGCGTGGCGATGGTGATGGCGTCCACCTCCTTCAACTGAAGGACCTGACGGAAGTCTCTGCCGGAGGTGGGGGCATAGCCTAACTCGCGCTCGGCGTCGCCGGCAAATTTTTTCAGAATGTTGCCGTCAACGTCGCAAACATGCGAGACCCGGGCAGTATCCTTATTTGCCTTGAGAGAATCAAGATGAGCATAGCCGCGGCCATTGAGGCCGATAATTGCGAAGTTGAGGCGATCATTGGAGCCGAGAATCTGGCCATAGCTCTTGGCCGTCGATGCAATCGCCCATCCAGCGGTTCCGGTTGCAAGGGTGTCAATAAATTCACGTCGAGTCACCATTTTGCTTCTCCATCGAGCGAACAAATGTTGTGCTATTCAATAATTGTTACAACTGGACGGGATTATATTGCATTACCCAAGAAGGCCGGAATCCATCAGCGCCTGCTTCATACCCGCCCAACTGACTCGGGAAGATTCCTCGAACGTGACGGCTCCATGCCAGTGCGTCTCCAGGCCGAGTGCTCAAAGTTTGCAGCACACCTGAAACGTCATGAAGCCTTGAGCGAATTCACCCCGCGTGCATGACGCGGGCGACCTTGTTGCCCAGGAAGACAAGCAGCATGGTTCATCATCAACTTGGGAGCCTGGGCTCCTGTGAACACGACGACGACCAAAAAAGTGAAGACACCAGGCGTCTGAGGGGTGGCCCGGCCGGGAACCCGTTCGCGGCCTCGCCACCAGCAAACTACCCGGCACCATGCGCAGCTTCCATGAAATATTCGAAAGAAACAGCTCGCAACCCAGAATTGACAAAATTATTACAATCGACCGCGATGGCAAAACGGCAAGTCAAGCCCCGGCTTATTCTGAATGGACGTGGGAATGCGAGGCCTACTCGGCTTGACACCAAACCTCCGCGGGCTTATCTGTCATCTGCTTGATCTGAAAATAGATTGGTATGTTGCCGAGGGCAACATCGGAAGGCAGAGACCCGGAATTTCCCCGCATAGCCCGGCGGTCTCAATCGAAATTATGATTGAGGGGGATCTCGATTGGGCATCCCCCTCCAACATTTCTTGTATCTCCTTCCTCAATGGCTTGGTGGAGCACGTATCGAGCCAAAGATAAGCTTGCAAATTGATTTTGGATTTTGCGACAATGGCTAACCAGT
>CAZHKN010000154.1:7210-12036 GCA_964532725.1 uncultured Occallatibacter sp.
GTGCGCGTGAGTTCCCCCACGTCTCCTTTCACATCTGGGTAATTGACGCCATCAGGCTCCCGAGGCAGTGACATTAAGGCTTCCCGAAACGATCTCCCAGAGCCTCACTGGCGCCTAGTCCCATTCACTTGTCCGCACCTCGGGAATCAGCGTAAACGTAAGCCAGTCCGCAGCGCGGATTCGAGGACTGCCTCGTCGGATACACATGCGGTAGTACGGGTGACTTGCTGGTTCACGAATTCGGCTTGGACAACAGCAGGTCGGAAGGGGTTTTCACAATGAACTTTCCTCTTCGTTGTCTCAATGTATTTGCAGCAGGCCTTTTTTGTCTCGGTACTTGTTTCGCAGCGGGCACTGACAAGCCACCGCAAACGAGCATTCCCCGGCTCTCCCCACAGGAAGAGACCCCAACGGAGGCTTTGTCGCCATTCCCGTCCGCGGACGAGGTTGAGATTCCGGGTCCCCTCCGACCCTTCCTACGCATGGCCGGCATCAGCCAGGAGGTTTCTCCCGCCGAAGTGCTGCCGTTGCTGGCTCGCAATGTTTTTCTATTGGGTTACGAGCGTGACAGACCAACTGAATTCCTTGTGCTGATTGATCGGTATGTGCAACTCGCCCGAGAGCTTCAGTCCCTGGCTGGCGCTGACGGTACTATCCGCGTTGCCGGTTGCGGCGATGCAACACATCTGGTTCAGCTTCTTGGATACAGGTTTCAGGAGGGTTGTGGCCCGAATGGCGCCTTCCTGGTGACTGAAAATCCGAGGCGCGCTTTTATCACCATCGACTCGGGCTTCCCCCTCACGGCGCTTGAAGAGGCCCTCCAGAAAGGCGCTCCCTTTACCTATGCGTTTCCTGCGACCAAGGTTCCGGTCCTATTCTCCGAAAAAACCTGGATCGCGCTCTCGGCAGGGAAAAAGGGAGATCGGACAGATATCCTCGACGTGCTGCTGCACGACCGGGATGTGGACCGCCTCTATTCCGCTCTGGCCCGAAACGATCGGCAGACACGGATTGCCCTTGCGCAGTCGCCTGGGCTGAGGAAACTGCTTCCTTTCGCCCCTTTGCTTGATTTCTATGGAACCCGGATCTGCATTCGCTCCGGTCAAGTTTCTGTGCCCGCCGGAGCGAGTGCCGAGCAAGCCTGGAAGGAGCTCGTGGGAGCAAGTCCAAACTCGTCTGGAGAGTTCGTTACCCATCTGTTTGCAAAGGATCATGGCTGGCTTGCGGCATATTTTGACGCCCTGTCGCGTATCGGCCCAATGCAGCAGAGCCACTTCACTGAGGAAAATCGCCTCAGGCGCCTCTACGATGCCTATCGGTCGGCTCCCCGTGACTCTAGCATCACCGATGCGGCGACAGGTGTCTTCCCAAGGAACGCCGGACTCATGGTGCTTTTCACTCGCCTGCAATGGCAGGCGGGAGGCGAACCGAAGATTCCAGGGAATCTTCAAATCTGGAAGGAAATCCTCACGAGCAAGTCCAAGTTGAACGATATCCGCGAATGGACAACACGGAGCCACTCCTGGGATAACCCGGAGAAGTTGCTTGAAGCCTTGGTAGCTTCTTCCGCGGCTGAAGCCTCCGCAGACCCGATGCGGATTTACCTGACTCTTAGCGCAATCGACAACGGAAGGCCTGCGGGAAACAGGTTGTCTGATGGAACTGTGCGGATGCTTGCCGGCAGGTTTTCTGAATTCAACAACTGGTACCCTATCTTCGCCGAGTTCCCGGCTTTGGACGATGCCTCCATCGCTCGTTTTGTCGAAGCGGCGGAACGTATCGACAAGATCTCAAACCCCACTCTGCGCTCCAATGCACTGGGTGCTTTCCAGGCAGACATCGGGCTCTGGCAGATCTTTGCCCGCCAGGGGCAGATTCCAGGAAACCTCCTGAATCGTTCATGGCAGAGCGCGGTTCAGCCATTTTCCGCAATCTCTTCTTCAGTCCAGCTTTTTGACGCGGCCCGCTCCTCGCTGCAATCGACCTTGCTCGCAGCCGCTGGCAGTGAGCATGGCTCCCAGAATCAGGTTGTCGATCTGCTGGCTGGTCCTCCGCAGAACAGTCAGGACGGCCAGCGTGTACATCAGGAACTTGCTCGGAGAGTTCGTGCCGTAATGGATGACCAGCGTTTGGTTTCGCTCGACACGCTCTTCGGACTCTACGATGGCTTGGATCAGATGGCTCACGGAGAGGCAGTCGGCGACAGCTTGCTTCCACTTGCGGCGGACCTGCACGAATTCGAGATGCCCCGCCCGGTCTTCACTGGAACCGAAAAGGCGGCCTGGGCTCCGATCGTCTACACCGCCCGTCACGCGGAATTGCAGGTACGAACCGACCTGACCAAGGTCATTCGCTCTTCTGGCTCACCCGCCCAGCTCGAAGACGCGCGCGGTTTGCTCACCCCTTTTCTCAGGGACACGCTGGTTGGCTTGAATTATGCATACTATGAACCCCCTGGCGCTCAGGTTTTGCACAATAATCCGCTTTTCGTCCGCTCCCATGACTTCTCGGCATCGTCGGTGCAGGGCGTCGAACACGTCTGGGGTTCTCCGGAACTGATTGGGATCGGCGTTACTGCGGGAGGTGGCGCTTATCTGCTGGGATCACTCGCCGATCTGCCCTATGCGCTGGCTTCAATGGAGCAGGACTTCATTGCTCCGGAGAAAGTCCAGGCATTGATCTGGAGGGAGGTGGCGCCCGAACTCTTGGTAGTCGCCGTCATGCCACGATGGTGGGCCGTCGGCCAGGACGAAATGCATGCCGCCGCTCTATATCAACGCTTCGGCGAAGAACTCTTGATCGCTTCGGCATCGAACCCGCAACTTAGAGAGAAAGTATTGGGCATCCTCTCTGATCGCTTAACGCCGGTGCGATTGGAAGAGACGGATGTGGCACTGCGACATCCAGAAAGCGCGGCTGCGCTTGTTCCTCAAATGCTGCCGGCAGACACTTTCTTTTTGGCCGCCGAATTTCGCAGCAAATTTCCAGCAGAAGCGACTCTTTGGGGAAATGCGGGCCGGGATCTGCAAGATCTCATTCAAAAAGCCCCCTCTCATGCCAGTCCAGAACGTCTCTCGAAAGACTTTGGCACACCGCATCCGGCGATGGCGCAAAGTAACACCAATACCCTGCTTGACACGGGAATATTCCCCGTCTCCGGAGCGTTTGATGGCCGGCTCTTTGGCGAATCCTGGGAGTCCAGCAACCTTTACTGGGCGCGCCTCGCCGATGAAATGGGATACTCACCGGTGATGCTCAACGTTCTGGTCCCCGATCTGACCCGGCATATGGTCGCGAACATCTTCGCTACAGACATGGACGATTGGCATGCTTTGTTGCGCGCCATGCAGGAAACAGGTGCTCAATTCCGGCAAGGGAAGATTACCCTGCATGCGCCGGCGATGACAGGGCAAATCGATAGTTCTCCCATTGCCGTGGCTGCAAACCGCAACCATTGAATGGCTTTTGACGTGTGCCCTCACGGAGATTCCGGGCCGCATCGAGTGATCTTTTCTAGCGGTGAGCAAGAGGAGTCTTCGGACTTTGGGATGGAGGGAACAGTAACCCGCGTCGCGGAGCAAGCAACAGAACGTAATTTGGCGAAAGGTTCTATGACATTTTCAGAAAGATTTTACCCCGGAACCGCGGCCCTTAAGCCGGCACAGCGAAGATGGAGCGGCCACCTTGAAGGAACCCAATAGGGCATAGCGATCCGCGAACTGCTGTAAAAATGCAGCGGATGGGAGCACAAAACGGATGATTCGTTCTAACAAAACTTTCGCTTGCCTCGAGCTATGCTCGGGAATTTTTCTCCTCCTGGCCGCCTCGCCGCGCCTCGCGGCCCAGGACGAGCCATCGCATTTCCGCGTCAACGTGGTTCTGGTGCAGCTCAACGTTGCCGTCACCGATAACAAAGGAAACTATGTCTCGGGCCTTCGCCCGGAAGACTTCGTTATTAAAGAAGACAACATTTCAGAGAAACTTTCCACCTTTGAGGAAGGCAACGAATCCGCCCGGAAACTGACTGTGGCCACTCCGCCCGCTAAGCTCGATGGGGCGCCAGACGCCGTCAAAGAACCCGAACCTGACAAACATGAGCCGGAGCATACTCTCGCCGGTGTCACCATTCCTGGGTTGGCCGGGGCCAACGTTTTTATTCTTTTCGACACCAGCAACTATATGTACCGTAGTTTTGTCTTCGCGCAGGATGCCATCATTTCTTTTGTGCGATCAATGCCCGACGCTAACAAGATTGCGTTTTATTCCTACAACCGCGACCTCTCCCGCGCCGCCTCGCTCACCCCGGACCGTTTCCGCGTCGTCAGCGGTGTGCGCAGTACCGTCGCCGGTGACAATGCCGCGCTCTATAACTCCCTTTTATTGACCGTGAAGGATGCGGCGCCGCTCCGCGGACGAAAGGCGATCGTGGTCTTCTCCAACGGTCCTGACAATGCCAGCTCAATTCCTCCCGAGGATGTCGCCGAGTTGGCCCAGTCGACGGGAACCATCATCTACATTGTCAGCACACGCGAGGCTCAGTCGGAGCCAATCTCCTCCGCCGCCTTTGAACGCATGAGCAAGGCGACCGGCGGCAAAGCCTATTTTGCAAGCAATTGGCGACAGGAACAAGAAGCCTTCTCCTCGATCAAGGATGACCTCACTCATCTCTATACCCTCAGTTACTACCCTCAGGCCAATCCCAATCGCGGCTGGCGCTCGATCAAAGTGCAGTTAGTAGGCAAGAGCCTCGAGAAGTATCGCCTGCGCACGAGAGATGGATACAGTCTTCAGCAACAGGCGGCGGTAACAACCGAGACCGACTCCGC